>CAZFUQ010000040.1:0-17109 GCA_964521905.1 uncultured Cellulosimicrobium sp.
GAGGCGGGCCGCGGCGGCGGCCTGCCTCCTCGACGTCGACCCGCCGGCCGCGCACCGGGCGCTCGCCGCGATCGAGGAGACGGGCCGTGCCGCGATGGCGGACCTCGATCACGTCCTCGGCCTGCTCCGCGCGGACGCGCGCTCGTCGCCGACGCCGCCGTCGCGGAACCCCGCGCGCACGCTCGACGACCTCGGCGCCCTGCTCGACGACGCGCGCCGCACCGGCGCGGACGTCCGGTGGGCCGGCGGTGCGGGCCCGACGACCGCGGCGCTCGGACCGGTCCCGCGCGCGGTGTCCCAGGAGGCGTACCGCGTGACGCAGGAGGCGCTCACCAACGCGCTGCGGCACGCGCCGGGCGCGCCCGTGACGGTCGACGTCGGGGTGCGCCCGGCCGGGGCGCTGCGCGTCGAGGTGCGCAACCCGCTCCGGGCGACCGGGCGTCGTCTGGCCCAGGAGGACCCGGGCCCGGAGGACCCGGGCCGGGAGGGCCGCGGCCTCGCGGGCGTGCGCGAGCGGGTGCTCCTGCTGCGCGGCGCGGTCACCACCGGCCCCACGCCCGACGGCGGAGCGTGGGTCGTGAGCGCGACGTTCCCGCTGGCAGGATCGGACGCATGACCCGGGACCGGCACGACGCACCGACCTGGGACGCCCCGATCAGGGTCGTGCTCGTCGACGACGAGCCGCTCGTGCGCGCGGGGCTGCGCGTCATCCTCGACATGGAGCCGGACCTCGAGGTCGTCGGCGAGGCCGGGGACGGGGCCGAGGTGCCGGGCGTCGTCGCGCGCGTGCGCCCCGACGTCGTGCTCATGGACGTGCGCATGCCGCGCGTCGACGGCATCGACGCGACCCGGGCGCTGCTCGCCCGGGACCCCGCACCGCGCGTGCTGGTCGTGACGACGTTCGAGAACGACGACCACGTGCTCGACGCGCTGCGCGCCGGCGCGCACGGGTTCCTGCTCAAGCGCGCGCGGCCCGAGGAGGTCGTGCAGGCGGTGCGCGTCGTCGCGCGAGGCGAGTCGCTGCTGTTCCCCGACGCCGTGCGACGGCTCGCGACGGCTCGCCCGCCCGCGGGGGACGAGCTGCGCGCCGCGCGCCTCACCGAGCGGGAGGGCGAGGTGCTGCGGCTCGTCGCCCGCGGCCTGTCGAACGCGGAGATCGCCGCCACGCTGTACCTCGGCGTCGAGACCGTGCGCACGCACGTCGGGAACGTCCTCGCCAAGCTCGGCGTGCGCGACCGTACGCAGGCCGTCGTGCGCGCGTACGAGTCGGGCTTCGTGCGGGCGGACTGAGGCGTCGAAGAGCTCGTCCAGCTCCCTCTCACGAAGGTCACGCGTCCACGACCCGACGAGGCCGTGGGCCCCGTCGGCGACCCGGAAGCGGAAGAAGCCGTCATGACCGCGCGCGTTCGCGACGGTCGCAGCGTCCCCCTCGCGGGGGAGCGCCGTCGTCGTCGCGGGTGATCCGGCGCGGCACCGCGGGCACGAGGGTCGAGCCATGAGCACTCGAACCCCGTCCCCGTCCTCAGTCACCGGTGCCACCGACCCGCACGGCGTCGTCGGCCGTCCCTCCGCCGGTGCGCCGCCGGGGCCGCACGCCGGCCGCGGGCGCTGGGTCGCCCCGACGGCGGCGGCGTGGTGGGCGGTGGGGAGCGTCGCGGCCCTCGTCGTCACCCTGACCGGGGGCACGCTCGCGGTGGGCGACGCGAACGACCTGTCGTTCGGCGCCCTCAGCCGGGTCGCGGGCGCGACGCTCACGCCGTGGGTCGCGGTCCTCGCGCTCGTCGGCTCGGCGACCGCCCTGCGGGCGTGGCTCGGGGCGCGGCACGGTCCCGTCGCCCGAGCCGACCGTGCGCTCACCGTCGCCGCCACGGTCGTCGTCTCGGCCGGCGTCCTCGCCCTCACCGACGCGTCGATCCTCGCCCGCCTCGGCTACCTGCCGGTCACGCTCGTCATGGCGCCGTTCGACCCCGTGATCCGGGCGGCCTTCGAGGACTTCCTGGGTCCGGGCCCGCTCACGCAGCTCGCGCTCCTGATCGGCGGCGCCCTGCTCGTCGCCGCGACGTGGCGGTTCGTGCGCCGCGGGGCCGGGGCGTGCGAGTCCTGCGGTCGCCGGCACGACGGCCACGACCCGGCCTGGACGACACCCGCCGTCGCGGCGCGCCGGGGGCGGACGGCCGCGCTCGTCGCCGCCGCGATCCCCGCCTTCTACGCGGTGACGCGTATCGCCTGGGTCCTCGGGATCCCGCTCGGCTTCTCGCCCGACGACGTCGCCGACCTCGCCGGGAGCGGCGGCTGGATCGCCGCGCTCGGGCTGGGGGGCTTCGCGCTCGTCGGCGCGGTCCTCACGCTCGGCCTGTACCAGCGCTGGGGCGAGGTCTTCCCCCGGTGGATGGTCGGGCTCGCGGGGCGGCGCGTGCCCGTCGGTCTGGCCGTCGTCCCCGCGACGGTCGTGGCGGTCGCGGTGCTCCCCGCCGGGCTCTCGCTCATCGTGATCGGGCTCGGCGAGAGCCGGCTGGCGCTGACCGCGGACACGTGGGGCGCCGTCGGTCCGACGTTCCTGTGGCCGCTGTGGTCCCTCGCCCTCGGCGCCGCGACCTACGCCTACTGGCTCCGCCGCCGCGCCACCTGCCGTACCTGCGGCCGCGGGTAGCGCCTCGCTGCGGTTCGGCCCACCAGGTCACCCACCCCCACCCCCCGACCCCACCCCCCGCCCCCGCCCCCCGACCCCGACCCCGACCCCGCCCCCCGCCCCCCGACCCCGCGAGCGGTCGAACACGACCTGGCGGTCGTTATCGCGCCGATAACGACCGCCAGGTCGTGTTCGACGGGGGTGGGCGGGGGCGGGGGTGGGGTGGGTGGGGGTGGGTTAGTGGGGTTCGGTGGGGCCGTCCTGGCCGGCGACGAGGTCGCCGCAGCTCGTCTCCTGGGCCGTCGTGACGACGGCATCGTCCGGGCCGGCGTCCTCGGCGACGGTCTCCTCCTGGCCGTTGGTGGCGTTCCGTGCGCCCGCGTCGAGGTCGACGAAGGTGCGGGACACGGTGAAGGACGTGCCGTCGTCGGACACGGCGTTCAGGCCCGCGAGGTGGAGCGCGTCGCCCTCCTGCGTGCAGCCGACCCCCGTGCCGAAGCCGGTGAAGCCCTTGTCGAACGTGTACGCCTCGCCCTGCGCGTCCTGCGTCGGGGTCAGGGCGCAGTCGGCGGCGGAGAGCAGGAGCACCTCGCGGCCCGTGTCGACGAGCGCGATCGGCGCCGTGCCGTCGCCCGCGGCGACCAGGTTGACGATCGCGCTCGCGGGGACCGGGCTCGCCGAGTCGACCGGTGCGGAGAAGGTCGCGCCCGACGCCGTGGTGATGCCGAACGTGCGGCCCGCGCCGCCCGTGAGCCACGCGGTGTCAGGACGACCGTCGCCGTCGACGTCGACGATCGCGTGCGTGCCCGCGCCCGCGGGCGGTCCGTCGCCGGTCGCGGGGCAGCCCTCGGCGGCGGGCGTGGACGCGTCGTCCGTGGGCGAGTCGCCCGGTGCGGCGCTCGCGGTCGTCGTGCCCGACGGCGCCGGCGTGGCGTCCGCGGGCTCGTCGCCCGCCGGGCGGTTCACGAGCCAGACGACGAGCGCGACGACGAGCACCGCGACCACGGTGAGCGCGATCCACGGCCACGTGCGGCGCGTCGGCCCGGCGGGTTCGCGGTCGGGCGTGGAGAAGGGGTCCTGCGGTGTGGTCATGTCCTCAGGCAACCACCCTCGCGGCCCCGAAGCACCCTGAGTCCGTTAACGACTCGTCACGTTCGCCCGTTCTGCGAGACCCCCCTGGTGCTGGTGCGCACGGCGCCACGAGCATGGCGCGTGACGTCCACCGACCTCCCGGACGGGACCCGCACCGACGACAGGTGAAGACCATGACCTCCAGCAGCACGCCCCCGCCCGACGACGGCCCGGTCACCCCGGCCGTCACCGTCGAGACCGTCCGGCGCGTCCACCTCTCCGAGGACTGGCTCGCGACCGGTGTCGGTCTCCTCATCGTGGCGCTGGGCCTCCTCGGCCTGATCCCCGCAGGGCTGGTGCCCTGATGAGCGCGTCCACGCCGACGACGGGCACGACCCTCGAGGACTCCGTCGTCCAGGACGGTCGCAACCCGGGCGCCCGATACCTCGTCGCGGGGTTCGTCGTCCTGCTCGGGCTCGCCTGGGCGACGCGCTACCTGGAGCAGCAGGTGCCCGAGTGGCTCGCGGGCACGGCGCTGTCCGGTGTCGCGAAGGCCGTCGAGTACCCCGTCTACGCGATCGCGCTCGGCCTGCTCGGCAACGCCGTGCTCAGCGCGCTCGGCCTGCGCGACCGGCTCGCCGCCGCGTTCCGCACGGAGTTCTTCATCAAGACCGGCCTGGTGCTGCTCGGCGCCACGGTGAACCTCTCGCTCATCGTGTCCGCCGCCGGGCCGGCGATCGCGCAGGCGTTCCTGCTCATCACGCTCGTGTTCGGGTTCACGTGGTGGCTCGGCGGCCGGCTCGGGATCGAGGACAAGCTGCGCGCGCTGCTGGCGTCCGCCGTGTCGATCTGCGGCGTGAGCGCCGCGATCAGCGCCGCCGGGGCCGTGCAGGCGAAGAAGGAGCAGCTCGCGTACGCGGCGAGCATCGTCATCCTCTTCGCGCTCCCGTCGATCTTCATCCTTCCGGCGCTCGCCGAGGCGTTCGGGCTCAGCCCCGCCGTCGCGGGTGCCTGGATCGGCGGCAACATCGACACGACGGCGGCCGTCACCGCGGCGGGTGCGCTCGCCGGGGACGAGGCCCTGCAGGTCGCGGCGATCGTCAAGACGACGCAGAACGCGCTCATCGGCGTCGTCGCGATCGCGCTCACCGCGTACTTCGCCTTCAAGGTCGAGCGGACACCGGGAGCCTCGGCCCCGCGCCTGAGCGAGCTGTGGACGCGGTTCCCGAAGTTCGTGCTCGGCTTCCTCGCGGCGTCGATCGCGGCCACGGTGTACGTGGGCGCCGTGGGTGCCGACGCGTCGGCGGACGACATCGCCGTCCTCAAGTCGCTGAGCACCGTGTTCTTCATCGTCGCGTTCGTGTCGATCGGGCTCGAGTTCAAGGTCACCTCGGTGCGTGAGGCGGGCTGGAAGCCGCTCGTCGTGTTCGGCTCCGCGACGCTCTTCAACCTCGTCGTCGGACTGGGCCTCGCGAGCGTCCTCTTCGCCAACCTCGAGGTCTGACCCGAGCCGAGGTGGAGCTCCGGCAGCCCGAGGTGGAGGCCTGGTCCATGACCAGGCCTCCACCTCGGTGACCAGGGCTTCTCCCCGGCACCTCGGGCGACGCCGCGTCTCGGACGTCAGCGGCGCAGGGCCCGGGCGAGCGACCGGGTGAGGGCGTCGCCGTCGGGGCCGTGCGCCGTCGGGACACCGCCGGGTGACCCGCCCGGGAGACTGCCCGGCGCGGGGAGCGGTGACCCGTGGGAGAGCACCCGCTGGGTCGGGGTGAGCTCGCGGATCGCGACCGCGGCCACGTGGTCGGGGTGCAGCCGGGCAGCACGCGCGTAGATCTCGGGGTCGTGCTGGCCGTCGTCGCCGACGAGCAGCCAGTCGACGTCCGGCAGCTCGCGGAACAGCCGGTCGAGCGAGGTGTCCTTGTGCTCCGGCCCGCTGCGGAACCAGCCCGTGTTGGTCGGGCCCCAGTCGGTGAGCAGCAGCGGGCCGGGCGGGAAGCCGTGCCGCTGCAGGAAGCGCCGCAGGTTCGCGGCGGTGTTCCACGCGCCGGTGGACAGGTAGACGAACGGCGTGCCCGGCCGGGCCGTCGCGATCCCCCGGTACAGCGTGGCCATGCCGGGGACGGCCACGCGCGCGCTCGAGTGCCGCACGAAGGTGTTCCAGGCGGCGATGAGAGGGCGGGGAACCGCCGTGACCATCGCCGTGTCGTCGATGTCGGAGACGACGCCGAGGCGCCGCCCGTCCGCGACGACCAGCACGCGACCCGTCGCCACCGCGCCCGACGAGGGCCGGAACGTCACGTCGTGCCACCCGGGTGCGAGCCCGACGTCGACCGTCGCGTCGAGGTAGCCGCCGCGGTCCGAGACGACGTCGACGACCGCGTCCCCGACGTGCACGCGCACCTGCTCGCGCGGCGCGGGCGCGGTGAAGAAGTAGCGCCAGCCGCGCCGGTCCGCGGACTCCCGCTCGTGCAGCACCGGGTCGAACGCCGGGCTCGCGAGAAGCACCCGCGCCAGGACGCGCACACGGCGCGGGCTCCCGTACCCGGCGAACGGCTCGACGCGCGGGCGCCACCCGCGGGCCTTCTGCAGCCGGGAGACGACGGCGCGCCACCGGTCCTCGATCCGGGCCGCCCGGTGCGGGCGCTGGGTCACGGCGTGCTCGGTCGCGGTCGAGGTCATGAGGGCGCGGCGGTCTCCGGTCGGCGGCGGGGAGGGGTGGGCTCAAGCCTGTCACAGTCCGCCGACACCGCCGTGGCAGATCACCTCGGCGTGGCCGATGAGTTCGGGGCGCGCGGGCGGTCGAACCGTCGTCCCAGTGCCCACGACGGGAGCCTCCGATGACCGACGTCCCTGCGCCGACCGACCCCACCACGCCGGCGGAGTCCCCCGACGGCGTCCTGCTCGCTTCCTTCAGCTCGCCCGGGGCGCCGCGCGTGCCGTGGTCGGCGGTGCGCGAGGCGCTCGAGCGGGCGGAGGTCTCCTGGGTCTCGACGGTCCGTCCCGACGGGCGCCCCCACGTCACGCCGCTCCTCACGGTCACGGCCGACGGGTCGCTGTTCTTCTGCACCGGGAAGGACGAGCGCAAGGCGCGCAACCTCGAGTCGAGCACGCACGTCGTGCTGACGACCGGGGCCAACCGGCTCGACGAGGGCATGGACGTCGTCGTGGAGGGCGACGCCGAGCGCGTGACCGACGACGTGCTGCTGCACCGCCTCGCGGAGCGGTGGCGTTGCACGTACGACTGGCACTTCACGGTCCGCGACGGGTCGTTCTGGGACAGCGCCGGGGGCGACGGTGGAGGGGGAGAGGCCTACGTGTTCGCCGTCCGGCCCGAGGTCGTCTTCGCGTACGCGCGCGGCCCGGAGCACACCGCGATGCGCTGGCGGTTCGGTCCGGGTTCCGCGCCGTCGGGCCTGGGCGCGCCCCGCGCGCCGCAGCCCGCCCCGTGAGGCGGGCTGCGGCGTCGGGCGGGGACGTGCTCGGCGCCGCGTGACTGGTGAACGTCGACGTCGGCCTCCGGCCGCGAGATAGAGCACGCGGAGCACTACCTCACGACCGGACGTTCTGTCTCGCGAGCTCGGTCCGGTCAGTGGCGGGGGTCGCGGACGGCTGCGGCGAAGAGCGGCCAGCCGGTGTCGGTGTGCGACACCGAGAACACGTACGGCCGGTCGACACGGAACTCCATCGGGACCGCCGGGGCGTTCGAGCTCGTGGCCTGCATGCCGAGCTCCGTGACCGCCGCCGCGACGGTGCCCTCGGCGTCGACCTGGAGGAGCGCCTGCTGCCACGCCTGCGACACGTACAGGTCTTCGTCGCTGATGCCGCTGAGGTCCGGGGGACTCGCGGGGTCGAAGAGGCCGCCGAGTCCGGCGGCGCCCAGGGCGGGCTTGAGGTCCATCGGTTCCTCGACGGGGATGTCGAGCGTCGGCATCGTCAGCGCGATCTCCTGCGGCGGCGCCGCGTCGAGCTCCTCCCGCAGCGCGGCCAGGCGTCCGGGGGTGAGCTCGGCCGGGTCGGTCCCCGTCGGCGGCAGCACGACGTCGGCGTGGAACCCCTCGACGTAGGGGAGCCGCACGGCGCTCCAGCCGCTCGCGTCCCGTGCGTGCGCCCACTCGTGCGTGAGGTGCAGCGACTCGACGTCGACCTCGCCGTCTGCGCCGATCGCGAACCGTGACGGTGCCGTCTCGCCCTCGTCGAACGGCGCCTCCCAGCGGGCGGCGAAGAGCACGGCGTTCTGCAGGACGAGCCGCAGCTCGCGGTCAGGCTCGATCGCGCTCTGCTCGATCAGCCCTCCGGTGTGGAAGCGGACCCAGTCGCTCAGGGGAGCGATGCCCGACGCCGTCCCGAGGTCCGTGTGCAGCACCCCGGCGCCGTAGCCGGTCGCCAGCGACTCGAGATACTCGTCGTGGACCTGGGCCTGGTCGTCGAGCACCACCTGGTTCGCGACGTGCGCGAGCGGCCTCTTCGGCAGCTCGGTGTCCTGGACGGCCGCCGGGTCACCGTCGTAGGCCTCGAGCGCGGCCAGCAGGGCGTTGACGGCGTCGGTCCGCTCGGCCCCGGTCGCCCCGAGCGCGGCGTCGAGCGACGTGGCGGTCTCCCCGCGCGCACCCTCCGCGAGCATCGACAGCGCGACGACGGCGCTCGCGGGCGACACGACCACGTTGCCCTCGCGCGGGGCCGCGCCGAGCATCGTGAGGCCGAGCCGCTCGGTCGCGTCGACGACGCCGGGCGTGGCGTCGGCGTCGACGACGGTCACGACGTGCCGGGCGGTATCGGCGGTCGCGAGCGGGAGGTCGGGTCCGGCGGGCACCCCCGTCGCGCACGCGGCGACCGTGGCGACCAGCCCGACGGCCGCTCCCGCGGCCGCGAGGCGGGCGCTGGTCCGGGTCCTGATCGTCCGAGGCGTCATGATGCTTTCCGTCCTGTGGTCAGTGGCGGGGGTCGCGGATCGCGGCGGTGAACAGCGGCCAGCCGGTGTCCGTGTGCGAGACGGCGAACACGTACGGGCGGTCGACGCGCAGCTCCACGACGTCGTCGGGGGGCACCGCGGCCGACTCCGTCATCATGAGCTCGGTGACCGCTGCGGCGACGGTTCCCTCCTCGTCGACCTTCAGGACGGCCTGCTGCCACGCCTGCGACAGGGCGAGGTCCTGGTCGCTGATGCCGCTGAGGTCGGAGAGCTCGAGCCCGGCCGCATCGAAGGCGGGCAGCAGGTCGAGCGGGTCCGTGTCCACGTCGAGCGTCGGCAACGTGAGGTCGACGGTGCGCGGCAGGGCGGTGTCGAGCGCCTCACGCACTGCCGCGCTCACCTCCGGCGTGACCGCCGCCGGGTCCACGCCGTCGGGCGGGAGGACGACGTCGGCGTGGAACGCCTCGGTGTACGGCAGTCGGACGGCCTGCCAGCCGTCCACCTCGACGTACGACCAGTCGTGCGTCTGCTGCATCGCCTCGGCCTCGACCGGTGTCCCGTCCGCCCGGGTGAACGGTCGTGGACCCGTCGTGTGCGTCTCGAACGGCGAGGACCAGCGCGCCGCGAGGAGCACGGCGTTCTGGAGCGCGACGCGTCCGTGAGGGTCGGGCTGGAGCGCCGACTTCTCGATCAGCCCGCCGGTGTGGTGGCGGACCCACTCATGGAGCGGCTCGAGACCGGCACCCGTGCCGAGGTCGGTCTCGAGCACGCCCGCGTCGTACCCGGCGGCGAGCGCCTCGAGGTAGGTGTCGTGGACCTGTGCCTGGTCGTCGAGCACGACCTGGTTCGCGACGTGCACGAGCGGCGTGTCCGGGAGCTCCTCGCCCTGCACGAGGGCCGGGTCGCCGTCGTAGTTCTCGAGCGCCGCGAGCAGGGCGTTGACGGCGTCCGTCCGGTCCTGCCCGGGAGCCCCGAGAACGGCGTCCAGGGACGCCGCGGTCTCGCCCCGCGCGCCCTCCGCGAGCATGGACAGCGCGACGACGACGCTCGCGGGCGACACGACGACGTTGCCCTCGCGCGGCGCCGCACCGAGGACCGCCAGCCCGAGCCGGTCGGTCGCCTCGACGACGGAGTCCGTCGCGGTCGCCTCGGCGACGCTCACGACGCGGCGCTCCACGTCCGCGACCGAGACCTCGGGCGGGCGCGCCGGCGTCGCGCACGCGCCGAGCCCGAGCACCAGCCCGAGGGCGGCGCCCACGGGTACCGCACGCGTCACTGCTCGAGCTCGCCCCATGCCCTGTGTGTGTCACGGCGCGACGAGACCTTGCGCGGTCAGTCCGACGCCGGCCCGAACCGTTCCGTCTTGACCCGCGCCGGGTCGTGGCCCAGCGAGACGAGCTGGCGTGCGACGGCCTCGACGAACCCCGTCGGTCCGCACACGAAGCACGCGGGCTCGATCTCGGCCGGCCAGCCCCATGCGGCGAGGTCGCGGCGCTCGAGGCGGCCCGGACCACGCATGGACCCGAGCGGCGTCGAGCGCGTGTAGACGACCTGGACGTCGAGCCCGTCCCCGGCGCGCGCGAGCCGGTCGAGGTCCTCGACGTACAGCCGGTCCTCGGGGCGGCGGACCGAGTAGACGAGGCGGAACGGGGTGCGGTCGCCGGCGTCGCGCCGCGTGCGGAGCATCGCCATGATCGGCACGAGCCCCGACCCGCCGGCCGCGAGCAGGACGGGCGTCCCGGCGTCGCGCTCGGGCGACCACACGAACCAGCCCCCGATCGGCCCCCGCACCTCGATCGTCTCCCCGACCGCGAACACGTCGGTGAGGTAGGTGGAGACCTCGCCGCCGGGGACGCGCTGCACGGTGACCTCGACGCGGGCCGGTGCTCCGCCGTCGGGCCGCGGGGCACCACCCGCAGGGGTGGGCAGCCCGTTCGAGGAGGTCCCGCCGTCGGGCAGGGAGGAGCGTGTGGCGGCGCTGCCGATCGAGTAGCTGCGCTCGGCGGTGTAGCCGTCGGGCGCGGTGAGGCGCAGGTCGACGTGCTGGCCCGCCAGGTGCCCGGGCCAGGCGGGTACCTCGAGGACGAGCGTGCGCGCCGACGGGCTCTCCTCCCAGGCGTCGACGAGCCGGGCGACCTGCCACCCCGACGGCGTCGCGTAGCGCGCGCCGAGACGGACGGGTGCCTCAGTCACCCTGGTACCTCTGCTCGCGCCAGGGGTCGCCGAGGTCGTGGTAGCCGAGCCGCTCCCAGAACCCCTGCCGGTCCATGGGCATGAGCGTGATGCTGTTGACCCACTTCGCGGACTTCCAGAAGTACAGGTGCGGTACGAGCAGCCGCGCGGGGCCCCCGTGGACGGGGTGCAGCGGGGCCCCGTCGAACGTGTGCACGATCCACGCCTTGCCGCCGAGCAGGTCCGCGACGGGCAGGTTGGTCGTGTAGCCGCCGTAGGAACCGATCATCGCGAAGTCCGCGGTCGACTCGACCTCGGCGAGGAGCGTGTCGAGCGAGACGCCCCGCCACGTCGTGCCGAACTTGGACCAGCGCGTGACGCAGTGGATGTCGACGGTCGGCTCGTCCTGGGGGAGCCGCAGGAGGTCGGCCCACGACCACGAGCGCGTCGTGCCCGTCTCCGTGGTGACGTCGAGCTGCCACGTGCTCGTGTCGACACGCGGCGTGGGGCCGGCCGAGAGCACGGGGAACCCGGTCTCGACGTACTGGCCCGGCGGGAGCGCCACGCCCTGCGGGCGCGGCCGGCCGTGGAAGCCGGGGGTGAGAGTGCTCATGGGCCACGGTAGGGCCGGTGCCCGACGACGCGCCAGGGCTCAGGCGGCCCGGTCGCCGCCGGGGGGCGTGGCGACGAGGCGCACGACGGCGTCGCGCAGCCACCGCCGGTAGTCGTCGCGCGACCAGCCCGCGCTCGTCACGAGGTGCGCGTACCCCTCCGGGGCGAGCAGGTAGGAGAGGGTCTCGGCGGCGTGCTCGCGCGGGCCGCGGGGGGTGAACCCGTGGGCCGCGAGCACGTCGACGCTGGCGCGCAGGTCGGCGCGGCGGCGCTCGAGGAGGGCGGCGAGCTCGGCGGCGACCGCGTCGTCCGAACGGGCCGCCGACGTGAAGGCCGACCAGAGCCCGGCGACGCGTTCGTTGGCGGCGGCGACGAGCGCGACCAGACCGTCGAGGAACGCCTCGGGCTCCGTGGCGGCGGCGACGGCGCGGCCCTCCGGGCGCTCGGCGAGCGACCCGGCTCCCTCGGACCCCGCGAACGTGAGCTCGAACGCCGCGAGCAGCAGCGCACGCTTGGGCCCGTGGGCCTTGACGGTCTCGAGCGAGACCCCGGCCCGCTCGGCGACGCGCGCCAGCGTCGTGCGTTCGTAGCCGTGCTCGGCGAGCTCCACGGCGGCCGCGCGGACGACGCGCTCGCGCGTGCGGGCGGCCTGCTCGGCGCGGAGGTCGGACGTGTAGGCACGGGGGACCACTATTGACTACCCCTCGGGTGTGATGAATACTCCTGACGGTTGACCGATCTTCTCACACGCCGGCTCCCCACCGGTTCCTCGCGCCGGACGGCCCGGTCCCGCGCCCTTCCCGACCGACCGACGCGCTCCGCGTCGCCCCGAGAGAGGCACCCCGATGGCCACCGTCCTGCTCTGCTCCACCCCCGTGCACGCACACGTCACGCCGCTGCTCGCCGTCACGCGCGCACTCGTCGCCCGCGGCCACGACGTCCGCTTCCTCACCGGCGCCCGCTTCGCCGCCGCCGTCGTCGCGGCCGGCGCCGAGCACCTGCCGCTCCCCGCCGAGGCCGACTTCGACGACCGCGACCTCGCGGCGGCGTTCCCCGGGCGCGAGGGCCGCACCGGTCTGGACGCGATCCGCCACGACATGCTGGAGATCTTCGTCGGGCCGGGGGCAGCCCAGCACCGTGCCGTGCTGGACGCGCTCGCGGACCGGCCGGCCGACGTCGTGCTCGTCGAGCCGCTCTTCCTCGGCGCGACGGCTCTCGTCGCGACACCTGCCGACCTCCGCCCGCCCGTGCTCGCCGTCGGGATCTTCCCGCTCGGGCTGAAGAGCGACCGCACCGCGCCGTTCGGCCTCGGCGTGCTGCCCGCGCGCGGGCTCCTCGGGGTCGCGCGCAACCGGGTGCTGCACCGGTTCGTCGAGCGGGTGGCGTTCGCCGCCCCGCAGCGCGCCGCGCAGGACATGGTCCGCGCCGCGGGCGTGGAGCCGAGCGACACCTTCTTCCTCGGCTGGCCCGCCGACGCGGACGCCGTCGTGCAGCTCACCGTCGCCGAGCTCGAGTACCCGCGGCCCGACGTCGCGACCCCGGTCCGGTTCGTCGGCCCGCCGCGGCCCGCGGCCGGCGACACCACGCTCCCGGCATGGTGGGGCGACCTCGACACGCGCCGGCCCGTCGTGCACGTCACGCAGGGCACCGTCGCCAACGAGGACCCGACGCAGCTCCTCCTGCCGACCCTGCGGGCGCTCGCGGACGAGGACGTGCTCGTCGTCGCGGCGACGGGAGGGCGGCCGGTCGAGACGCTCGGGGCGCTCCCCGCGAACGCCCGCGCGGCCGAGTACCTCCCCTACGACGCGCTGCTCCCGCGGACCTCGGTCCTCGTCACCAACGGCGGCTACGGCGGCGTGCACCACGCCCTGCGGCACGGCGTCCCGGTCGTCGTCGCCGGGAAGACCGAGGACAAGGCCGAGGTCGCCGCGCGCGTCGCGTGGACCGGGGCGGGCGTCCGGCTCCGGACGAACAGACCGCGACCGGCGCACGTCCGGCGTGCCGTGCGGCGCCTCCTCGACGACCCGTCCTACGCCCGCGCGAGCGCACGGCTCGGCGAGCGCATCGCCGCGTCGCCGGGCGAGGACGGCGTCGTCGACGTCGTCGAGGAGGTCACCGCCGCACGCGAGGCCGGCCTCAGAGCTCGCTGACGCGCGCGACCGCCGGGGCGACGGCGTCGCGCACCCACGCGGCGAGCGGCGTCGCCGGCGGGCGCAGGATGACCGTGTCGACGCCGAGCTCGGCGAGGGGGCGGACGTCGTCGACGAACGCGTCGACGTCACCGCGCAGCAGGGCGTCGCCGCCGTGCAGCACGGTCACGCGGATCTCCGCGGGGTCGCGGCCGACGTCGTCGCAGTGCCTGCGGAGCACGTCCAGCTTGTGGGCGACGTCCTCGGGCGACGTCGCGAAGAGGTTGCACGCGTCGGCGTACTGCGCGACGAGCCGCAGCGTCTTGCGCTCGCCCGAGCCGCCGACCATGACCTCCGGCCTGCTCAGCGGGAGCGGCGAGCACAGCGTCTCCGCGAGCCGGTAGTGCGTGCCCTCGTAGGGTCCGTTCGCCGTCGGGTCGTACATCTGCCGCGCGATCTGCAGCGTCTCCTCGAGCCGCTCGAACCGCTCCTTGAGCGGCGGGAACGGGACGCCGAGCGCCGCGTGCTCCTTGTCGTACCAGGCCGCACCGATCCCGAACGTCGCCCGCCCGCCCGACAGCACGTCGAGCGTCGCGACGGTCTTCGCGAGCAGGCCGGGGTAGCGGTAGGTCACCCCGGTGACCAGCACACCGAGCTGCGCGGTCTCCGTGCGCCCGGCGAGGTAGCCGAGGGTCGTGTACGCCTCGAGCATGGGGTCGGACGCCGGGAATCCAGCGGCCTCCATCTGGAACCAGTGGTCCATCACGGAGATCCAGCCGAGGCCGGCCTCCTCCGCGGCGGACGCCGTGTCGCCGAGCTCGCGGCGCAGGGCCGCGGGCTCGACGGAGTCGAAACGCATGAGGTGAGCACCGAGTCGCATGCCCTGCATGCTCCACCTTCGAGTGCGCTCGAAGTCAACCTGGCCCACCGAGGTAGAACCGTGGTCCGCCGAGGTAGAACCGTGGTAGCGCGAGGTAGAGCCCTGGTTCGCCGAAGTAGAGGCGTGGTAGCGCGAGGTAGAGGCGTGGTCATGTCCGACGGCGGTCTGGCTGCCCGGTCGGTCCCCGTCCCGCCGATCAGGCCCATCCCGGCTGGTCGACCACCCACCCCGACACCCAGGGCGACCGACCGCCGTCGGACATGACCACGCCTCTACCTCGCGTGACCACGCCTCTACCTCGCGTGACCACGCCTCTACCTCGGCGGTCGACCTTCAGCCGTTCAGTGCTCGGTCTTGTGGTCGTGCCGGAGCCTGTGCTTGCTTCGCTGCGCTCCGGCTCAGCACTCGACGACGTTGACCGCGAGGCCGCCGGTCGAGGTCTCCTTGTACTTCGTCGACATGTCGACGCCCGTCTGGCGCATGGTCTCGATGACGGTGTCGAGGGAGACGACGTGCGAGCCGTCGCCCTGCAGCGCGAGGCGCGCGGCGGACACGGCGGTGCACGCGGCGATGGCGTTGCGCTCGATGCACGGGACCTGGACGAGGCCGCCGACGGGGTCGCACGTGAGGCCGAGGTTGTGCTCCATCGCGATCTCGGCGGCGTTCTCCACCTGGGCGGGCGTCCCGCCGAGGACCGCGCAGATCGCGCCCGCGGCCATCGAGCACGCGGAGCCGACCTCGCCTTGGCAGCCCGCCTCGGCGCCCGAGATCGACGCGTTGCGCTTGTACAGCGCCCCGATCGCGGCCGCGGTGAGCAGGTAGGTGCGCATGGCCCGACGGCGGCGCGCCGGGTCCACGGCGACGTCCGGGTGGGTGCGCAGGAAGTGACGTCCCACCGCGGGGATGATCCCCGCGGCACCGTTCGTCGGGGCGGTGACGACGCGTCGCCCGTCGGCGTTCTCCTCGTTGACGGCCATGGCGAACGCCTGGAGCCACTCGATCGTCGTGTCCGCGCCCCGCTCGTCCGCGAGCTCGCGGCGCTCGCGCTGGGCCCGTGCCCGACGGCGGACCCTGAGCCTGCCCGGCAGCACGCCGTCGCGCTCGAGGCCGGCGTCGACGCACGCGCTCATGGTGCCCCAGATCCGGTCGACGCCCGACTCGACCTCGACGGCCGGTCGCAGCGCCGCCTCGTTCGCCCACGCGACCGCGGCGATCGACGTGCGCTCCCGCGCGCACACGGCGAGCAGCTCCGCCGCGTTGGCGAAGGGGAAGGGCACGCCGTCGGGCTCGGTCTCCGGGTCGATCGCCTCGCCCGCGAGCTCGGCGCCGATCTGCGCGGCCTCGTTCGCGGCCGCGGCCTCGAGCTCGGCCGCCGTGAGGACGAACCCGCCGCCCACGGAGTAGTACTCCTCCTCGGCGAGCGTCTCGCCGTCGGCGTCGAGGGCGGCGAAGCGCATCCCGTTGGGGTGGCCGGGCATACGCGTCAGGGGTGCGAGACGCACGTCGTCGCTGGTCATGGTGATCCGGTGCCGCCCGAGCAGCGCGACGGGGGCCCCGTCGCCGAGCTTCTCCCACGAGCCGGGGACCCTGGCCGGGTCGCACGTCTCGGGGTCGAGGCCGAGCAGGCCCGCCACGACGGCGTCCGGCGTCCCGTGGCCGACCCCGGTCGCGCCGAGCGAACCGCACAGCACGACCCGCACGGACGCGGTGCGCCGAAGCTCCCCCCGCTCCTCGAGGGCCGACACGAAGGCCTTCCCGGCGCGCATCGGCCCGACCGTGTGCGAGCTCGACGGACCCACGCCGATCGAGAACAGGTCGAGGACGGAGACGTAGGCGCTCATGGCTCCATGGTCGCACCGCGTCTCACCATGCGAGCATCCGCAGGGGGTCGCGCCCGCACGTCAGCCGTCCTCGAACGGTTCGTCGGACCATCGCCACCAGGCCGCCCCCGCCTCGGCGACCAGACGGAGGAGGTGCGTCGCTCACCCGGCGCGGCCGAGCACGACCGGGCACGTCGCGAGGTGGTCGTCGACGAGCCCGCACGCCTGCATCGCCGCGTACGCGGTGGTGGGCCCGACGAACCGGAAGCCCTCCTTCTTCAGAGCCAGGGACAGCGCGAGCGACTCCGGCGAGGAGCCGGGGACGTCGCCCCAGGTCGCGGGGCGCTCGCGGCGGGCGGGCGGCGCGAACGACCAGACGAGGTCGTCGAGCGTGCGACCGTTCCCCTGGAGCGTCAGCAGCGCGCGGGCGTTGTCGATCGTGGCCGTGATCTTCTGCCGGTTGCGGATGATGCGGGCGTCGGTGAGGAGGCGCTCGACGTCGTCCTCCCCGAAGGCCGCGACGGCCACCGGGTCGAACCCGGCGAAGACCTCGCGGAACGCGGGTCGCTTGCGCAGCACGGTGATCCACGACAGGCCGGACTGGAAGCCCTCGAGCGCGATGCGCTCGAACAGCGCCGCGTCCCCGTGGACGGGGACCGCCCACTCGGTGTCGTGGTACTCCTCGTAGAGCGGGTCGCCGTCGCCGAAGCAGCGTGCGCCGGGCCGCGGGGCCGTGGGTGCGTCGTCGGGTACCGCGAGCGGGGTGGCCGACGCGCCGGTCGTCTCGGTCGTCATGCGTCCCACTCTGCCCCGTCCCGCCGACACGCGTCCGCTTCCAGGAGCACCCCTGTGAACGGCGCCGCCGCGCCGGCACGGCCCGCGCGGTCTCA
>CAZFUQ010000040.1:17209-18439 GCA_964521905.1 uncultured Cellulosimicrobium sp.
GCCGGAGGTCGCCGGCGTCAGTCGTCGGAGCCGGTGAGCGAGACCTCCGCGATCGCGCGCAGCGCGGCGAGGTGGGAACGCAGGGCCACGGCGCCCCGGTCGGTCAGCCGCACCCAGGTGCGCGTGCGCCGTCCGGCACGCTCCTTGGAGATCTCGACGTACCCCGCGTCCTCGAGCACGGTGAGCTGCTTCGACAGCGCGGAGTCGGAGAGCTCGATGGTGTCGCGCAGCGTCCGGAAGTCGGCTCTCTCGACACCCGAGAGCGCGGCCGTGATCGACAGGCGCACGGGGGAGTGGATCACGTCGTCGAGCGTGTGCCGGGGGTGGTGCTCGACGCCGGTGCCCACCCCCGGGGTGCGGTCGGCGGTCATGCCGTCACCGCGGCGTCGCGCGGGCCGGGGAGCCACGCCGCGAGGAGGAGCGGGACCGCGCTCACGAGCGCCGCGGCGACCCAGTAGGCGACGACCCCGGGCCACAGGTACGTGCCGGCGACGAGCGCGGCGCCGTAGACCACGGCCCACGCCGCAGCGCCGATGCCGATCCGCCACCGGGTGCCCGCGGCCAACGCGCCCTGGCGGTTCGCCCAGGTGACGCCGGCGACGACCATCGCGGCCCAGGCCGCCATCCCGACGAAGAACCCGATGCGCCCGCCGAGCCCGATCGCGAGGACGAGCACGACGCTCGCGGCGCCCCAGCCGGTGAGGTAGAGGCGCACCCAGCGCCGGCCCTGCGTGCGGGTCGTCGCGGCGAGACGGGCCGCGTCCTCGAGGGAGGCCGCGGCCTCGCGGGGGTCGGGGGTGGTCTGCTCGATCTGCTTGCCGGCGTCGCTCATGTGTTCCATCCAAGCATCTACTTTCCTACATGGCAAGTAGTTTCCTCGGGGAGTTCGCCCTATGGTCGGGTGTCGCCGGTCCGGGGCAGACTTGTCCCCGGTCCCGCCCGTCCCGGTGCGGCCGGCCGCCTTCTCCCCGAGGAGCACCCATGTCCGACGCCCTGGCCGCGCTCGCCGCAGCCGTCGCCGCCGCGCCCTCGAGCGCGCCGCTGCGCGTGCACTACGCGACCCTCCTGCTCGCCGCCGGTCGCCCGGTGGAAGCCCTCGAGCAGGCCAGCGCCGGGCTCCGGATCGACCCCGCCGACGGCGAGGCGTTGCGCCTCGTCCAGGAGTCGGCGTCCGCCGCGGCCGGATCGCGCCCCGCGGCCCCGACGGCGCCCGCCGCACCCCCGACGGCG
>CAZFUQ010000040.1:18539-21915 GCA_964521905.1 uncultured Cellulosimicrobium sp.
CCCCGACGGCGCCCGCCGCACCCCCGACGGCGTCGGTCGCACCCCCGCCGGCGAGCGCCCCGACCCACGGCGAGGTCGGTGGCCTGCACGCGCCGGTGACCGGTCTGGGCGGGGCCGACGCCGGTCCTGTCGCCGGGGTGACCGGCGCAGCGGCACCGGCCCGTCCCGACTCCCCCGGGCCCGGCGGCGTGCCCCCGGAGCCCGCACGCCCGGCCGACGGCGCGTCGTCGGGCATCGACTGGGACCGGCTCGAGGACGAGGTGGGGGTGCGCGTGCCGCCCCCGTTCGTCGAGGAGCCGCCCTCGGGCCTGCACGCGGCGCACGACGCGGACCCGGGCAGGGCGCCGTTCCTGGTCCCGGCGCGCGACGACGAGGAGGACGACGCCTCCGGCCTGCTCGAGGTCTCCCGCGAGACGATCACGCTCGCCGACGTCGGCGGCCTGGAGCCGGTGAAGAAGCGCATCCGCGAGGCGTTCCTCGAGCCGATGCGGCACCAGGCCATCGCCAAGGCGTTCGGCAAGTCGCTGCGCGGCGGGCTCCTGCTCTACGGGCCGCCCGGCACCGGCAAGACGTACATGGCGCGCGCCGTGGCGGGCGAGCTGGGCGCGCGCTTCCTCACGGTGACGCTCGCGGACATCCTCGACCGCTGGCAGGGCCAGTCGGAGAAGAGCCTGCACGAGCTGTTCCAGAAGGCCCGACGGCTCGCGCCCGCGGTGCTGTTCCTCGACGAGGTCGACGCCATCGGCGGCAAGCGCGCGCAGTACTCGGGCTCGTCCGGCATGCGCACGATCGTCAACCAGCTCCTGCAGGAGATGGACGGCATCGGCTCCGACAACGACGGGCTGTTCGTCCTCGGCGCGACGAACCACCCGTGGGACGTCGACACCGCGCTGCTGCGCCCCGGCCGGTTCGACCGCGTCGTGCTCGTGCTGCCGCCCGACGAGCCCGCGCGCGAGGCGATCCTGCGCCACCACCTCGCGGGGCGCCCGCTGGCCCGGATCGACCTGGGCGCGGTCATCCGGCAGACCGACGGCTTCTCGGGGGCGGACCTCGAGCACCTCGCCGCGACCGCGGCCGAGAAGGCGATGATGGACTCGATCGCGTCGGGGCACGTCCGGCCGATCACCATGGCGGACATGGACGCGGCGCTCGCCGACGTGCGGCCCTCGACGACGGCGTGGCTCCAGTCCGCGCGCAACGTCGTCACGTTCGCCAACAACGACGGCCGCTACGACGACCTCGCGGCGTACCTGCGCTCGCGGCGCATGCTCTGAGACGGCGCGCGTGAGCACCACGACCGACACGGGCGCCGTCGTCTCGCGCGCGGAGCTGCTCGTCCAGATGGGACGGCCCGAGCGCGCCCTCGAGGAGGTCGACGCCGCGCTCGCGTCCCGGCCCGACGACACGCAGCTCCTCGCGACCGGCGCCTGGGTCCGGCTGCGTCTGCAGCGCTCGACCGAGGCGCTGCCGATGCTCGAGCAGGTCGTGGGGACGCTCCCCGGCGCGCACGGGGCGCTCTACCTGCTGTCGATCGCGCGGCAGAACACCGGCGACGTCCCCGGGGCGCGCGACGCCGCGGCGAAGGCCCTCGAGATCGCGCCCGACGACGCGCGCTACCACCTGCAGCTCGCCGACACCCACCTGTCCGGCCGCGTGCGCCGGGCCGACCGGGCGCTCGCGCGCGAGCGCGTCGCGTCGGCGCTCGAGCTCGCGCCCGAGGACCCGGACCGGCTGGTCCAGGCCGCGCGCCTGTGGTCGCGGCTCGGCGACGACGACCGGGCGCGGGCGCTCGTGCGGCAGGGCCTCGCCGTCGCGCCCGAGCACGAGGACCTGCTCTACCTCGACGCGGCCCTCGCCGTCGACGCGGGGCGCAGCGCCAAGGGGTACGGCGGCGTGCTGGCCCTCAACCCCGAGCACGCCGAGGCCGGCTACCTGCTGCACCTCGGCGTGTGGCAGCAGGTGCTGCGTCTCGCCGAGATGCCCGTGCTGCTCGTCGGGGCCGTCCTCCTCGTCGTGACGTTCTCGATGAGCGACGCCCACGTCGGCAGCGTGCCGGTGTGGGGGATCGTCGTCCTGCTCTGGGTCGGGATCACCGCGATGCGCGTCCTGCCCGTGCTCCTCCAGGCGCCGCGGGGGCTGGTGCGCCGCACCCTGCGCTGGACCCCGCTGCGAGGCGGGACGGTCGTGGCGCTCGCGGTGGGCTGGGCGGGAGTCCTCGCCGCGCTCGCGCTCCTCTACGTGGTGCGCGACGCCGTCGTCGTGCGGGGGTTCGTCGTCGGCCTCGCCGCGGTGCTCGTCGTGAGCGGTGCGACGGCGACGGTGCTGTACCGCGCCATGCTCCTCCAGTCGCGCGACCTCGGGTACTTCCCCCCGGGCCCGGCCGGTGCGGCGCGGATCGCGGCGCTGCGCGCCGGGCTGCGCGGCGCCGCCACGCGGCGTGCCGTCGTCATGGGCGTCGTCGCGATCGTGGTCGCCGCGGTCGGGGCGGGGGCGCTCGCGCGCGAGGACGCCCGCCCGGTCGCAGGTCTCGCCGCGGTGGTCTGGGTCCTGCCGGTGACGACCGCTGTCTGGGTCGCGTGGCGCCTCGCCGCCCGGCAGCGCGCGGCGTCGGACGAGCGCACGCCCGTGAGCGCCGCCGCCGCGGTCCGCGCCGGGCTCGGCGCCGCGGTCCTCGTCGTCACGACGGCGCTGCTCGCCCTCGGGGGCGTCGCCGCCCTGGCCGCCGTCCCCGTGGCACCGGACGAGCACGACGGCGACGGCCGCTACGTCCAGGAGCCGAGAGCCCCGCGCGACCCGGACTCCGGCGTCCAGGAGTGCTCCGGCCGCCCCGCCACCCGCCTCGCCTGCATCCAGGAGAACAACCGCATCCGCCAGGAGGAGATGCGCGAACGGATGGAGGACCTGGACATCCCGAGCATCGACGTCCCCGACATCCCGGAGATCGACATCCCCGACCTCCCGGACGTCCAGCTCCCCGAAGCCCCGGCCCAGCCGACCCCCTGACCCGCCGAAGCAGAGCCCTGACCCGCCGAGGTAGAGCTCTGGTCGCCCGAGGTAGAGCCCTGGTCGCCCGAGGTAGAGGCGTGGCTGCGCGAGGTAGAGGTCTGGTCGCGCGAGGTAGAGCTCTGGTTCACGACCCGCGTGGTCGGGTTCGCGTGCGGGGTGTCCTCGGTGCTCGGGCTGCCGCACCGTCGCCTGGGGTCTTTCGGGTGGGGGTTGTCGAGTGCGGCTTGACGCCCTTCGCATCCGAGGCCACCCCGCCCGCTCGAACTCACACGTCCGATACCGAGGCGACCACACCGCCGTCGAGCGCAAGACCAGGGCTCTGGCTCGGAAATTGACTGTGCGTGGTGCTGGTAGGTGGGTCAGGCAGCGG
>CAZFUQ010000041.1:0-21449 GCA_964521905.1 uncultured Cellulosimicrobium sp.
GCGGGTTCGTGTACACCGTCGACTGGTCCGGCGTGCCCGTCGAGCCGCGCCGCTACCACTGGGTCGCGGCCGAGGCCGTGGCCGCCGCCGACGTGCTCGGCCGGGTCACGGGCCAGTCGCGCTTCACCGAGGCCGCCGCGGGCTGGTGGGCGTGGATCGACCGGTTCCTCGTCGACCCCGAGCGCGGCTCGTGGCACCACGAGCTCGACACGGACAACCGGCCCGACGGCGTCACGTGGGTCGGCAAGCCCGACGTCTACCACGCCGCCCAGGCCGTGATCCTTCCGGACCTGCCCCTGACGGGCTCGCTCGCCGCATCGGCCAAGGCCGCGGGCAGCATCCTGGGCTGACGCCCACCCCAGACCGCAGAGCCCGGGGTCGTCCCCCACGTCACCGTCGCCGTGAGGAGCGACCCCGGGCTCGGCACCTGTTCGTCCTGGCCGAGCCCTCGGGGACGCGGTGACCGGTCGACTCGTGCCCATGCATGTACCAGTATGCTTGCCCCATGAGCACCGGGGGGACGATCAAGGCGTGCAGGGAGCGGGCAGGGATGAGCCAGTCCGAGCTCGCGGCACGGGCGGGGACGTCGCAGCCGGCGGTCTCCCGGTACGAGTCAGGGGCCAGCTCGCCGTCGGTCAAGACGCTGGAACGGCTTCTCGCCGCGGCCGGGGCGCGCCTCGAGCTCGCCGCCGTGCCCGTCGAGCGTCGGTTCGACGCCCGCACGCCGCGCATGGCGCGCCTCCGTGCGCACAGGCAGGAGATCCTCGCCGCCGCACGACGGCACGGGGCGACCGACGTCCGGATCTTCGGTTCGGTGGCGCGAGGCGAGGACGGTCCGGACTCCGACGTGGACGTCCTCGTGGACCTCGACGTCCGTCGCCTCGGGCTCATCCCCGTCGCTCATCTCGCCGACGAGCTGTCCGACCTCCTCGACGAGCAGGTCGACGTCGTCCCGGTCGACGCGCTGGCGCCCCACGTGGCGGAGTCCGCGCTCGCGCAGGCGGTGTCGTTGTGAGCCGGAGCGAGGCGCAACGGCTCGACGACGTGCTCGCGGCGGTGTCAGCGATCCGACGAGCAGAACGCCTCGCGAAGGACGTCGGGTCCGACGAGTGCGACGAGGTGGTGGTCGCCGCGGTCCAGTACTGGGTCTTCGTCATCGGCGAGGCGGTCAAGGCGCTCTCCGACGAGACGAGGGCGCGGCGACCTCAGGTTCCGTGGTCGGACGTCGCGCGAATGCGTGACCTCATCGGGCACCACTACTACAAGCTCGACGCAGAGATCGTCCGCGCCACGATCGGGGCACCACTCGCCCAGCTCGAGGCGGCGTGCGTCGAACTTCGCGAGGAGAACGGCGCAGGATCGCGCGCGTGAGCCGTCGTCGCGTGGCGGAAGACTCCTGGCACCGACGACGAGAGCCCCGCACCTGTTCGGTGCGGGGCTCTCGAACGCTGAGCGGGTGACGGGAATCGAACCCGCGCTATCAGCTTGGGAAGCTGAAGTTCTACCATTGAACTACACCCGCGCGGCGCTGGTGGCGTCCGCTCCGGGCCCTCTGGGAGGATCCTCGGCGAACCAGCGCGCGCCCCGATCATAGCGGACGTCGCCGGTGATGCCAGAACCCGACCGCACCACGACCCGATCCGCGCCCGTGCGCGGCGCACGCCCGAGGAGCAGCCTTGTCCGAGAACCCGTACCAGCAGCAGCCCGACCCCGCGCAGGGGACCCCGGCCCCGGGCGACCCGGTCTACGGGAGCGGGGCGACGCCGTCGGGCACGGCACCCACGGGTCTGCCCGACCAGGGCCAGCAGGCCTACGGCCAGCCGCAGGGCTACGGGGACGCCTACGGCCAGCAGCCGTACGGGACGCCCGGCGCGCAGGCGGGGTACGGCCAGCCGCAGGGGGCGGCCTACGGCCGGCAGCCGGGGTACCCGCAGCCCGGCCCGTACGGCCAGCCCGGCTACGACCCGAACGACGACCCGCAGGCGAAGTCGCGGCTCGCGGCCGGTCTGCTGGGGATCCTCATCGGCAGCCTCGGGATCCACCGCTTCTACCTCGGGTACACGGGCATCGGCCTGACGATGCTGCTCGTGTCGGTGCTGACGGTCGGCTTCGCCGCGCCGCTCATCGCGATCTGGGGCCTCGTGGAGGGGATCCTCTACCTGACCTCGAAGACGGGCTACTACGCCGTCGACGCCACGGGCCGCCCGCTGCGCGCGTGAGACCTCGCCGGGCCCCGGACGGCTCCTCGCGGCGACCTGTCCGGGACGGGCGATCCAGGGTCCGGCGGCTGGTCCGGACGGCCCCGGACGTCGGCTAGCGTGGGGCCGTGCTGCTCTCCGACCGCGACATCCGTGCCGAGCTCGACGCCGGTCGCGTCCAGCTCGATCCGTACGACCCGGTGATGCTCCAGCCGTCGAGCATCGACGTCCGGCTGGACCGGTTCTTCCGGCTCTTCGACAACCACAAGTACCCGTTCATCGACCCGTCGCAGGACCAGCCGGACCTCACGCGTCTCGTCGAGGTGGACCCGACGGAGCCGTTCGTCCTGCACCCGGGCGAGTTCGTGCTGGGCTCGACGTTCGAGGCCGTGACGCTGCCCGACGACGTCGCGGCGCGTCTCGAGGGGAAGTCCAGCCTCGGCCGCCTCGGGCTCCTCACGCACTCGACCGCCGGGTTCATCGACCCCGGCTTCTCCGGGCACGTGACGCTCGAGCTGAGCAACGTCGCGACGCTGCCCATCACGCTGTGGCCGGGCATGAAGATCGGGCAGCTGTGCTTCTTCAGGCTGTCCTCGCCGGCCGAGAACCCGTACGGCTCGAGCGTCTACGGCTCGCGCTACCAGGGCCAGCGCGGCCCGACGGCATCCCGCTCGTGGCAGAACTTCCACCGCACCGACGTCTGAGCGCGGCCCGCCGCGCCGGACGCCGGACGACCCCGCAGAACCCGAGGACCCGAGGACCGCACAGGATGAGCCCGCTCCCACCCCTCCCGCACCCCGGCGGCGCCGGAGCCGCGCAGTCGTACCAGGCACGGCACCTCGTCGGCTTCCCGGCCGACGTCGTCGTCGACGAGATCGAGACGCTCGCGCTCTCTCGCTTCGCGGGCGCGCGGTGGGACGTCGCCCCCGACGGCACGGAACCGCTCGTGCCGCCCGCGCGCACGGCCGGCCCCGTCGAGCCGGGCGTCCTGCGCACGTCGCGGCACTCGACGCTCACGGGCCCCTTCGCCGCGGCGGGCGCCGGCATGCCGCCGGGTACGGAGTTCGTGTTCGACGTCGTGTGCCCGCGCGAGCGGGGCGACGTGCCCTACCCGGGTGGCGGGGACCGCGACGGCGTCGGGCGCGCCTTCCCGGGGGGCCTGCCGGTCCGCGAGGAGGAGCGCGTCGTCGCGTTCCTCGTGGCCGCCGCCCGACGCCTCGGGGGGTCGGTCCGCACCGACGTGGGCAACCCGGCGGGGCCGGGCGTCGTGCTCACGCCGGACGCGACCGTCGCGATCGACATGACCCTGTACTCGGACGTGTGGCTCGACCCGAACGCCGCGCTCGCGCTCGTCGCGCGCCAGCACCCGCGCACGCAGCTCGCGACCGAGGGCAAGTCGTACCAGGGCCCGCCGGACCGGATCACCGAGCTCCCGCTCTACCCGGGCGAGAAGATGGACCCCGACCTGCGCCGCGCGCTGCACGCGGCCGCCGACGAGGTCGACATCAAGGCGCTCACCACGGGCGCGGTCCTCGACGGGTACGGCCTGCTGGTCGACCTCGGGATGGACGGCCTGGTCGCGGTCGAGGTCGGCGGCGAGGAGCAGCTGCCCCTCCTGCTGCGCGACCTGCCGTGGACGACGGAGGGGGCCGTGAGCTACCGGGTGCACTGGGAGCCGCGCGACCTCGTCGAGTCGCAGATGGAGCAGCCGTCCCTCGACCACCAGATCGCGCGCAAGCGCGCGGCGGAGACGGTCGCGCAGATCGCGAAGACGCTGTACGACGCGGTCGGCGGCGAGATCGCCGACGAGGCGGAGTTCCTGGTGGATCCCGTCGACCTCTGAGGGCGCCCGCAGCCCGCCCCCCGGCTGAGGGATCCGTCACGGTGGGGCGGGGAGCGGTCGGGCACTCCTGAGGAGTCGGTAAACTGGTTCGTGGCCCGGCTTCGCCGGCGCCGCGATCGGTCGTGCCCGCTCCTCCCCGGGCGTGCGCGACGATGACAAGTCCAAGCAGTCGCAAGACCCGCCCACCCGCCCCCGACACGGACGGAGCGGCCCGTGCTCTACGTGCTCGTTGCTCATCTCGTGATGGCACTGGGCGCGCCCGCACTCGTCTCGGTCCTGGGTCGCCGTGCGTTCCTGGTCATGGCCCTGGCGCCCGCCTCGGCCGCCGCGTACGCGCTCGCGTGGACCGGGCGCGTCATGTCCGGCGACCACCCGACGCAGGTGACCGAGTGGGTGCCCGGCCTCGGGCTCGAGCTCGCGTTCCGCATGGACACGCTGTCGTGGCTCATGCTGCTGCTCGTCGGTGGTGTCGGCGCGCTCGTCCTCGTCTACTGCTCGGCCTACTTCTCGCCCACGGCGCAGGGCCTGCGCCGGTTCGGCGGCGTCCTGGTGGCGTTCGCCGGTGCGATGGTCGGTCTCGTCCTCGCGGACGACATGCTGCTCCTGTTCGTGTTCTGGGAGCTGACGACCGTCTTCTCCTACCTGCTCATCGGCCACTACGCGGACCGCAAGGCGAGCCGGCGCGCCGCCATGCAGGCCATCGTCGTCACGACGGCGGGCGGCCTGGCCATGCTCGTCGGCGTCGTGATCCTCGGCGTGCAGGGCGGCACGTTCCGGCTCTCGGAGATCATCGCCGACCCGCCGACGGGCGGCGCGGTCACGGCCGCGATCGTCTGCATCCTCGCCGGGGCGGCGAGCAAGTCCGCGCTCATCCCGCTGCACTTCTGGCTCCCCGCCGCGATGGCGGCCCCGACACCGGTCAGCGCGTACCTGCACGCCGCGGCGATGGTGAAGGCCGGCGTCTACCTCGTCGCACGGTTCGCCCCCGCGTACTCCGACACCACCGTGTGGCGCACGCTCGTCATCGTGCTCGGTGCCGGGACCCTCCTGGTCGGGGGCTATCGAGCGTTGCGCCAGTACGACCTCAAGCTCGTGCTCGCGTTCGGCACGGTGAGCCAGCTCGGCCTCATCATCCTGCTCGTGGGCCTGGGCACGCGCGGGGCCGCGCTCGCGGGGCTCGCGATGATCGGTGCCCACGCGATGTTCAAGGCCTCGCTGTTCCTCGTCGTCGGCGTGGTCGACGCCGCCACCGGCACCCGGGACCTGCGCCGCCTCACGGGCGTGGGCAAGGCGCTGCCGTGGACGGCGGTCGCGGGCGGGCTCGCGACCGCGTCGATGATCGGCCTGCCGCCCTTCGCCGGGTACGTCGCCAAGGAGGCGGCGCTGGAGTCGCTCCTGCACGGCGCGGGCCCGGTGTGGGTCGACACCGTGGTGCTGTGGGCGGTCGTCGTGGGCTCGATGTTCACGGTCGCCTACGGCCTGCGCTTCTGGTGGGGGGCGTTCGCGTCCAAGCCCCACCTCGTCCGGCACCCCGCGCGCGCGAACGAGCACGTCGACCTGCGTGCGCTCGCCACGCGGCGGCCCGTGGTCGAGGCCGAGGAGCCCCCGATCGACCCGGCGCGGATCCACCGCCAGCCCGTGCTCCTCGTGGCCCCCGCGGTGGTGCTCGCGGTGCTCGGCCTCGCCGCCGCGCTCGTGCCGCACTTCGGCCAGGACCTGCTCGCGCCCTACGCCGACACCTACCCCGCGGGGGAGCCGGGGCACCTCGCGCTGTGGGCCGGCTTCTCGCCGGCGCTCGGGCTGACGGTGCTCGTGGTGGCGGTCGGCGGCGTGCTCTTCTGGCAGCGGGCGCGCGTCGAGCGGTTCCAGGCGTCGCTGTGGACCGGACCCGAGGCGGACGTCACCTACCGGCGCGTCATGCGCAAGCTCGACGACCTGGCCGCGGACGTCACCGCGATCACCCAGCGCGGTTCGTTGCCGTTCTACCTCGGCGCGATGCTCGTCGTGCTCGTCGTGGGGCCGGGCATCGTGCTCTTCACGCAGAACCCGTGGCCCGACCAGCTCAAGGCCTGGGACCGTCCCGCCCAGCTCGTGGCGGTCGCCGCGATCTGCATCGCGTCGGTGCTCGCCGCGCGCTCGCGCCGACGTCTCAAGGCCGTGATCCTCGTCGGGATCGCGGGCTACGGCAACGCGGTGCTCTTCCTCCTGCACGGCGCACCGGACCTCGCTCTCACGCAGGTGCTGGTCGAGACGATCACGCTCGTCGTCATGGTGCTCGTGCTGCGCCGCCTGCCCGCGTACTTCTCCAACCGTCCGCTCGCGGCGAGCCGCTGGGTCCGGCTCGGGATCGGCCTCGCCGTGGGCGTGGTGATGATGGGCTTCGCGGTCGTCGCACCGCTCGCGCGCGTCGCGACGCCGATCTCCGTCGACTTCCCTGCGGAGGCCTACGAGTTCGGCCACGGCAAGAACATCGTCAACGTCACGCTCGTCGACATCCGTGCCTGGGACACCATGGGCGAGATCTCGGTGCTCCTGGCCGCCGCGACGGGTGTCGCGTCGCTCGTGTTCCTGCGCACGCGCAGCGGCGAGATCCTGCGCGCCTCGGGGGCGAAGCCCGTGACCACCGCGTCGGGGTCCGGCGTGTGGGGCGACGACGCGGACCCGGGCGCGGCGCTGCGCAGGCGCGGGGTCACGGAGAAGGACGCGCCGCGGATGCTCGTCTGGCTCAGCGCCGGGCGCACGCTCGCGCCGCAGCGCCGCTCGGTGATCTTCGAGGTCGTCACGCGCGTGCTCTTCCACGCCATGATCGTCTTCGCGCTGTTCCTGCTCTTCTCCGGCCACAACGCCCCGGGCGGCGGCTTCGCGGCAGGGCTCGTGGTGGGGATCGCGCTCATCGTCCGGTACCTCGCGGGCGGTCGGTACGAGCTCGGCGAGGCCGCGCCCGTGCACCCGGGCCTGCTGCTGGGGACCGGCCTGTTCCTGTCCGCCGGGGTGGGGCTCGTGGCGTTCCTGCTCACGGGCAACGTGCTCGGCAGCGCGGCGTACGACATCACGCTGCCGCTCGTCGGGACCGTCCACCTCGTGACGTCGCTCTTCTTCGACCTCGGGGTGTTCCTCGTCGTCGTCGGGCTCGTCCTCGACATCCTGCGCACGCTGGGCGCGGAGATCGACCGGCACGCCGAGCGCGCCGCGGCCGGCCGCGAGCCCGGTGACGACACGGGCCCGCTCGAGGCCATGGAACCGGACTCGATCGGGGGAGGGCGCCGATGAACGTCATCGACATGACCCCGAGCCTCGTCCTCGTGATCGCGATCGGCGTGCTCTTCGCCGCGGGCGTGTACCTCCTGCTCGAGCGCAGCCTCACGCGCGTCCTGCTCGGCTTCATCCTCATGGGCAACGGCGCGAACCTGCTGTTCCTCGTGGCCGGGGGGCGAGCCGGAGGGGCGCCGCTCATCGGCACGACGCCCGAGGACCAGATGAGCGACCCGCTCGTGCAGGCCATGGTGCTCACCGCGATCGTCATCACGCTCGGCATCACGGCGTTCGTCCTCGCGATGGCGTACCGCTCGTGGCAGCTCCACGGCCACGACGAGGTGCAGGACGACCTCGAGGACCGCCGCGTCGCGCGCCACGCCGCGCGCAACGCCCCGGCGTTCGAGGACGCCGACACCGAGGAGAGCGGCGCGAGCCTGGACGACGAGGCCGCCGAGGTCCGCGACGAGACCGACGGCGACGGCGACGGGATCACCGACGGCGACGAGCCGCCGTCGGGCACGGGCCCACGGCACGACGCAGGACGACACGACGGACCGGACGAGCGACGACCTGAGGACGACGGGAAGGGGACGCGATGAGCCTCACCGCCGCCGCGCTGGTCCCGCTGCCGGTCGTCCTCCCGCTCGTCGCCGCAGGCCTCGCCCTGGCGCTCTGGCGCCACCCGCGCGCCCAGCGGCTCATCACGGTCGCCGCGCTCGCCATCGTCCTCGTCGCCGCGATCGGCCTGCTCGTCGCGGCCGACTCCGGGCCGATCGTCGTCGACGTCGGCGGGTGGGCCGCCCCGGTCGGGATCGACCTCGTCGCGGACCGGCTGTCCGCGCTCATGCTCACCGTGTCCAGCTTCGTCATGCTCTGCGTCCTGCTGTACTCGCTCGCGCAGGGCGTCGCGGACGGCGACGAGGAGGCGCCGGTCGCGATCTACCACCCGACGTTCATGGTCCTCGCGGCGGGCGTGTTCAACGCGTTCCTCTCCGGCGACCTGTTCAACCTCTACGTCGGGTTCGAGATCTTCCTCGCCGCGAGCTACGTGCTGCTCACGCTGGGGGGCACGGGCGAGCGCATCCGGGCCGGGTCGATCTACGTCGTCGTGGCGCTGCTGTCCTCCATCGTCTTCCTCGTCGCGATCGCGCTCACCTACGCCGCGACGGGCACGGTCAACCTCGCCCAGCTCTCGGAGCGCTACGCCGAGATCGACCCGGGCATGGCGCTGACGATCCAGCTCCTGCTCCTGCTCGCGTTCGGCATCAAGGCCGCGATCTTCCCGCTGTCCGCGTGGCTGCCCGACTCCTACCCGACGGCGCCCGCGCCCGTCACCGCGGTGTTCGCCGGGCTGCTCACGAAGGTGGGCGTGTACGCGATCATCCGCACGCAGACGCTGCTGTTCCCCGAGGGGGGCGTCGTCGACGACGTGCTCATGTGGCTCGCGCTGCTCACGATGGTCGTCGGGATCCTCGGCGCCGTCGCGCAGAACGACATCAAGCGACTCCTGTCGTTCACGCTCGTGAGCCACATCGGCTACATGATCTTCGGCATCGCGCTCGCGTCCGAGCCGGGCATGGCGGCCGCCATCTTCTACGTCGTGCACCACATCACCGTGCAGACGACGCTGTTCCTCGTCGTCGGCCTCGTGGAACGCCGCGGCGGCTCGACGTCGCTCGACCGGCTCGGCGGGCTCGCCAAGCTCGCGCCCGGGCTCGCGATCCTCTTCTTCATCCCCGCGATGAACCTCGCCGGGATCCCGCCGCTGTCGGGCTTCCTCGGCAAGGTCGGGCTGCTCGAGGAGGGCGTCGCGCAGGGCACCCCGCTCACGTGGGCGCTCGTCGTCGGGTCGGTCGTCACGTCGCTGCTCACGCTGTACGCGATCGTCAAGGCGTGGAACAAGGCGTTCTGGCAGACGGCGCCGGTCGAGATCCCCGCGGACTCGCGCCTCCCGCGCGGCATGGTCGGGCCCGCCTCGGCGCTCGTCGCGTTCGGGCTCGCGCTCACCGTGCTCGCCGGGCCCCTGTACTCCTACTCGGAGCGAGCGGCGGCGAACCTGATGGACGGGCACACCTACGTCGATGCCGTCTTCCCCGGCGAGTCCGACCGCGGGCAGGGCGAGTCGAACGAGGTCGCGACCGGCGACGACGACGGGACCGATGACGAGTCCGCCGCCGAGGCAGGTGAGGACGGATGAGCCTGCACCGCCGCCGCCGCAAGATCACGTCCGGGTGGTTCGGACGTGCGACGACCCAGTGGCGCACCATCGTGTGGCTCACGGTCGTGTGGGTCCTGCTGTGGGGGGACCTCTCGTGGGGCAACGTCGTCGCCGGCGCGATCATCGCGACGCTCGTCATCACGTTCCTGCCGCTGCCGTCCATCGCCGCGAAGGGGAAGTTCCGGCCGTGGCCGTTCGCCGTGCTCGTGGGGCGCTTCGTGGGCGACCTCGTCGTCGCGTCGTTCCAGGTGAGCATGCTCGCGCTCAACCCGCGCCACACGCCGCGGGGGGCGGTCGTGGGAGTCCGCCTGCGCAACCCGTCGGACATCTACCTCACCATCACGGCCGAGCTCAGCTCGCTCGTGCCGGGATCGATCGTCGTGGAGGCGCACCGGCTGACCGGGATGCTGTACCTGCACGTCCTCGACCTCGACGCCGCGGGAGGTGCCGACCAGGTGCGACGCGACACCCTGGCCCTCGAGGCGCGCGTGCTCCACGCGCTCGCCTCCAACGACGAGCTGCGTGCGGCCGGGCTCTACCACGTGCCGTCGGACGACAAGGAGGTGGCCGAGGCATGAGCGACACCGCCTACCTCGTCGTCGTCGTCGCGTGCGCGGTCCTGCTCGCCGTCGCGGCGAGCCTCGCGATCGTCCGGGCCGAGCGCGGCCCGACGATGCTGGACCGCACCATCGCGCTCGACGTCTTCACGACGACGCTCGTCGGGGCGATCGCGCTCGAGGCCGCGTTCTCGCGGCGCACCGACACGATCCCGATCCTCGTCGTGCTCTCGCTCGTCGGGTTCGTGGGCTCGGTGACGATCGCGCGGTTCGCGTCGGTCGAGCCCGAGGACGAGGGCCGCATCCGCACGGCGGAGGAGGTCGCGGCCGAGGACGCCGCGCGCCGGGAGGCCGAGGAGTCCGACCGCGACTCCGCCGTCGACCCGGAGCACCACGGCGGGGCGCCGGACGGGGAGGTGCGCTGATGGATCTCACGAGCCCGTGGGACACCGTGGCCGACGTCGTGTCGGCCGTGTTCCTGCTGTGCGGGGCGTTCCTCGCGTTCGCCGCCGGGGTCGGCGTCGTGCGCTTCCCCGACCTGCTCGCGCGCATGCACGCGGCCACGAAGCCGCAGGTGCTCGGCCTCATCCTCGTGCTCGCGGGGCTGAGCCTGCGGCTGCGCTCGTGGGGTGCCGTCGCGACGCTGCTCCTCGTCGTGATCTTCCAGCTGCTCACGTCCCCCGTCGCGGCGCACATGGTCGGCCGCGACGGGTACCGGACCGGGAAGATCCGCAAGGACACGCTCGTCGTCGACGAGCTCACGCGCGACCAGGACGCCGCCGAGCGCGAGGACTCGGGCGAGCACGAACCGGGTCGCTGACCGGACGGGCGGACCGGACGGCCGCCTCGCGCGCGGGGCACGCCGCTGGTAGACCGGCACCATGGTCGACGCCACCGGGACCGGCACCGTCCCGCAGCCCCCGGAGTCGCGCAACCCGCGCGTCGCCCGGCCGGAGGGCGGTGGGGAGAGCACGCGCACCGTCCTGGTCGCGTTCTTCGCGAACGCCGTCGTCGCGGGAGCCAAGACCGTCGCCGCGATGATCACCGGCTCCGCCTCGATGCTCGCCGAGTCGGTGCACTCCTGGGCGGACACCGGCAACGAGGTCTTCCTCTACGTCGCCGACCGGCGCTCGCGGCGCCCGGCCGACCCCGAGCACCCCCTCGGGTTCGGGCGCGAGGCGTACGTGTGGTCGATGTTCGCCGCGATCGGCCTGTTCGCCGTCGGAGCCGGGGTGTCGATCACGCACGGCATCCAGGAGCTCGTGCACCCCCAGCCGGCGGACGACTACGTCGTCGCGTACGCCGTCCTGGCGCTCGCGTTCGTCCTGGAGGGCGTCTCGTTCCTGCGGGCCCGGCGGCAGGCGCGCGCGGAGGCGCAGGCCGCGGACCGCGACACCCTGCACCACGTGCTCGTGACGTCCGACCCCACGCTGCGCGCCGTGTACGCCGAGGACGCGGCCGCGCTGATCGGTCTCGTCGTCGCCTTCGCGGGTGTGCTCGCGCACCAGCTCACGGGGTCGCCCGTGCCGGACGCGATCGGGTCGATCGCCGTGGGGCTCGTCCTCGCCGTGGTGTCCGTCGTCCTCATCGATCGCAACCGGCGGTTCCTCGTCGGCGAGGCGGCCCTGCCCGCGACCCGGACCGCGGTCCTGCGCGGGATTCGCGACCTGCCCGAGGTCGAGCGCGTCACGTACCTGCGGCTCGAGTACGTGGGGCCCCGCGCGCTGTACCTCGTCGCGAGCGTCGACCTGCGCGGGGACGAGTCGGAGACGAGCGTGGCGCGTCGCCTCGACGACCTCGAGCGCCGCGTGACGACCGTCCCGCTCATCGCGGGCGCCGTGTTCACCGTCTCGACGCCCGAGGAGCCGTCGATCGTCTGACCACGTCGAGACCGGGCGAAGTGGTACACATCGCCCGCGCGAGTGGGTAGGGTGCCACCGATGGCACCGCAGCGAACGCCCCGACATCGCGCCGCTCCTCCCACCCCGGACCCCGAGCCGCTGCTCCCGGTCCGTGGCCGGGGCGGGCCGTTCGCCCGGCACCTGCGGTCCGGCCCGCGGGTCGCGGTCCTGTCCGGGGTCGCCGCCGCGTTCCTGCTGGGTCCGCCGCTCGGGCTCACGGTCGCGACGATGACCGGCGAGGTCGGGCCGGAGCACGTGGGCCGGTTCGGGCCGGTCGTGGCCGCGCTGCCCTGGTACGAGAACGACCCGCAGGAGTGGCTCGCGGAGCGCGACGAGCGCGACGACGCCTCGCGCACCCTGACGGGCGACGGGCGCGACGACGGGGACGCGGCCGACACGGACGCGAGCACCCCGGCCGACGACGCCGCGCACGGCACGACGCCCGCCCCGGAGGAGCCGGCCGCCACGCCCGAGCCGGCGACGACCGAGGAGCCCGCGCCGCCCGAGCCGGAGCCGGCACCCGCGGCGGAGGCCCCGGCCCCGGAGGCGCCCGCGGCGGGCAGCGGCGCGGCGGGCTCCTCCGGCGGCACGAGCGCGTCCCCGTCCGGTACGCCCGCCGCGGCACCGGCCGCCGGCCCGGGCACGCTCACCGCCGAGGGCGCGGCCGTCGTCGAGCTGACGAACGCCGAGCGCGCGGCCGCGGGGTGCGGCGCGCTCACGGTCGACGAGCGGCTCACCGCCGCCGCGCAGCTCCACAGCGAGGACATGGACGCGCACGACTACATGGACCACACGTCCCTCGACGGGCGCTCTCCGTGGGACCGGGCGAAGGCGCAGGGCTACCCGAACCCCGGCGCGGAGAACGTCGCGAAGGGCTACCGCACCGCCGACGACGTGGTGCGCGCGTGGATGAACTCGCCCGGGCACCGCGCGAACATCCTCAACTGCGACCTGCGCGAGATCGGCGTCGGGCACTCGAACGGCGCCTGGACGCAGCTGTTCGGCTGGGGCTGACGGCTCACGCGAGGAGCGCGGCCGTCCCCGTCGCGCGTGCCTCGCGGTCGAGCAGGCTGCGCTTGACCGCGAGGCCGTAGCGGAAGCCGCCCAGGCCGCCGTCGGTGCGCAGCACGCGGTGGCACGGCACGAACAGCGCGGCCGCGTTCATCGCGCACGCGCCCGCGGCGGCGCGCACCGCGGCGGGGCGCCCCGAGAGCTCGGCGTAGCGCGTGTACGTCACCGGGTCGCCGGGCTCGACGGTGCGCAGCACGTCCCAGGCGTGCGCGCGGTACGGACCCGAGACCTGGCGCACGGGCACGACGTCGATCGCGTGCACGTCGCCCGCGTAGTACGCCCGGACCGCGGCCACGGCGGACCCGACGGCGGGGTCGTCGTCGGCCACGGGTGTCACCTGCGCGGGGCGCAGGTCGGGGTGGACGAGCGCCACCAGCGCGTCCGGGTCGGCCGTCCAGCCCGAGGCGAGGACCGCGCCGTCGGGGTCGGCGACGACCGTGAACGGGCCGTCGGGTGTGGTGAGCGTGGTCGTGACGGCGGTGGGCGCGGGGGCGGTCGTGGTGGTCACGGGGTCTCCTTCGTGCGGGTGGTCGTGGTGGCCGCGGCGCGCCAGAGATGCATCGCCGCGTAGGAGCGCCAGGGTGCCCAGCGCTCCGCGCGCGCGACGAGCGCGCGGCGGTCGTCGGGCAGGCCGAGCGCGGCGGCACCCGCCCGGAGGGCGAGGTCGCCGTCGAGCAGGACGTCGGGGTCGTGCAGCACGCGCATCGCGACGTACCCGGCCGTCCAGGGCCCGACGCCGGGCAGCGCCTCGAGCGCGGCCCGCTGGGTCGCGGGGTCGTCGGCGGGGGACAGCGCGAGGTCGCCGTCGGCGAGCGCCCGGGCGGCCCCGAGGATCGCGGCGGTGCGCCGGGCGGGTCCGCGCACGTGCTCGGCGCCGCCGTCGGCCAGCCGGGCCGCGGTGGGGAACAGGCGCGTGGGGCCGAACCGCGACGCGAACGGCGTGCCGAGCGCGACCGCGAGCCGCGAGAGGTGGGTCCGCGCGGCCGCGACGGAGATCTGCTGGCCCACGAGCGCGCGCACGAGGATCTCCGTCGCGTCGACGGCGCCGGGCACGCGGACGCCGGGGGTCGAGCGCACGGATGCGGCGAGCGCGGGGTCGGTCGCGAGCGCGGCGTCGACCGCCTCGGGGTCGGCGTCGAGGTCGAACAGCCGCCGCACGCGGGCGATCGCCGCGGGCAGGTCGGCGACGGACGTGAGCTCGAGCTCGACGTGGAACCGCGGCCGCGCGGACCGCGCAGGCCGTGCTGACCGGGTCGGCCCTGCCCGGTCCGGTGCCGGGACGTCCGCTCGGGGGCCCGGCAGCGGACCGTACGTGGCGCGGAACGCGCCCGGCCCGTGCGGCAGGGCGAGCGTGCGCGCGTAGGACACGGACGTCCCGGTGAGGTCCGCGACCTCGACGCCGTCCACGGCGCGCGCCGCGAGGAACGCGAACACGCCCCGCGCGTCGTAGGGCTCGCGCAGCGGGAGGACGAGGTCCAGGACCGCGGGCGTGCCGTCGTCGGGCGCGGGCGCAGGGCGGTCGGTCGCCGGCCGGGCGCGGCGCCGCAGCTCGCCCGGGGTCGTGTCGAACACCTCGGCGACCGTGTCGTTGAACTGCCGGACGCTGCCGAAGCCGGCGGCGAACGCGACGTCGGCCAGGCGCAGGTCCGTGCCCGTGAGCAGCGCGCGGGCGGTCTGGGCACGCAGCGCGCGGGCGAGCGCGACCGGGCCGGCCCCGAGCTCGCCGACCAGCACGCGGTGCACGTGCCGGGGCGAGTACCCGAGCCGGGCGGCGAGTCCGTCCACGCCCTCGCGGTCCACGACGCCGTCGGCGACGAGGCGCATCGCGCGGGCCGAGAGGTCGTGCCCGAGGTCCCAGCTCGGCGTGCCCGGCACGGCCTCGGGCAGGCACCGCTTGCACGCGCGGTACCCCGCCTCGTGCGCGGCCGCGGACGTGAGGTAGAACGTCACGTTCTCGGGCTTCGGGGTGCGGGCCGGGCACGACGGGCGGCAGTAGATCCCGGTGCTGCTCACGGCGGTGATGAACTGCCCGTCGAAGCGCCGGTCGCGCGACGCGATCGCGCGGTAGCGTTCCGCGAACACCGGGTCGGTCGCGCGGTCGGGAACCGGTGCGCTCGCGGGTCGGGGTGGGTCGAGGGCCGTGGTCATGACTCGATCCTCACCCGGCGACGGGACGGTTGGCTAGCGGGATTCGGACATGGCGGTGCTGCCGTCGCCGTGGCGGTCGTCCAGCTGGCGCAGGAAGCGTCGCAGGGTGTCGGACAGGTCGGCGATCGCGTCGTCCCCGAGTCCGGCGACGAGCGAGTCCTCGTGTGCGAGCAGGGTGTCGACCGTGCGTTCGAGGAGATCGTGGCCGGTCGGCGTCAGCTCGACGTGGACTGCCCGCCGGTCGCCCACGTCGTCGCCCGTGCGGTGCACGAGACCGTCTGCCGCCGCGCGGTCGACGCGCTGCGTGACCGCGCCCTTGGTCACGTGGCACCGCTCGGCGAGCTCCGTCACGCGCAGGCGGTAGGGCGGTCCGGCGCGGCGCAGCTCGGAGAGGAGGTCGCGGACCGCGGGCTCCATGCCGAGGGCGGCCATGGTGCGCCGCCGGTCGTCCTCGAGCAGCTTGGCGATGCGGCGCAGGCGGGTGAGGACGCCGATGGACCGGACGGGCAGGTCCGGCCGCTCGCGCAGCCATGCCGCGGCGATGTCGTCGACGTCGTCGTGCGGGTCCGGTGTTGACACACCATGAAGTTTAGGCCTAAACAAGAGTCATGACCAGTGACCAGGGGCCTCGCCACGTCGTCGTCACGGGCGGAGGCACCGGCATCGGGCGCGCGTGCGCCGCGCGCTTCCTCGCGGCCGGGGACGCCGTGTGGGTCACCGGGCGTCGTCCGGGCCCGCTGCACGACGTCGCCGCGCACCCGGACGCCACGGCGGTGCCGTTCGACGCGGCGGACCCGGCGGCCGTCGCGGCGGCGCGCGACGCGCTCCCCGGCCGGGTCGACGTGCTCGTCCACTGCGCAGGCGGGCTCGTCGACGTGCCGCCCGCGCCGGAGGGCGCCGGGCTCGCCGGCCGGCTCACCGCCACGGCGGCGTCGTGGCGGGCCGCCTACGACGCCAACGTGCTGTCCACGGTCCTCGTGACCGAGGCCCTGCGGGACCGGCTCGCCGCCGACGCGCGCGTGGTCGCGCTGGGCTCCATCGCCGCCCGGCAGGGGGCGGGGGAGTACGGCGCGGCCAAGGCGGCGCTCGAGGCGTGGGCCGCGACCGAGGCCCGGCGGCTCGGCCCGCGCGGTATCACGGTCAATGTCGTGGCGCCGGGGTTCACCGAGGCCACCGAGTTCTTCGGCGACGCGATGACGGACGGTCGCCGGGAGCGGCTCGTCGGCGCGACCCTCACCGGGCGGGCGGGCGCGCCCGACGACGTCGCCGCGCTCGTCGCGTTCCTCGCTTCGCCCGGGGCCGGGCACGTCACGGGACAGGTCGTCCCGGTGAACGGCGGCGCCCAGCTCGCGCGCTAGGCGTCCGGGATGCACAGCGGGAAGCGGAAGCGCAGCATGAGGCCATGAGACCCGCCGGTGCTGGCGCGACTGCCGCGGCGGTCGTGCTCGCACTCACGGCGTGCTCCTCGGCCGCACTGTGTGGGTGACAACACGGTCGGCCCGGTCGCGGAGGTGGACGGGTGGTGGCTGACCGGATGGGGAGTGGCACGCGAGCTCAGGTCCCCGCTGACGGAGTGGATCGACCAGCTCGACGACTCGGACGTCGTCGGGCAGCGCCTCGACTGCGTGGAGTGACCCGCCCGGGTCGCGGCGGGCGCCCGGCCGGCCGTCAGACGCGCGCGTCCAGCCAGTCCAGGACCTCGCGCAGGTAGGTCGATCGCGCCGGCTCGGGGGAGAGCGCGAGGTCGTGGGCCCCGCCCTCGACCTGGACGACCGTGACGTCGTCACCCAGCCCGCGGGCACGTGACGTGATGTGCTCGACGTCGAGCACGCTGTCCGTCGTGAGCAGCTCCTCGTGCCACCCGGACGCCGGTCCGCTGCGCGTCGAGGCGAGCACGAGGACGGGGCAGTCGACGTGGAGGCCCCGTGCCACGCGCGCGTGGGCCCGCCGCACGGCGCGCAGGAACCCGGCGCGCACGGGGAAGCCCTCGAGGGGCTTCCACACGAGGTCGAAGTCCCACTCGCCGCCCGTGCTCGCGTGCAGCGCCCGGGCCCAGTGCGGGTCCAGGCCTCCGACGACGAGCCGCGGGGCGACGCGACCGACCACGTCGACCACCTTCGTGACCGGGACCCGGTACACCCACGGCTTGTTGAGGTCGAACCACGGGCTGTTGAGGACGAGCGCAGCGAGCCGGCCCGGGCGCGCGTCGGCCCACAGGCTCGCGACCAGGCCGCCCGTCGAGTGCCCGAGCACGACGAGCCGCTCGTGCCCCTCCGCGCGGATCGCGCGCGCCGCCGCGTCGAGGTCCTGCGCGTAGACCGCGAGGTCCGTGACGAAGTTCGGGTCGTCGTCGGGCCGCGACGGCGCACCCGACCCGCGCCCGATCGACCGGCCGTAGCCGCGCAGGTCGACGGCGTAGAACGGGTAGCCGCGCGCCTCGAAGGCCTCGGCGACGTGGGTCTGGAAGAAGTAGTCGATGAACCCGTGCACGTACAGCACGGCTGGCCGCTCGCCCCCGGGACGCGGCGCGGCGCGGCGCACGAGCGTCGCGACCGCGCCGTCGGGCAGGTCGAGGTCGCGTGCGACCCAGTCGTCACCGAGCACGTCCGTGCGCCACACCTGCGTCTGCATCTCGCTCATCGTGTCTCCCGACATCGCCGTACGACCTGTCAGCAGATTCTCGCGCCCCCGCGCGAGGAGGTGCTGACAACGCGCGGGGGCGGCAGCGGTAGCGTGACCCGCGTGACGAGCGAGATCCTCGCCCGCGTCGACGACGGCGTCGGGCACCTGACCCTGGACCGGCCGCGCGCGCTCAACGCGCTCGGGTACGCCATGCTCGGCGAGATCGCCGACGTCCTCGAGGAGTGGCGCGCCGACCCCGCCGTGCGCGTCGTGCTGCTCGACGGCGCGGGCGAGCGCGGGCTGTGCGCGGGTGGTGACGTCCGCGAGCTGCACGCGTCGGTCGTCGCCGGTCGCCAGGCCGACGCGCGGCGCTACTTCCGCCGCGAGTACGCCGTCGACGCGGCCCTCGCGGAGCTGCCCGTGCCCGTCGTGACGGTCATGGACGGCATCACGATGGGCGGAGGTGTCGGCCTCGGCGCGCACGCGCCGGTGCGCGTCGTCACCGAGCGGTCGCGCGTCGCGATGCCCGAGACGCGCATCGGGTTCACGCCCGACGTCGGCGGGTCGTGGCTGCTCGCCCGCGCGCCCGGGCGGCTGGGCGAGATGCTCGCGCTCGGCGCCGTGACCCTGGACGCCGCCGACGCGATCCACGCCGGGCTCGCCGACCACCTCGTGCCGAGCACCCGGCTGCCGGAGCTCCTCCCGCTGCTCGCGGGCGCCGCGGCGTCGGGCCCCCTCTCGCCCGGCGACGTGCACGCCCTGGTGCGGACGCTCGCCGAGGAGGCCCCGCCGTCGGGCCTCGCGGCGCGCCGGGCGCAGATCGACGACGCCTACGCCGCGGGGTCGGTCCCCGAGGTCGTGCAGCGCCTGCGCGCGGCGGCCCGGGACGGCGACGTGCGCGCGGGCGTCGAGGCGGACGAGCTCGAGCGGCTCTCACCGACCGCGCTCACCGTGACGCTCGCCGCGGTCCGCAGCGCGCGCACCCTGTCCGACCTGCGCTCCGCGCTCGCCCAGGAGTACGGGCTCGTCGCCTGGTTCGTCGACACCCAGCCCGATCTCGTCGAGGGCGTCCGGGCACAGGTGATCGACAAGGACCGCGACCCGGCGTGGCGGCCCGCGACGCTCGCGGAGGTCGACCCCGGGCTCGGGGCGACGGCGCTCGCGTACGCGCCGGCCGAGGCCTTGTGGGACGACGTGCTGACCCCGCGCGGGCACCGGCGCGCCGTCGAGGCGGTCGTCCGTCGCTTCGGCGAGAGCGAGCCCGGCGCGGACGAGCTCGACGACGCCGCGAGCGACCTCGTGCCCGAGCTCGTGGAGCCGACGGCGGACGGCGGCACGGTCGTGCACCTCGCCGACACGTGCGGCGAGCACTTCCTCGACGGGTACTGGCCGGCGGTCCGGTTCGACGCCGCGGGCCAGGTCGTCGAGGTGACCGTCGAGTCCTGAGGGGCGAGCCTCCCGCCGGACGCACGACGGCCCGCCCCGGTGGTCGGGGCGGGCCGTCGTGCGTGTGAGCTCCGGGTCAGCGCGTCGTGCGTGTCACTCCGTGGGCGGGCGCAGCCGTGTCGCGTCGTCGATCTCGTCGTCCGGGTCGGACTGCCCCGGGGCCCCGGGCTGCGGCGGGAGCGGCTGCGTCGGCGCGGGCTGCTGGTAGGGCGCCGGCGGTCGGGTCGCGGCGGGCGGCGCGGGCGGGTACGGCGTCGTCTGCGAGGGCTGCGGGTGCGCGCCGGGCGTCGGGGGCAGCGGCTGGGTCGCGGCGGGAGGGGCGAACTGCGCCGGCGCGCCCGGGTATCCGCCCTGCTGGTGCGGCGGGGCGGGCGGCTGCGCACCGTACTGGCCCGGCGCCGGGGGCTGGGCGCCGTACGCCTGCGGTCCGCCCGGCTGGCCGGGGTGCTGCTGCGGCTGCTGCTGGCCCGGGTACGGCTGGCCGGGGTACGGCTGGCCCTGCGGCTGCCCCGGGTACTGGCCGGGCTGGCCCTGCGGCTGGGCGGGGTACGGCTGGCCCGGGTACTGGCCCGGCTGGCCCTGGGCGGGGTACTGGCCCGGCTGGCCCGGGTACTGCTGGCCCTGCGGCTGGCCGGGGTACTGGCCGGGCTGACCCGGGTAGCCGCCCTGCTGGAAGCCTGCGGTCTGGCCGTCCTGCGGGGTGGGCTTCGAGCGCAGCACGAGCCACAGCACGACGCCGATGATCGCGAGCAGCACGACGCCGCCGATGATGAACCAGAGCCATGCCGGGACGCCCGAGCTCGACCGGTCCGTGGTGCCCTGGCCGCCGTCGGTGGTGCCGGACGTGCCGTCGTCGGTCGTGTCGTCCGAGCCGGTCTCGTCGTCGCTCGTCGCGGCACCGCCCGCGACGGCCGATCCGCGTGCGGACATGTCGTTGACCTCGCCGACGACGGGGCGCCACGTCACGGTGGTGCCGTCGACCTCGCCGTTGGTCTCGGCGACCTCGCCGGGGAACGTGATGGAGATGCGGATGTCGAGGCTCTCCATCATCTGCCGCGTCAGCTCGTCGCTCGTGGCGTCGCCCGACTCCGGCTGGAACTCCTCGCCGGTCATGTCCATCGTCCCGCTGACGACGTAGTCGTCGCCCTCGCGGACGACGGAGAGCGAGTCGGCGGCTCCGGTGTCGAGCTCGGAGACCGGCATGTCGCTGTACGTGATCCGCGTGCCGGTGTAGCCGTCCTCCGCGTACGGCTCCTGCGTGGCTCCCTCCGGGAGGTCGGACTCCATCTCGGTGCCCATCTGGTCCCACAGCTCCTGCGGGTCCGAACCCATGGACTTGGCGAGCTCGTCGGAGAACGCCATGACGACGCTCCCGCTGAACGTGTCGTCGTCGTCGAGGGTGATGGCCATGTCCATCCTCATGCACCCCGCGAGGAAGAGTGCGAGGGTGGCGAAGAGGGCGCCGAGGCCGAGGCGTCTGCGCAGGGGGGTGGAGTTCACCGGTCCAGCATGTCGCGGATCGTCGCCCGGGGCGAGGGTCGATGCCGATTTGAGACGGAACGTGACCGGAGTTCATCCGCCCCCGGGCGTCGTACGGCGACGAGGTCCACGGCGAGGCTGCCGATCGAAGTTGAGCGGAATACACTCAACTTCAGAGTCGTTTCACTGGTCAGACCACACTTTCGAGCACCGCGGAGCACCCATGGAAACGAAGTTCACCACGATGTCGCAGCAGGCGATCGGCGAGGCGATCCAGACCGCGTCGGCCGCCGGGAACCCTCAGCTCGAGCCCGTCCACCTGCTCGCCGCACTGCTCACGCAGGACGGCGGGGTCGCCGTCGGGCTCCTCGACGCCGTCGGCGCCGACAAGCAGGCGATCGGGCAGAAGACCCGCGCCGCGCTGGTCGCGCTGCCCACGGCGAGCGGGTCCGCCGTCGCGCAGCCGACGCCGTCGCGAGCGATGTCCGTCGTCCTCGAGAACGCGGCCAAGGAGGCCCAGGGCCTCGGGGACGAGTACGTCTCGACCGAGCACCTGCTCCTCGGGATCGCGGCAGGGTCGTCGCAGGCCGCGACGATCCTCCAGCAGGCCGGCGCCACGGCCGACGCGCTGCGCGCGGCGCTGCCCGCCGTGCGTGGGAGCGCGCGCGTGACGAGCCCCAACCCCGAGGGCACCTACAAGGCGCTCGAGCA
>CAZFUQ010000042.1:0-3458 GCA_964521905.1 uncultured Cellulosimicrobium sp.
GTCGAGCTCAAGTCGATCGACCCGCCGCCCAGCGTGCAGGGCTCGATGGAGCAGCAGATGCGCGCCGAGCGTGACCGCCGCGCCACGATCCTCACGGCCGAGGGCGTCAAGCAGTCCCAGATCCTCACCGCCGAGGGAGAGAAGCAGGCGGCGATCCTGCGGGCCGAGGGTGACGCGCAGTCGAAGATCCTCACGGCCGAGGGCGAGGCGCGGGCGATCCTCCAGGTGTTCGACGCCATCCACGAGGGTGACGCCGACCCGAAGCTGCTCGCCTACCAGTACCTCCAGATGCTCCCGCAGATCGCGAACGGCACCGCGAGCAAGCTGTGGGTCGTGCCGACGGAGTTCACCGCTGCGCTCGGCTCCATCGCGAAGGGCTTCGGCGGCGTGCCGGGCATCAGCGGTGGGGGAGTGCCGGGCGTCCCCGAGGTGACCGAGTCCGAGGCCGAGGCCAGCGCGGAGGCCCGACGGGAGCGTGAGCGTGACCGCGTGAAGTTCGGGACGCCGTCGCTCACGGACCCCGCCGAGGCGCTCGCCGAGGCGCGGCGCCAGGCCGAGGCCGCGACGGCGGACGCGACGAGCGCCGGGACGCGCTCCGGTCTGCCCTTCGACCCCCAGACGGAGCGCGGGCAGCACCCCGGCGGCTCCGGCGAGCACCGCGTGCCGCCGGCCGAGCCGGGTGCGGCCGCACCACGACCGCTGGGTGGCCCGACGCAGTTCGCCCCGCCCCCGCCCCCTCCGGTCGAGGACGAGCCTCCGGTCGACGAGCCGCCCGCGGACGGCCCGCCGCCGTCGTACCCGCCGAGCCGCTGAGCCGGAGCGTCGGGTGAGGCCCCGCACCCGACCGGGTGCGGGGCCTTCGTGCGTCCGGGTTCTGCCGTGGGCGAATCGGGGTTGCGAGTGAGTGCTCACTCAGTTAGCGTCCTGCCGTGACCCGAGCACCCGACACCACCCCCGCGGAGCCGGTCGCCCCGGTGGGGCCGACCGCGCCGGAGAGCACGCGAGAGCGCCCGCCGTGCGCGCCGGAGCGCACGCGGGCGCGTCCGCTGTCGCGCGAGGAGCGGCGCGAGGCGATCGCCGCGGCGACGATCCCGCTCCTCGTGGAGCACGGGGCCGCGATCACGACGCGCCAGATCGCCGACGCGGCAGGCGTCGCGGAAGGCACGCTGTTCCGCGCCTTCGCGGACAAGGACGAGATCCTGCGTGCCGCGGTGGTCCGGTCGCTCGACCCGGCGCCGGCCGTCGGGATGATCGACGCGCTGCCGGACGACGACCTGCACCCGTTCGTCACGAGCCTGGTCGAGCTCCTCCTCGAGGTGCAGCACATGGGCATGCGGGTGTTCGCTGCGGCTCACCAGGTGCTCGAGCCGGCCCGCCGCCCGGGCCCGGCCGGCACCGAGCCCGCCGGGCACGGCACCGGACGCGCCGCCGTGCCGGGCCCGGAGCGCGGTTCGCCGATGGGCCGTATGCGTGCGCTGCACGGTGCGCGCGGCCCGGGGGTCGACGCGCGCGAGCGCTCGGCGAGCGCGATGCTCGGGGCGATCACGCGTCGTCTCGAGCCGCACCGCGACGAGCTGCGCGTCGAGCCGGCCGTCGCGGCCCGCGCGCTGTTCTCCCTGGTCTTCGGAAACGCCTTGCCGCACGCCCTGGGCGGTGAAAGGCTCGACGCCGAACAGCTCGCCGACCTGATCCTCGGCGGCATCGGCGGGGGCGTCACCTCCGACCCGTCTCCCTGACCCGGGTCGTCGGCCCCGACCGACACCCGGTCGCCGCTCGCCCGGCGACCCTCGCCGCCGCCCCGCCAGGGTGGCCGCGGCCGCCGCCGTGCCCGTCCCGAAGCCCCCACCCGGACAGGAAACCCATGCTCGTCAGACTCTTGCGGACGCAGCTGCGTCCCTACCGGACGCCGATCGTCGTCCTCCTCGTGCTCCAGCTCCTCGCGACGCTCGCGTCGCTGTACCTGCCGAGCCTCAACGCCGACATCATCGACCAGGGCGTGACGCAGGGCGACACCGGCTACATCGTGCGCACCGGCGGCCTCATGCTGCTCGTGAGCCTCGGTCAGGTCGTGTGCGCCGTCGCCGCCGTCTACTTCGGCGCGCGCGTGGCCATGTCGTTCGGCCGCGACGTGCGCGCCGGCCTGTTCACCAACGTGCAGCGCTTCTCCGCGCAGGAGATGGGACAGTTCGGTGCCCCGTCCCTCATCACCCGCACGACCAACGACGTGCAGCAGGTGCAGATGCTCGTCCTGCTGTCCCTGACGATCATGGTCATGGCGCCGATCATGCTCGTCGGCGGCGTCGTCATGGCGTTGCAGGAGAACGTCGAGCTCTCCGGTCTGCTCCTCGTCATCGTGCCGGTGCTCGGGGTGAGCGTGGGGCTCATCATCTGGCGGATGGTCCCGTACTTCCGGCAGATGCAGAAGAAGATCGACGGGATCAACGCCGTGCTGCGCGAGCAGATCACCGGCATCCGCGTCATCCGCGCGTTCGTGCGCGAGCGGCGCGAGGCGGAGCGGTTCGACGGCGCGAACGACGCGCTGTTCACCGTCTCGCTCAAGGCCGGCAAGCTCATGGCGCTCATGTTCCCCACGGTCATGCTCGTCATGAACGCGTCGAGCGTCGCGGTGCTGTGGTTCGGCGGGCGCCAGATCGACGCGGGCGACATGGAGGTCGGCGCGCTCACCGCGTTCCTGTCCTACCTCATGTACATCCTCATGGCCGTGATGATGTCGACGATGATGTTCATGATGGTGCCGCGCGCGGCGGTCTCCGCCGAGCGCATCACCGAGGTCATGAGCACGACCGCGACGGTCGTCGAGCCCGAGCATCCCGTCGCCCTGACCTCCCGGACCGGACGCGTCGAGCTCGACGGCGTCGAGTTCGGCTACCCCGGTGCCGAGGACCCGGTGCTCCACGACGTCTCGTTCGTGGCCGAGCCCGGGCGGACGACGGCCATCATCGGCTCGACCGGGTCGGGCAAGACGACGCTGCTCAACCTCGTGCCGCGGCTCTTCGACGTCACGGGCGGGTCGGTGCGCATCGACGGGACCGACGTGCGCGACCTCACAGGCGCCGACCTGGGCTCGCTCCTCGGCCTCGTCCCGCAGAAGGCGTACCTGTTCTCCGGGACCGTCGCCGACAACCTGCGGTACGGCCGGCCCGACGCCACGGAGGAGCAGATGTGGGAGGCGCTCGAGGTCGCCCAGGCGCGGGACTTCGTGGAGGCGCTCGACGGCGGGCTCGACGCGCCGGTCGCGCAGGGCGGGACGAACTTCTCCGGCGGCCAGCGCCAGCGGCTCGCGATCGCCCGCGCGATCGTGCGCGACCCCGCGGTCTACCTGTTCGACGACTCGTTCTCGGCGCTCGACTACGCGACCGACGCGCGGCTGCGCGCGGCCCTCGCGCCCCGCACCCGGCACGCCACGGTGATCGTCGTCGCGCAGCGCGTCGCGACGA
>CAZFUQ010000042.1:3468-20860 GCA_964521905.1 uncultured Cellulosimicrobium sp.
ACACGGTCATCGGTGCAGACCAGATCCTCGTGCTCGACCACGGCCGCATCGTCGGTCGCGGTACGCACACCGAGCTCCTCGAGTCCAACGAGACCTACCAGGAGATCGTCTACTCCCAGCTCTCCATGGAGGAGGCAGCATGAGCGGCGAGCAGGACGCCTCGCGCACGCCCGCGCCGTCGGACGCGAGCGCTCCCGGCACCGACGCCCCCACCACGGACGCACCGGCGGCTCCCGCGAAGGGCGCGCGCCTCCCGGGCGGTGGCCGCGGCGGGGGCCCCGGCCCCATGGGCGGCATGGGCATGCCGGCGGAGAAGGCGCTCGACTTCAAGGGGTCGCTGCGCCGGTTCGCCGCCTCCCTGCGCCCCGAGCGGGTGCCGATCGTCGCCGTCGTGGTCCTCGGCATCGTGTCCGTCGCGCTCGCGGTGGCGGGGCCGAAGCTCCTCGGCAACGCGACGAACATCATCTTCGCGGGCGTCGTCGGCTCGCAGCTTCCTGCCGGGACGACGCAGGAGCAGGCCGTCGAGGCGCTGCGTGCCTCGGGCCAGGACCAGATCGCGAGCCTCGTCTCCGGCATCCCGGGCCTCGTGCCCGGCGCGGGCATCGACTTCACGGCGCTCGCGACCGTCCTCGCGTGGGTCCTGACGGTGTACGTCGGGTCGTTCCTCTTCGGTTGGCTGCAGGGGCGCATCACGGCGATCGTCGTGCAGCGCACCGTCTACCGGCTGCGCGCCGAGGTGCAGGCCAAGCTCGGGCGCCTGCCGCTGTCGTACTTCGACCGCAACCAGCGCGGCGAGATCCTCTCGCGCGTGACGAACGACATCGACAACATCTCCCAGACGCTCACGCAGACGCTGTCCCAGCTCGTCACGTCGGTGCTCACCGTGATCGGCGTGCTCGGCGTGATGTTCTGGATCTCGCCGCTGCTCGCGGTCGTCGCGCTCGTCACGGTGCCGCTGTCCGTGCTCATCACGGCGCAGATCGCCAAGCGGTCGCAGCCGCAGTTCATCCAGCAGTGGGCGGCGACCGGACGGCTCAACGCCCACATCGAGGAGATGTACACCGGCCACACGCTCGTCAAGGTCTACGGCCACCAGCAGGCTGCGATCGACGACTTCGAGCGTGAGAACGGTGCCCTGTACGACGCGAGCTTCAAGGCGCAGTTCATCTCCGGCACCATCCAGCCGGCGATGGGGTTCGTCGCGAACCTCAACTACGTGATCGTCGCGGTGGTCGGCGGCCTGCGCGTCGCGTCGGGCACCATGACGCTCGGCGACGTGCAGGCGTTCATCCAGTACTCGCGCCAGTTCACGCAGCCCATCACGCAGATCGCCTCGATGATGAACCTGCTCCAGTCCGGGGTCGCGTCGGCCGAGCGCGTCTACGACCTGCTCGACGCGCAGGAGCAGACGCCGGACCCGTCGCCCGCCGCGACGGTCGACCCGGTCCGCGGGCGCGTCGGGTTCGAGGACGTGTCGTTCTCCTACGACCCGGAGGCCCCGCTCATCGAGCACCTCGACCTGGTGGTCGAGCCGGGTCAGACGATCGCGATCGTCGGGCCGACGGGCGCGGGCAAGACGACGCTCGTCAACCTCCTCATGCGGTTCTACGACGTCGACGGCGGGCGCATCACGCTCGACGGCGTCGACACGCGCGACATGACGCGCGACGACCTGCGCTCCGACATCGGCATGGTGCTCCAGGACACGTGGCTGTTCAAGGGCACGATCGAGGAGAACCTGCGCTACGGCGTGCGCGACGGCCGGACCGTCGACGACGAGGCGTTCCTCGCCGCGACCCGGGCGACGCACGTCGACCCGTTCGTGCGCACGCTGCCCGACGGGTACGCGACGGTGATCGACGACGAGGGATCGAGCGTGAGCGCGGGGGAGAAGCAGCTCCTGACGATCGCGCGAGCGTTCCTCGCCGACCCGGCGATCCTCGTCCTCGACGAGGCGACGAGCTCGGTCGACACCCGCACCGAGGTGCTCGTGCAGCAGGCGATGAACGCGCTGCGCGTCGGTCGCACGTCGTTCGTCATCGCGCACCGGCTGTCGACGATCCGCGACGCGGACACGATCCTCGTCATGGAGCACGGCTCGATCGTCGAGCAGGGTTCGCACGACGTGCTGCTCGCGGCCGACGGCGCGTACGCGCGGCTGTACGAGAGCCAGTTCGCGGCACCGGTCGGCGCGGAGGCGCAGGACCCGCAGGAGGCCCCGGCACCCGCCGGTCCGCCCGCGGGCTGAGCCCCGGCGCGTCGCGCCCCGACGGTGCCCCAGGTCCCTCCGGCGACCTGGGGCACCGTCGCGTCCGGCTCACAGCGGACGTACAGCGACGCCATCCGGGCGGCACACACCCGGTCCGTAGACACGGACCATGAGCACCCGGACCCCGCACCCCGCCCCCTCCTCCGACCTGCCCGACGGCGGCGCGCGCCCCGGTGACGCGTCGCCCCTCGCGCAGGCACGCCCGGTCGACCCGCCCGGCGCCGAGCCGCCCGGCCCACCTCGGCGCCGGAGGCGACGGTGGCGCGTCGCGCTCGTGGCCGCCCTCGCGGTGCTGCTCCCGCTGGGAGGTGCGACGGCGTGGGCGCTCGACCGGTTCGTCGTCGAGCACGTGGAGATCGCGGACGTGTCCGCGTACGAGGCCACGCAGAGCGGCGACGACACGTCCACGGGCACGGCGACGTCCACGGACGACGACGCGGGCGACGCCGACACGTCGGCGACCGTCGACGGTGACACGTACACGTCGGACGACACGAGCATCACCGTCACCCAGGTGACCACGGGCTCGGGCGACGACACCGTGACGTACTACGTGGCCGACGTCGTGCTCTCCGACATGACGGACCTGCGCTCGGCGTTCGCGCAGGACGCGTTCGGCACGAACATCACCGAGACGACCTCGGACATCGCCGCGGACAACGACGCGGTCCTCGCGATCAACGGCGACTACTACGGCTTCCGCGACACGGGCATCGTCATCCGCAACGGCGTGGTGTACCGGGACGAAGGCGTGCGCGAGGGCCTCGCGTTCTACCGCGACGGGCACGTCGAGGTCTACGACGAGACGACGACCGACGCGCAGAGCCTCGTCGACGCGGGCGTGTGGAACACGCTGTCGTTCGGGCCCGCGCTCCTGGAGGACGGGGAGGTCGTCGACGGGATCGACGACGTCGAGATCGACACGAACTTCGGCAACCACTCGATCCAGGGGGAGCAGCCCCGCACGGCGATCGGCGTGGTCGACGAGAACCACCTCGTCCTCGTCGTCGTGGACGGCCGCCAGGAGGGCTACTCGAGCGGCGTGACCATGACCGGGCTGGCCGAGATCATGCAGGACCTCGGCGCGACGACCGCGTACAACGTCGACGGCGGCGGGTCCTCGACCCTGTACTTCGACGGCGAGGTCGTCAACAGCCCGTCGCAGGGGCGCGAGCGCGGCACGTCCGACGTCCTGTACGTCGCGGAGGGTGCGTGATGGCCGCCGCGACCACGCACGAGCGCCCGGTGCGACCCGCCGTGGACGCCGCGCGGACGGCCGTCGTCGTCCCCGCGTACCAGCCCGACGCGCGGCTGGTCGCGCTCGTGGACGCGCTGCGGGCGACGGTGCCGGGGCTGGCCGTCGTGGTCGTCGACGACGGCAGCGACCGCCGGTGCGTCGGCGTCTTCCGCGCGGCGCGCGCCCACGGGGCGGTCGTGCTCACCGTGCCCGTGAACCGCGGCAAGGGGTACGCGCTGCGCACCGGGATCCGGTGGGTGCGCGACCACCTGCCCGGCCACGGGGTGGTGTGCGCGGACGCGGACGGGCAGCACACCGTCGTCGACGTGCTGCGGGTCGCGGCCCGCTCGCAGACCGAGCCCGACGCGGTCGTCCTGGGCTCGCGCCGGTTCGCGGGCGACGTCCCGCTGCGCAGCCGGGTGGGCAACGCCGCGACGCGCCGTGCGTTCGCGGCCACGACGGGAACGCGCGTGCACGACACCCAGACCGGGCTGCGCGCCTACGGGCCCGACCTGCTCGACGACCTCCTCGCCGTACGCGGCGACCGCTACGAGTACGAGCTGCGTGCGCTGCTCGACGCGGCACGCACCGGCCGCCGGATCGTCGAGGTCGAGATCGCGACCGTCTACCTCGACGACAACGCGTCCTCGCACTTCCGGCCGGTCGCGGACTCGCTGCGCGTGTGGGCGCCGCTGCTCCGGTTCGCGGCGTCGTCGCTGGGGTCAGCGGCGGTCGACGTCGTCGCGCTGCTCGTGCTGCACGCGGTGACCGGGTCCCTCCTCGCGGCGGTCGTCGGCGCGCGCCTGCTGAGCGCGGGCGTGAACTTCGCCGCCAACCGCCGCCTCGTGTTCGCCGGTGGGCGCGACGTCCCGCTGCGCGTCGCGGCCGTCCGGTACGCGGCGCTCGCCGGAGTGCTGCTCGGGGTGAGCTACGGGCTGCTCGCGGTCCTGACGGGGCTCGGCCTCCCCCTGCTCGTGGCGAAGCTCGTCACCGACGTGATGCTCTTCGTGACCAGCTACCAGGTGCAGCGGCGGGTGGTGTTCGCCCGTCTCAGCCCTGGACGGCGCGCCGGTCGTCGTCGTGCCGCTCGACGAGGGCGGGCACGTGGTCGCGCGCGGTCCAGCGCCGGCCGACCCACTTGATCACCTCGACGAGCAGGAACACGACGAGCGCGAGCCCGAGCGTCTTGCCCCACTCCGCGAGGTCGATGGGCGCCGAGTCGAACCAGGAGTGCATGAACGGCGCGTAGACGAACACCGCCTGCAGCGCGAGGAGCGTCACGGCCGAGATCCAGATCACCCGGTTGCCGCGGAGCACGTCGAGCGTGAGGCTCGACCGGTCGAGGAACCGGCAGTTGAACAGGTACGCGAGCTGGCCGAGCGCGAGCATCGTGACCGCCGTCGTCTGCGCCTCGGCGATCGGGACGCCCTGGGCCCGCTCGACGTAGAAGAGCAGGATCGTCGCACCGCCGATGAGGAGCGAGACGAGCAGGATGCGCCGCACGTACGCGCTGTCGAGGATCGACGTCTTCGGGTCGCGCGGCGCGCGGCGCATGACGTCGGGCTCCGCCTTCTCGTACGCGAGCGCGAGGGACAGCGTGACCGCGGTGATCATGTTGATCCACAGGACCTGTACCGGCTGGAGCGGCAGGGTGAGGCCGAACAGGACCGCGACGAGGATCACGAGGGACTGCGCGCCGTTGGTCGGCAGCAGGAAGAGGACGGACTTGCGGATGTTGTCGTAGATCCGCCGCCCCTCCTTCACCGCGCGCTCGATCGTCGCGAAGTTGTCGTCCGCGAGCACGACCTCCGCGGCCTCCTTGGTCGCCTCCGTGCCCTTGATGCCCATGGCGACGCCGACGTCGGCCTGCGTGAGCGCGGGAGCGTCGTTGACGCCGTCGCCCGTCATGGCGACGACCTCGCCGTGCGACTGCAGGGCCGAGACGATCCGGATCTTGTGCTCGGGGCTCGTGCGCGCGTAGACGTCGACGTCGCGCACCACCTGACGCAGCCGCTCCGTGCTCATCTCCTCGAGCTCGGGGCCGGTGAGCACGGCCGGCGCCGCGGTGTCGGCCCCGTCGTGGTGGTCCACGATGCCCATCTCGCGGCCGATGGCGAGCGCGGTGCCCGCGTGGTCGCCGGTGATCATCTTCACGCGGATGCCCGCGTCGCGGCACTCGGCGATCGCCTCGATCGCCTCGGGCCGCGGCGGGTCCACGATGCCGACGAGCCCGCACAGCTCCAGCCCGTCCGCGACGTCCTCGAGCCGGAGGTCCGCCGTGCCCTCGGCCGCGGGGCGCCGTGCGGCGGCGAGGACGCGCAGTCCGCGGCCGCCGAGCGCGTCGATCTGCTCGTCCCAGAACGCGCGGTCGAGCGGCTCGGAGGTCCCGTCCGGACCGACCTGCGTCGCGCAGCGGTCGAGCACGCGGTCCGGCGCACCCTTGACGTGCACGTGCAGGCCTCCGTCGGGGTCCGTGTCGAGCGTCGCCATGAGCTTGTTCTCGGACTCGAACGGCACGACGGCGACGCGGCGCCACCCCGTCGGGTCGACCCCGGCCTTCATGCCGAGCGAGCGCAGCGCGCCCTCCGTCGGCTCGCCCACGAGGCGCCAACCGTCGGCGTCCGACTCGTCGGGCACGATCCGCGCGTCGTTGCAGAGCATCATCACCGTCGCGAGGGCCGCGAGGTCGCGGTCCTCGGCGAGGTCGGCGTGGCGAGGGGCCGACGACGGCGCGTCGCCCGGGCCGTCCGCCTCGCTCGGTGCGCCGCTCGCCCCGGGCCGGGGACCGTCGCCGGGCCCGGAGAGCGTGACGTCCCCGACGGGCGCGTACCCGGCGCCCGCGACGGCGAACGTGCGCCCGCTCGTGCGGACGGTGCGCGCGGTCATCTCGTTCTTGGTGAGCGTGCCGGTCTTGTCGGAGCAGATCGTCGTGACGGACCCGAGGGTCTCGACCGCGGGGAGCTTGCGCGTGATCGCGCGGCGCCGCGCCATCTGCTGCACCCCGAGCGCGAGGGTGATGGTGACGAGGGCGGGCAGGCCCTCGGGGACCGCGGCGACCGCGAAGCCGATCGACGCGGAGATCAGCTCGGGCACCGAGAAGTCGTGGACGACGCGGCCGATGACGACCATGACGACCGCCATCGCGAGGATGAGCACCGCGAGCAGCTTGCCGAACCGGTCGAGCTGGCGCGTGAGCGGCGTCGCGAGGCTGCGGACCTCGGAGATCATCGTCTGGATGCGCCCGATCTCCGTCGCGGTCCCCGTCGCGGTGACGACGCCGACGCCCTGGCCCGCCGCGACGAGCGTGCTCGAGAAGAGCATGCTCGACCGGTCGCCGACGCCCGCGTCCGCGCCGACCGGGTCGACCGACTTGGCGGCCGCCACCGACTCGCCCGTGAGCGCCGACTCCTCGACGCGCAGGTTCGTCGCCTGGACCAGGCGCACGTCCGCGGGGACCCGGTCGCCCGAGCGCACCCGCACGACGTCGCCCGGCACGACGTCGTCGGCGTCGACGCGCGCCCACGCGCCGTCGCGCCGCACCTCCGCGTTGACCGAGAGCATGTTGCGGATGCCTTCGAGCGCGCTCTCGGCGCGTCCCTCCTGGATGAACCCGATCGCGGCGTTGATCACCGCGACGGCGAGGATGACCGTGAAGTCGACCCAGTCGCCGAGGATCGCCTTGAGGACCGCGGAGACGAGCAGGATGTAGATGAGCACGTCGTCGAAGTGGACGAGGATCCGCTTCCAGAGCGGGTCGCGCTGCGGCGGCGGGAGCCGGTTCGGGCCCACCTCGTCCAGGCGTGCGGTCGCGTCCGCGCCCGACAGCCCGCCCGCGTCCGTGCCGAGCTCGGCGAGGACCTCGTCCGGTGGTAGCGACCACGGCGCGTCGAGCGGTCGCTCGGCTGTGCCTGCGGAGGTCGTCGACGAGACCGCCGAGGCGGGGGTCGGTGCAGCGTCCGGCGCGGATCCCATGCCCCTATTCGACCCCCGATGCCCGGATCGCGCGAGAGGCGAAAGGCCGTGAGTCAGACCACATGGGGTTCAGTCCTGGGAGAACGGGTTGACGACCGGGACGCCGGTGTCGCGGAAGTCCTTCGTGTTCCGCGTGGCGACAGTCAGGCCGTGGGCGAGCGCCGTCGCGGCCAGCAGTGAGTCGACCACAGGGAGCGGGCGCGTCCCGTGCAGGCTGGACCATCGCTGCGCGACCTCGAGGGTTACGGGAAGGACGCGGTCACCGTACGTCTCCTCGAGGCCACGGACCCACGTCTCGAGCGCAGCCGCCCGTGCGGCATCGCGTGGCGCGAGGCGCTGTACCCCCGTGCGAATCTCGCCGATGGTCAGCACCGAGATGTGGATCTGGTTCGTCCGTAGTCCGCGGAGCCAGGCGGTGACCTGCTCGTCAGCGCGGAGCCGGACGAGTTCGGAGACGACGTTCGTGTCGAGGAGGTACCTCACGCGTCGACCCCGAGATCGAGCTCACGCATCGGAGCTCGGTCTCGGATGATCTCGAGGTCGTCCGTCGTGGGCGCCTGGAGGAGGTAGTCGGCGAGCTCCACGCGGATCCCGGCAAGCTCGTGGTAGAGGTCGATCCCGACGACGACGGCGATCTCCTTGCCGTGTCGGGTGATGACCTGCGGGCCGTTCTCGGCTTCTCGCAAGACCTCGCTGAGTCGTTGCTTCGCGTCCTGGACCTGCCAGCTCATCCCGACCTCCCTGAACCTGGACTCCATCTGGACAGTCTAGACAGACCAGTGGATCGATGGAAGTCCGTGCTGTGATCTGCCGCCTGGGAGAATCGTCGCGTGAGCGAGACCAGCACCCGGGCCGACCTGCGGGTCGTGCACGTCACCGACCCCGCCGACGACCGGCTCGCGGACTACAACCGCCTGACCGACGTCGCGCTGCGGGCCAAGCACGAGCCCGAGAAGGGGCTGTACATCGCGGAGAGCTCGACGGTCATCCGGCGCGCGCTCGCGGCGGGGCACCGGCCCCGGTCGTTCCTCATGGCGGAGCGCTGGCTGGGGGACCTCGCGGACGACATCGCCGCGCTGCCCGTCGACGACGCCCCCGGCGGCACGGGCGAGCCCGTCCCGGTGTACGTCGGCGCGCCGGACGTGCTCGAGGCGATCACGGGCTTCCACCTGCACCGCGGGGCGCTCGCGGCGATGCACCGCCCGTCGCTCGCGAGCGTGCACGACGTGCTCGCCGCGGCGCGCGGCGGGACCGGAGCGCGGCGCGTCGCCGTGCTCGAGGACATCGTCGACCACACGAACGTCGGCGCGATCTTCCGGTCGGCCGCGGCGCTCGGTGTCGACGCGGTCCTCGTCTCCCCGCGCTGCTCCGACCCGCTGTACCGCCGCTCGGTGCGCGTGAGCATGGGCACGGTGTTCCAGGTGCCGTGGACGCGGTTCGAGTCGTGGCCCGGCGGGCTCGACGTGCTGCGCGAGGAGGGATTCGAGGTCGCGGCGCTCGCGCTGGCCGACGACGCGATCAGCCTCGACGACGTCGTCGCCGACCCGCCCGAGCGGCTCGCGCTCGTGCTCGGCACCGAGGGGCACGGGCTCTCGCGCGGCGCGCTCGACGCCGCGGACCGGGTCGTGACGATCCCCATGGCCGGGGGAGTGGACTCGCTCAACGTCGCCGCGGCGTCGGCCGTCGCGTTCTGGGCCACGCGCGTCTCCTGACCGCATCTCGGCGCTCCCGGGTGCGGCGGGGAACAAACCCGGCACGTCCGCGCGTTGGGCCCCGAGTCTGTACGTCGTACGAGAAGAGGTCCCGTGCCGGTCCAGCCCTCCCCGTCCCTGCCTGACGTCGTCCCCGCCGCCCCGCAGCCACCCGCCCCGCGGGCCACGACCCCGCACGACGCCGCGGCGCACGCCGTGGCAGAGGAGCAGCGGCACCTCGATGCCGCGCTCGCGCGCCGGGTGCAGCTCCTCGACGAGCTGGACGCGCAGCTCGCCGCGCCCGCCGAGGTCGACACCGGCACCGGCCGGCCGGCGAGCGAGGACGTGGTCGACCGCTCCCGGCGGGCCGGCCTGCGCCGTCGGCGGTCCGAGCTCGCGCTCGCCGGGAGCGGGCTCGTGTTCGGCCGCGTGGACACCCTCGACGGCGCGACGCGCCACGTCGGTCGAGTCGGGATCGGTGCGCCGGACGACGACGCGGACCCCCTCGTGCTCGACTGGCGCGCCCCCGGGGCGCGCGCCTTCTACACCGCGACGGCGCGCGAGCCGCAGGGCCTCGCGCGCCGCCGCCACGTGCGCACCACGGGCGACCGGGTCACGGGCGTGGACGACGAGCCGCTCGACAGCACGGGGGCGTGGGGCGACGGTCACGACGCCGCCGCAGGTGACGGTCTCGTCGGCGAGGGCGCGCTGCTGGCGGCGCTCTCCGAGCGGCGCACGGGCCGCATGGGCACCGCGGTCGCCACGCTCCAGGCGGAGCAGGACGCGATCGTGCGCGCCCCGGCCGACCGGACGCTCGTCGTGCAGGGCGGCCCCGGGACGGGCAAGACGGTCGTCGCGCTGCACCGCGTCGCCTACCTGCTGTTCACCCACCCGCACCTGGCCGCGCGGGGCGTGCTCCTGGTCGGCCCGTCGGACCGCTTCCTCGCGTACGTCGCCCAGGTGCTGCCCGCCCTCGGCGAGACGGCGGTGGTCTCGGCGACGTGCGACACGCTCGTCCCCGGCGTCGCGCCCGAGCGCGACGAGGAACGGGACGTGGCGGAGATCAAGGGCCGGGCGCTGTGGCAGGACGTCGTCACCCGGTACGCCGACTCCCTGGTCCCGGCCGCGCGGGCGCTCACCGTCCGTGTCGACGGTGAGCCGCGCACGCTCGACGCCGACCGCGTCGCCCGCGTCCTGCGCGCCGCCCGGGCCGGGGGCCGCAGCGTCCTGGCCGCGCGTCGTCGGGCCGTGGGCCTCCTGCTCGACGCGCTCGTGGACGAGGCCGCGGCGCGCCACGCGGAGATGCTCGAGCGCGTGGAGGAGGGGTTCGAGGACGTGCTGGGCCGGCTCGACGCGGGGCTCGCCGCGAAGGACGACCGCGCGCCGACGACGGGCGCTCGCGGCGGCGACGTCGACGGCGAGCTCACGGAGGACGACCTCGAGCGGCTGCGCGCCGACCTCGTGCAGGACGCCGTGGTCGTGGCCGTGCTCGACGCGTGGTGGCCGGTCGTGGACCCGCGCACCGCGCTGACCGACCTGCTGGGCGACGCCGCGCTGCTCGCCCGCCTCGCGCCGGGGCTCACGCCCGCCGAGGCCGCGCGGGTCGTCGCCGAGCCGGCCGGGCTCGCGCCGAGCGACGTCCCGCTCCTCGACGCCCTCGCCGACGCGCTCGGGACGGCCGACGCGTCCGGGACCCCGGGCGAGACCGGCGAGCAGGGCGAGTTCCTCGCGCACCGGGCGGCGGCCCGGCGGGACTGGGTGTACGGGCACGTGGTGGTGGACGAGGCGCAGGAGCTGTCGCCCATGCAGTGGCACATGGTGGCGCGCCGGTGCCCGACGCGGTCCGTGACGGCCGTCGGGGACGTCGACCAGACCGAGGCGCCGCACCGCCACACCGACTGGGCGGACGCCGTCGGGCCGGTCTTCGGCGAGCGCTGGCGCCGCGCCGACCTGACGATCTGCTACCGCACGCCGCGTGAGGTGATGGAGCTCGTCGGTCCGGTGCTGCGCGCCGCGGGGAGCCGCAACGCGCCGCCGCGGGCGGTGCGCGACGCCGGGGTCGCGCCGCGCGACGTCGTCGTCACCCGGACCGCCGCGGCCGCGGCGGACCCGGGCGCACGTCTGGCCGCGGCGGTCTCGGTCGAGGTCGCCGCCCTCGGGCGGCGGTACGACGGCGGCACGGTCGGGGTCGTCGTGCCCCGCGACCGCCTCGACGGGCTGCGGGCCACCGTCGGGGGCGTGCCCGTGCTCACCGCGACGCAGGCCAAGGGTCTCGAGTGGGACGCGGTGGTGGTCGTGGACCCCGACGGCATCGCCGCGGAGCCACGCGGGTGGAACGGGTTGTACGTCGCGATGACCCGGTGCACGCAGGAGCTCGTCCGGGTGGTGGTCGACGCCGCGCCGGGCACCGACTGACGTGGCTCAGCCGCGGGAGGTCGACCCGGAGATCCGGTCGACCTCCCGCACCACGACCGCGGCGAGCGAGGGGTCCCCGAGCACGCGGAAGTGGCCGGCCAGCGGCAGCTCGACGTTCCGCGCGCCCTCGAGCGCCCCGGTCTCCGGGACGTGCGGGTCGAAGCGCGGGTAGACGGCGGTGATCCGGGAGTCGACGTCGCGCTCGGCCGCGAGGGCGAGCAGCGCGGCGTCGCGCGGCGAGAAGGCTCGCAGCGTGCGGCCGACGAGGAACCGCGCGTGGCTCGACCCCCGGAACGGCGTCGCGACCGCGACCATCCCGGCGACGCGCTGCCCAGCGGCGGACAGCATGACCTGCTTGCCCACGAGCCCGCCCTTGCTGTGGGCGACGAGCACGACGTCGTGCAGGTCGGCCTGCTCGAGGAAGCCCGCCGTGAGCTCGGCACCGTCGGTGAACGGGCGCCGGTTGTACCCGAGGGCGGGGACCGCGTGCACCGGGTGGCCGGCCCGCGCGAGCGCGGCCGCGACCGGGGCCAGGAGCTGCCACGTCTCGTAGACCCCGGGGAGGAGGACGACGGGGCTGCGGTCGCGCGCGCCGGTCGGCACGGGGCGCCGCGGGTGCAGGGCTCCCTCGACCTGACGTGCGAGGACGTACGCGTAGTCCGCCGCACGGTCGCGCAGGCGCAGCGTGCCGGCCCTGGTCCGCGCGTCGTCCACCATGCCCCGGGTCTACCCGTGAACCGGATCACAGGCGACCGGGGGGCTGGTTCCGACGTGGCGGCATAGATTAGCCTCACCTATGTGAGTGGAACCTCAGCTGCCTCGAGCCCGGCGGGAGCGCCCGGCGTCCCCGCGCTCGCGGGGCACGACCTGCGCCTGTCCTACGACGCGCGCACCGTCGTCCACGGCGCCGCGCTCGAGCTCGCGCCCGGAGCCGTGACGGCGCTCATCGGCCCCAACGGCTCGGGCAAGTCGACGCTCCTGCGCTCGCTCGCGCGCCTGCACCGGCCCGACGCCGGGACGGTCGCGCTCGACGACGCCCCCGACGCGCTCGCGCTGCACCCCAAGGACTTCGCGCGCCGCGTGACGCTCCTGTCGCAGAGCCGGCCCACGCCGTCGGGCGTGAGCGTGCGCGACGTCGTCGCGTACGGACGCCACCCGTACCGCGGCCGGTTCCGTTCCAACGACCCGGACGGCCCGCGCGCCATCGCGCACGCGATGGACGTCACGGGCATCACCGCGATGGCCGAGCGCGGCGTCGACGAGCTGTCGGGCGGCGAGCTGCAGCGCGTGTGGCTTGCGACGTGCCTCGCGCAGGACACGGGCGTGGTCCTGCTCGACGAGCCGACCACGTACCTCGACCTGCGCTACCAGGTCGAGCTGCTCGACCTGGTGCGCGACCTCGCGTCCGAGCACGGCGTCGCCGTCGTCGTCGTCCTGCACGACCTCAACCAGGCGGCGGCCGTCGCCGACCACGTCGTCCTGCTCGACCAGGGCGTCGTGCGCGCCACGGGGCGTGCCGACGAGGTGCTCACGTCCGAGCTGCTCTCCGAGGTCTACGGCATCCATGTCGACGTCTACACGCACCCCCTCACGGGACGCACGTGCTGCGAGCCGCTCGGTCGGCACGCCGCCCGCGTCGACGCCGTCGTCACCGTCTGACACCCGCTCGACCACCGGGACGACCCCGTCCTGCCCGGATCCCGCGCGGCCCGCCACGGGCCGTCCGCCCGACCGGCCACCGACCGAGACCGAAGGACACCCATGCACTCGACCCGAACCCGTTCCCTCGCCGCGGGCGCCCTCGCGCTCGCCACGGCGCTCGCGCTCGCCGCGTGCGGCACGACCGAGGAGCCGGCGGACTCCGCGACCGACGACGCGACGACCGACGCCGCCGGCTCGACCGGGCCCGTGACCTACACCGACGAGCGCGGCGAGCACACGCTCGACGCGGTCGCCACCGACGTCGTCTCGCTCGAGTGGGGCCTCACGGAGAACCTCCTCGCGCTGGGCGTCGAGCCCGTCGGCCAGGCCGACGTCGAGGGCTACAACACGTGGGACACGGTCGCCCCGCTCGACGCGGCCACGCCCGACGTCGGCACGCGCGGTGAGCCCAGCCTCGACGCCATCTCGGCGCTCGAGCCCGACCTGGTCGTCACGACGACGGACATCCCCGAGAACGTCATCGCGCAGATCGAGGAGATCGCACCCGTGCTCGCGCTGCGCGGCTCGGACGGCGAGGACCCGATCGGCTACATGCGCTCGACGGTCGAGACGCTCGCCGAGGTGACCGGGACGCAGGAGACCGCCGTGACGGTCCTCGACGACTTCGACGCGAAGGTCGCCGAGGCGGCGGCCACGCTCGACGAGGCCGGCCTCGCCGGTGCCGACTTCACCATGGCCGACGGCTGGGTCGCCAACGGCGCCGTCTCGATCCGCATGTACACCCCGGGCTCGTTCTTCGGGGCGCTCGGCGAGGAGATCGGGCTCGTCAACGCGTGGACCGAGGGCGGCGACGCGGACTACGGCCTCGCGCAGACCGACGTCGAGGGCCTCACGGCGCTCGGCGACGTGAAGTTCCTCTACGTCGCGAGCGAGTCGGAGGCGAACCCCTTCACCGACGGACTCGCGGGCAACGCCGTGTGGGAGCAGCTCCCGTTCGTCACGTCCGGTGACGTGTACCGGCTGCCCGACGGCATCTGGATGTTCGGCGGCCCGCTGTCCGCCGGCGCGTACGTCGACGCGGTCGTCGAGGCGCTGACGGCCTGACCCCGCCGACCCCGGGGCGGCGCACGAGCGAGAGGCTGACCGGACCACCGTGCTGACGAGAACACTATGACGAGGCGAGCACCGCGCACGACGACGGAGCCGGACACCCTCCTCCTGGAGGACCCGGCTCCGGCCGTCGTCCCTGCGGGCCCGGACGCCGTCGGGGGTGCGGGCGGGACGGACCGTCCCGGACCGACGGCGGACGTGCCGCGCGTGCACACCTCCCGTCCGGGGATCACGGGGGCGTTCGTCGTCGCGGTCGTGGCCGCGGTCGTCCTCGCCGCGGTGCACCTCACGCAGGGCACGGCGGACGTCGGACCGCTCGACCTGCTGCGCCTGGTCACCGGCGGGGACGGCGTCGACCGGACCGTCGCCGTCCTCGTCGCCTCGCGCGTGCCCCGCCTGCTCGCCGGCCTGCTGCTCGGCGTCGCGCTGGGCGTCGCGGGCGCGGTGCTGCAGTCGGTCGCGCGCAACCCGCTCGCATCGCCCGACACGCTCGCGGTGAACGCGGGCGCCTACCTCACGGTGGTCGCCGTCGCGGCGTTCGGCGTCTCGGTGCCCTTCTACCTCCAGGGCGGCCTCGCGTTCCTCGGCGGGCTCCTCGCCGCCGGACTCGTGCTCGTCCTCGCGCGCGGCGGGGCGGACGGCCCCACGCGCCTCGTGCTCGCCGGGTCCGCGATCATGCTCGCGCTGCACTCGCTGACCACGGTCCTGCTCGTGCTGTTCGAGCAGGAGACGCTCGGGCTGTTCGCCTGGGGCAGCGGGTCCATCGTCCAGTCCGGGACGCGCACGGTGACGATGGCGGCGCCGGTCGTCGTGGTCGGCGTCCTCGCCGCCCTCGTGCTCTCGCGCCGCCTCGACCTCCTCGGCCTCGGGGACGACGCCGCGACGGTCCTCGGCGTGGACGTGCGGCGCACGCGCGTCGTGGCCGTCCTCGTTGCGGTCCTGCTCGCCGCGATCGGGGTCACCGTGGCCGGGCCCGTCGGGTTCGTCGGTCTCGCGGCGCCCGTCGTGGCGAGGCTCGTCGCCCGCCGCGTGCCCGGGCTCGGTCGGCACGTCCTGCTCCTGCCGTTCGCAGCGGTGGTCGGCGTGGTCGTCGTCCTGGGCGCGGACGTCCTGCTCCGCCTCCTGCTGCCGGGGACGCTGTCCATCGCGGTGCCGACCGGCATCGTCACCACCGTCCTCGGCGCGGCCCTGCTCGTCTGGCTCGCGCGCCGCCTGCGCGACTCCGGCCCGGCGGCGGCCCGCGGCGCGCACGGCTCCCTGAGCCGCCCCCGCTCGGCGCGGGCCGTGCTCGTGGTCGTCGTCGTGCTGTCGCTCGCCGTCGCCGCCGCGACCGTCGCCGGACTCCTGCTCGGCGACCGCGTCGTGCTGCTCGGCGACGTCGCGAACTGGTGGGGCGACCTCGCCGGCCGGCACGTGACGTTCGTGCTCGACCAGCGCTTCCCGCGCGTGCTCGCCGCCCTGCTCGCGGGCGCGGCCCTCGCGCTCGCCGGGACGATCGTCCAGGCGGTGTGCCGCAACCCGCTCGCCGAGCCCAGCCTGCTCGGCGTCACGTCCGGAGCCGGTCTCGGCGCCGTGACCATGATCCTGCTCGTCCCGGGCGTCGGGATCTGGCCCATGTCCGCCGCGGCGGTGATCGGGGCGTTCGCGGTGTTCGGGCTCGTCTACGGGTTGTCGTACCGGGGCGGCCTGAGCTCCGACCGGCTCGTGCTCATCGGCATCGGCGCCCAGGCGGGCGTCATGGCGCTCATCACGCTGCTCATCGTCGTCGTCGCGCCGTGGGACGTGAACCTCGCCCTCACCTGGCTGTCGGGGTCGACGTACGGCCGCACGCTCGAGCAGCTGATCCCGGTCGCGCTGGCTCTCGTGCTCGTCACGCCGCTCGTCGCGCTGCACCGCCGCGACCTCGACGTCGTCGCGCTCGACGACGACACCCCGCGCGTGCTGGGCGTCGCGCTCGACCGCACGCGCCTGCTCCTGCTCGGCGCCGCCGCGCTGCTCACGGCGGCGGCGGTGTGCGCGATCGGGGCGCTCGCGTTCGTCGGGCTCGTCGCCCCGCACGCCGCGCGGGCGCTCGTCGGGGCCAGGCACGCGCGCGTCGTGCCCGTCGCGATGCTCCTCGGGGCGCTGCTCGTGTCCGTGGCGGACACGCTCGGGCGCGTCGTCATCGCGCCGGGGCAGATCCCGGCCGGTCTCGGTACCGCGCTGCTCGGCGCGCCGTACTTCGTGTACCTGCTGTGGCGCAGCCGCGGACGCGGGGCGTGACGCGACTCACCGCCGCACCGCGCCGTCCCGGGGTCCGGGCGGGTTGACCCGACGCGGGGCGCGTAGGTTAGCCTCACCTGTGTGAGCCAGACCGTTGCCGCAGCGCGTGCCAGCACCCGAGCCGACACCTCCCGAGCCGTCGCCCGGGCGACGGCGCCGTGGCGCTTCTTCGACGTCGAGGTGGCTCGCGTCGAGCAGCTCACCCCCAGCTTCCGCCGCTTCACGTTCACGGGCACCGACCTGGACCGCTTCGGCGACCCGGGCCTCGACGTGCGCATCAAGTTCGTGCTCCCCGCCCCGGACGGCGGGTACGAGCACCTCGTGCGCGACGCCGACGAGTGGTACGCCGCGTGGCGGGCCCAGCCCGAGGAGCGGCGCAACCCGCTGCGCACGTACACGACCGTCGCGGTGCGTCCCGGCGCACGCGAGGTCGACGTCGACGTCGTGCTGCACGGCGACGCGGGCCCGGCGTCGCGCTGGGCGCTGGACGCCGAGGTCGGCACGCCGCTCGTGCTGCTCGGCCCGGACGCGGCGTTCGACGGTCCGGTCGGCGGCATCGAGTTCCGGCCCCCGGCGCGGGCGCACGCGCTCCTGCTCGCGGGCGACGAGACGGCCCTGCCCGCGATCGCCGCGATCTGCGAGGACCTGCCCGCCGACGCGTGGGGCGAGGTCTACGTCGAGGTGCCGCACGCCGCGGACGAGCGTCCGCTCGTCACGCCCGCGGGCGTGCGCGTGACCTGGCTGGGCCGCGACGCGACGCAGGCCGACGGCGGT
>CAZFUQ010000043.1:0-19599 GCA_964521905.1 uncultured Cellulosimicrobium sp.
TTCGACACGGACAACATCGCGGACTTCGACTTCTGACCCGCGCGGGTCCGGCTCCACGGCGAGGAGGTCACCACCGAGGTGACCACGCCCTACGAAGAGGTCGCCTGCGGCTGACCGGGTGAGCAGGGGGCGACCTGGGAGACGGACCGGTCCCCGTACGCCGTGGTGAGCGTGACGTCGACGGGGACGACCTCGGTGCGTGAGTGATCGCGTGGCCGTGCGTCCTGCGTCGCGAGACGTCCCATCGTCGTCGATCAGGAGGTCCGCCGGGCGGAGGGGGTACCGCCAGGACCTGCCGACCGGGCGCGCGCGGCCGTACGGTCGGGGGGACGGACGGCCGTCGGCGTCGGTCCGGCGTCGGTCGGTCGGTCGACGAGCACGGCGCGTGACGCGCCGGGACGGAGGAACGATGACGACGTGGACGACGACCGAGCTGGACCGTGCGGGCAGCGCCGACGAGCTGCAGGTGTCCTCGCTGCGCGCGGACGGGAGCCTGCGACCCTTCGTGACGATCTGGGTGGTGCGGGTCGGTGACGAGCTCTACGTCCGCTCGGCCTACGGGCCGGAGAACGGCTGGTTCCGGCGTGCCCTGGCCAGCGGGCGCGGCCGGGTCCGCGCGGGCGGGGTCGAGAAGGACGTGACGTTCGAGCGGGCGGGCGACGACGTCGCCGCGGCCGTCGACGTGGCGTACCACGCGAAGTACGACCGCTTCGGGCCGCGCATCGTCAACACCGTCGTCGGGCCCGACGCGGCCGGCGTCACGGTCCGGCTCGTGCCGCGCGACGCCTGACGTGCCGGGTGGCGTGCTTGGATACACTGCGCAGATTGGATCCACTCCGGCGGCTCGTGAGGCCGCCGCACGCCCCCACTGCGAGGAGACCCATGGCCAGCACGACGAAGGCGAGTGACGGCGCCGCACTGGTCGACGACCTCGCCGCGCGGATCCGCGACCAGATCCTGTCCGGGGAGATCCCCGTCGGGCAGCCCCTGCGCCAGGCCGACCTCGCCGAGCGCTTCGGCACGAGCCGGACCCCCGTGCGCGAGGCGCTGCGCCAGCTGCAGACCAGCGGGCTCATCGAGATCCACCCGCACCGCGGCGCCGTCGTGCGCGTGCCGGTCCCGTGGGAGGTGCGCGAGACCTACGAGGTGCGGGCCGAGCTCGAGGCGCTGGCCGCGCGCCGGGCCGCGACCCGGCTGTCGGCGCGCACGATCGCCATGATGCGCGAGTCGAACGACGCCCTGTACGAGCTGGCGATGTCGGCCGCGGAGCGGACGACGCCGATGCGCGTGCGCGACCTCGACGCAGCGAACGACTACGCGCTGCACTCGACCATCCACGAGGCGGCCAACAACGGGCGGCTCCAGCGCCTGCTCAACGACATCCTGCTGTCCTACCCGCGGAACGTGCCTGCGATGCTGCTCCGGGAGAACGCCAAGCACCGTGAGGGCAACCACCGCGAGCACGTCGAGATCATCGACGCCCTGGCGGCCGAGGACGGCGGGCTCGCGGCCCGCCTGATGCGTCGGCACGTGCTCAACGTGGGCGAGCAGGTCGCGCGCTGGTACGAGCTGAGGTCGTCCACCACGCTCAAGGACTGACCGCCCCGAGGGGTCGGGCGGGGTGGCGGGGGAGGGGCGCCTTCTCCTCTACGATTGGATCCAATAACAGGCGGATTGGATGCGCCTGCCGGACGGACCCAGGAGTACCCGTGTTCCCACGCCACCCCCTCGGCACCCGCTCGGCGGGGTTCTGGCTCGTCGTCCTCGCGGCGACCGCCAACTACACCGTGCTGTCCGCGTCGGCGCCGCTGATCACCCGCGCGGCCTCGGACGTGCTGGGGGCGGGACCCGCGGTGTCCGGCACCCTCGTGTCCGTGACCGGGCTGACCGGAGCGCTGTGCATGACCCTCGCGGGGGTCGCGGCGAGCCGCTTCGGCCCCCGGGCCGTCACCCTGCTCAGCGCGCTCGTCGCCGTCGTCGCGATCGGTGCGCTCGTCGTCGTCTTCACGGTGCCGAGCCTCACGGCGAGCCGCGTGCTGTACGGCGTGGGCAACGCCGGCATCACGGTGGCCACCACGGCGTGGGTCTCCGCGACGGCGCCGGAGGGGGAGCGCGGCAGGGCGCTCGGCTACTACGGGATCAGCGTGTGGGTCGGGCTCGCGCTCGGCCCGCTGCTCGGGGAGAACCTCTACGCCGCGGGGGGCAACGTCGTCGCGTGGTCCGGGCTGCTGGCGGTGCAGGCGGTCGTGCTGCTCGCCGCGGCGTCGGTCGCGGCCCCGCGGCCCCCCGGGCCGGACGACGCGCCGGACGCCGGGACCGTCGCCACGACGGCGGCCGGTCGGTCGAGCGGTCCGCAGACCTCCCGACCGCGCGTCGTGCTCGCGGTCGTGTGGGTGCCCGCCCTCGCGGCGCTGTCGGCGTGGGGCGCCCAGGGCCTGTTCACGACGTTCCTCGTGCAGCACCTGCAGTCGCGAGGCCTGCCCGCGACGGGTGTGCTCGGCGCCTCGAGCATCTTCCTCGTCTTCGCGGGGAGCGTCGTCGCGGCCCGGTTCGCCCTGGGGTCCCTGCCCGACCGGCTCGGCCCGGTGGTCACCGCCCGTGGCGGGCTCGCGCTGGTCACGGTGGGGCTGGTGGTGACGGCGTTCTCGGCGTCGTTCTGGGTGGCTGCCGTCGCGGCGGTGGTCCTGGGGATCGGGTACGCCCCGCTCTACCCGTCGCTCACCCTGCTCAGCACGACGGCGCTCCCGGACGCGCTGCGGCCCACCGGGATCGGGCTGTTCTCCGCGGCGACGTCGCTCGGCATGGCGGCCGGCGCGGCCGTCGGCGGTGTGCTGATCGTCGCGTGGGGGTCGGCCGCGGCGCTGCTGTGCGCGGCGTCGGCGCAGCTCCTCGTGCTCCCCGTGCTCCGGTTCGCGCGTGAGCGGGCGGCCGTGCCCGCGGTCGGGGTCGTGACGCCGTGACGCGCACGTGCGGGCCGGCTCGTCGTGAGCCGGCCCGCACGGAGGGAGCTCCCTACCGGGTGCGTTCGGGCTGCGGCTCGCGCACCGCGACCGCGAGGGCGCGGGCGTTGCGCTCGACGCACCGGTCGAACTCGGCGCGGCCGTGCTCGGCGCTCGCGTCGGCGACGTCGTTGCCCCACACGCCGGTGTCGCTCACCTGGTCCATGCGGTAGTCCCAGAACGAGTCGACGTCGCGGTGCGAGACGGCGCGGTCCATGCGCACGAGGTCGGGGCGCAGGTGCAGCATCACCGAGGTCTCGAAGAAGTTGGCGTGCATGAGCCCGCGGCCGTGCCGGACGTGCCCGTCGACCTCGGGGCCCGGGTAGAGGGTGACGTAGCCGACGGAGCGGGCGCGCACGTCGTCGTACCGGGTGCGCAGCTTCTCGATCGACACGTCCAGGGCCCCGTTGTTCCAGATGTGGCCCGACATGAAGATGAACTGGCGCACCCCCGAGCGGTACAGGGAGTCGGTCAGGTCGCTCATGACGGCGACGAGCGTCTCGGGCTGCAGCGTCAGCGTGCCCGGGAAGTCGCCGTGCGAGGCGGAGACCCCGACGGCGACCGGCGGTACCACGGGGATGCCGGTCGCGGCCGAGACGGCCGTCGCGACGGCCGTGTCGATCACCGTGTCGACGTTGAGCGGCAGGTGCGGTCCGTGCTGCTCGATCGCGCCGATCGGGACGATGACGGCGCGCAGCTCGTCCACGACCGCGGGGACGGACGGCCAGTCGAGCTCCTCCCACAGGACGGGGCGGCCGGAGCCGCCGAGCTCGGTGGCGAGCCGGGGGAGGTCGAGGCCCGTGGGCGGGAGCGAGGTCATGCGGGGTCCTTCCGGGGGAGGGGGAGGCGTGCGGTGCGCACGTGGCGGAACGGGAGGAGGTCGACGGTGGCGACCGGCTCGGTCGCGCCGCGCCGCGCGACCCACACCGTGGCGTCGGGGCAGCGGTCGGCGAGGATCTCGGCGCAGACGCCGCACGGCTCGATGAGGTAGGTGCCGCCGTCGGGGCGTCGCAGGACCGCGACGACCGCGACGACCTGCTCGCCCTCGACCGCGGCGGCGGAGAGGACGCCGGACTCGGCGCACACCGACGCGCGGCCCTGGCTCGCCTCGACGTGCAGCCCGGTGACGACGCGCCCCGAGGCCAGGCGTGCGGCCGCGGCGACCTCGTGGATCCGCTCGGCGTACCGCAGGTCGAGCAGGGTCGTGGCGATCTCGAGGAGCTCGCGGTCGGCCGGTGGCGCGGCCCGGGCGGCCTCGGCCACCGTGGGGCGGGCGGCCGTCATGCCCAGCCCATGATGCGTGCCATGTTCCCGCCCTCGATGAGCGCGCGGTCGGCGTCATCGGGGACGGCCTTGGCGATCTTCATCCGCTCGAGGTCGAAGTCGCTGCCCGGCCACTCGGAGCCCATGAGGATCTTCTCCGCACCGAGGCGGGCGTACGCGCGCTTCACGTCGGACATGAGGGTGGCCGACGTCTCCAGGTAGACGTTCTCGCGCCGCTCGGCGACGAGGATCGCCTCGGGCACGTTCCAGACGGCGCCCATGTGGGCGATGATCGTCGTCACCGTCGGGTGGTCCTTGGCGATCTCCTCGATCGCCAGCGGCGCGCAGAAGGCGTCGTCGAGCGCGTTGACGAGCACGGGGATGCCCAGCTCGGCGCACACCGCGAACACCGGGTCCAGCAGGCCGTGGTCCGCCACGTGGTAGCCGTGCATGCTCGGGTGCAGCTTCAGGCCGACGAGCCCCGCGTCGACGAACCGGCGGATCTGGTCCTCCGCGTCGTCGTCCTGCGGCATGACCTGACCGAAGCCGAAGAGGCGGTCGGGGTGCTGCGCGACCAGCCCGGCCAGGAAGTCGTTCTCGATGCGCTGGGCGAGCGAGCAGACCATCGCCCTGTCGACGCCGGCGGCGTCCATGCGGCCGAGGATCCTGTCGGGGTCGAACGGCGTGTAGGGCGGCGCCGGCTGGCCGGGGCGGACCCCCGTCAGGTAGTCGCTGCGCCCGCGGACGTCCTGGGTCGTGTTGTAGGCGTCGATGATCATGTCGTTGCTTCCTCCTGCGTCGCCGGGGCGAGGGACCCACGGCGACGCGCGCGATCGTGGGGCGTACGGCGGCTGCCCTCGTCGGACCACGGGAGCCGAGGCGCACGCGGGGCGAGGGCAGCGATGGACGGGCCGTTCCGGATCGAACGGCCTCTTGGATCCAATCTAGACCATCCTTGAGCATGAACGTCGTCGACAGGTGACCTGGAGGGCGTTGTCCCCGGTGTGGCTCAGGCGAACTGAACCGAGCAATTACGCCATTTGTGGCATCCACAGCGGGGCGTAACACGCTCGATACACGAGCGACGCATCGGGGATACATCCACCGATACATTGGATCCAACATCGAGTCGAGGTGTCGCCACGGAGTCGACGTCCCCGGTGTCGGTGCCCCCGTCCCTCCTCCTCCACCGGAGCATCCATGGCCAGGAACCTCCTCTCCGCCACCGCGCTGGCGGCCGCGGCGACCCTCGTCCTCACCGCGTGCTCGTCCGGCGGTGCGACGCAGAGCGGCACCGCGACCGACGGCGCCTCCACCGACACGATCAACACCTCCCTGTGGTACGCGCCCTCGAACTTCGACCCGGCCACGGCGTCGAGCTCGCCCGACCTCACGGTCGCGCGGCTCGGGTTCGACACGCTCCTGCGCAAGGGCGACGACGGCGAGTACCTCGGCGGGCTGGCCACGGACTGGGAGGCGACGTCCGCGTCGTCGTACCGCTTCACCGTCCGCGACGACGCCACGTGCTCCGACGGGACGCCGATCACGGCGCAGGTCGTCGCGGACTCCCTCGAGCGCCTCGTGACCTCCGAGGAGACCGGGGCGCAGAACTGGGCGGGTCTCGCGTTCGGGGAGGGTGAGCCGACGTTCACCGTCGACGAGGACGCCGGCACCCTCGCGATCGACCTGAGCGCGCCGTACTCGCAGCTGCTGGGCGGCGTCACCCTCGAGGGGACGGGCGTCGTCTGCCCGGCGGGCCTGGCCGACCCCGAGGGCCTGGCCACCGGTCAGGTCGACGGGGCGTTCTCGGGTCCGTACACGCTCACCGGCTACTCCGCGGGCGTGAGCGCGACGTACACGCTGCGCGACGACTACGACGCCTGGCCCGCGTGGGAGGGCGTCGAGGGCACGCCCGCGACGACGATCAACATCACGGTCGAGTCGGACTCCAACACCAGCGCCAACCTCCTGGAGTCCGGGGGCATGGACGTCGCCCGCTTCTACGACGCGAACGCGACCCGCTTCACCGGGAGCGACGACTTCTCCTACGTCACCGACAACAGCACCGCCAACACCCTGCTGTTCAACGAGGACCCGAGCTCCGCCTTCGCCGACGACCGGGACCTGCGCGCCGCGGTCGCCCAGGCCGTGTCGGCCTCCGCGTTCAACGACGCGGCCCTGGACGGGCTGGGCGGACTCATGACCTCGGTCACCGACTCCGGCTTCGCGTGCGTCGCCGACGACGAGTCGCTCCTGCAGCCCTACGACCCCGAGGCGGCGGCCGCGGTGCTCGACGGCACGACCGTCCGGCTGCTCACGATGACCAACTGGGACGGCGCCGTCGACTACGTCACGGAGGCGCTGCGCGCCGCGGGCGCCGACGTGCAGGTCACGTCGCTCGACGCGGCCGACTGGGCGCAGCAGCTGCGGACCGAGCCGACGACCTGGGACCTCACGATCCGTGGGGAGACGAACTCGTCGGGCCTCGTGCACCAGGCGCTGCTGACCAAGATCGGCCCGTCGTTCGCCGAGGGCGGCACCAACTACACGAGCTCGGACAACGCGGAGGGCGAGGAGCTCCTCGCCCGGGCCCTCGCCGGCGACGACCCCGAGGCGCAGTGCGCCGACCTCGTCGCCGCGCAGGAGACGGTCCTCGATCGGGTCGACGTCGCGCCGCTGGCCACCAGCACGCACTACGTCGTCGCCCGCAGCGGGTTCCACGCCTACGTGTTCTCGGGCTACTGGGACGTCTCCGCGCTGCGGATCGCCTCCTGACCCAGCCCGCGAGGTCCGCCCGTGCCCGCCCCTCCACCCCAGGAGCTCTCATGACCGCACAGCTCGTCACGAGCACCCCGGCCGGCACGGGCGACCCGGCGGCCGCCGACGGCCACCGCGCGGGCTCACGGTCCGCGCTGTGGCGCCGGTTCCTCGCCCGACGCCTCGTCGGTGTCGTGGTCAACGTCGCGCTCCTCGTCCTGCTGACGTTCTTCATCGTGCAGCTCATCCCGGGTGACCCGGCCACGGCGATCGCCGGGGAGAACGCGAGCCTCGAGCAGGTCGAGCAGGTCCGCCGGTCGCTCGGGCTCGACCAGCCGCTGACGACGCAGCTCGCCCGGTACGTCGAGGGCGTCCTGCACGGCGACTTCGGGGAGTCGTTCCGCTACCACCTGCCGGCGACGCAGATCGTGCTGACCGCGCTGCCGTACACGCTGTCGATCGCCGCGGTCGCCGTCCTGATCGTCCTCGTCGTCGGCACCACCGCCGGTGTCGTGGTCGGGATCGTCACGCGCGGCGACCGTGCCCGCTGGCTGGACCGGTCGTTCAACGTGGTCACGGGGTTCATGCAGGCGGTCCCGGCCTACCTGCAGGCGACGCTCCTCGTGCTGGTGTTCGCCGTCTGGCTCGCCGTCCTGCCCCCGGCGTACACGCTCGCGTACGGACCCGTCGAGTCCGCCGTCCTGCCGGTGCTGGCCCTCTCGATCGGCGGCGTCTCGTCGGTCGCGCGCATCGTGCGCCGTGAGACCGCGGTCGCGCAGGAGACGGACTTCATGCGCACCGCCCGGGGATGGCGTCTGCCCGCGTCCCGGACGTACGCCAAGCACCTCGTGCCCAACCTGCTCACGACCACCCTCACGCTGGGCGGGATCATCATGACCTCCATGCTCGGCTCGGCGCTGATCGTCGAGACCGTCTTCGCCTGGCCGGGCCTCGGCAGCACGGTGATCCAGGCCATCGCGGTGGACAAGGACTACCCGGTGATCCAGGCCGCGGTGTTCCTCATCGGCACCGTCTCGATCCTCATCACACTCCTCGTCGACGTGGTCCTCGGCCTCGTCGACCCGCGCACCCTGGGAGAGAAGTCATGACCGAGGTCATGGTGGCGCCGGACGCCGCCGCCCCGACGCGGGACCGCGGCCGGCGCCTCGCCGGGAACGGGACGCTCGTCGTCGGGCTCGTCATGTCGGGCGTCGTCGTGCTGGTCGCGATCCTCGCGCCGATGTTTCTCACCGAGAAGGCCACGGCCCTCAGCGCGGACACCGGCCTCGGCAGCGTGCCGGGCCACCTGCTGGGGACCGACGCGCTCGGCCGCGACATGCTCGCCCGGACCCTGGTGGCGACCCGGCTCACCGTGCTCATGGCGCTCGCGGCCACGGCCGTCGCCGGCCTCGCGGGCATCGCGATCGGCGTCGGGGTGTGGCTCGCGCCGCGCCGGGTGCGCGAGGTCGGCCTGCGGGGCATCGAGCTCGCGGTGTCCTACCCGACGCTCCTCGTCGCGATCATGATCGCCGCGATCCTCGGGCAGAGCGCGACCACGGTCGTCGTCGCGATCGGCGTGGCGAACGTCGCGGGCTTCGCGCGGCTCACGGCGAACCTCGCCGCCGGTCTGTCGCAGCGCGACTTCGTGTCGACCGCACGGCTCGTGGGCGTCCCGCCGTACCGGCTCGCCGTCCGGCACATCCTGCCCAACATGGCCGAGCCGATGCTCATCCTGCTGACCCAGACGCTCGCCGGTGCGCTCGTGGAGATCTCGGGCCTGTCGTTCGTCGGGCTCGGCTCCCAGAACCCGTCGTTCGACTTCGGCACCCTCCTGCAGGACGCGCTCGGCAAGCTCGTCGTCAACCCGGTCCTGGTCGTCGGCCCGGCGGTCGCCCTGATCTTCACCTCGCTGGCCGCGCTGTTCGTCGGCGACGGTCTCGCGGCGGCGGCCAACCCCCGCTCGAGCGGGACCCGGGCGCGGCTCGACCGTGCCGCGGTCGCCGGGGAGGCGGCCGAGCCCACCGGGTCGGCGCTGCTCACGGCGGAGCACCTCACCGTGACGCACGCCCGGAGCGGTCGCGAGCTGGTGCACGACGTGTCCTTCCGCGTCGGCCGGGGAGAGATCCTCGGCATCGTGGGGGAGTCGGGCTCGGGCAAGTCCCTCACGGCGTCGGTCGTCTCCCGGCTCGTGCCGGAGGGGCTGCACGCCACCGCCGGCCGGCTCACGCTGGGCGACACCGACCTCCTCGGCCCGGTCTCCCCGACGGAGCTCGCGACACGGATCGGGCTCGTCTACCAGGATCCCGGAACCGCGCTGAACCCGGCCCTGACGCTGGGGTCGCAGCTCTCCGACGTCCTGGTCGCGCACCGGTCCCTGTCCAGGAGGGCAGCGCGCGCCCGCGTGGCGGCGGGGTTCCGCAGCGTGCTGCTCCCCGACCCCGAGGGCCGGCTCCGCCAGCACCCGCACGAGCTGTCCGGCGGGATGAAGCAGCGGGCGATGATCGCCTCGGCCATGAGCACCGACCCCGACCTGCTGATCGCCGACGAGCCGACGACCGCGCTCGACGTCACCGTCCAGCGCGAGGTGCTCTCGATCGTCAGGCGCATGAACAGGGAGGCCGGGACCGCGGTCCTGTTCATCTCGCACGACATCGGCGTGGTCCGCCGGCTGTGCGACCGCGTCCTGGTCATGAAGGACGGGCGCGTCGTCGAGGAGATCGCCTCGCCCGACCTGCTCACGGTCGACTCGGTGCAGCACCCCTACACGAAGCAGCTGCTCGCCGCGACGCCGTCGGTCACCGTCGGCGGGCTCGCGAGCCCCCAGGAGGTCGGACGGTCATGAGCGACACCATCGTGAACGTCGAGGGGCTGAACGTCTCCTTCGGCGCGGTGCACGTGCTCCAGGACGTCTCCCTGGCGATCGACCGGTCGACGACCGTCGGGGTCGTGGGGGAGTCCGGGTCGGGGAAGTCCACGCTCGCCAAGGCGATGGTCGGGGTCGTGCGGCCGTCCTCGGGGCAGGTCTGGGTCGACGGGATCGACGTCGCCCGGGCGAGCCGGCGCGAGCTCGCCGCCTACCGGCGGCGCGTCCAGATGATCCCGCAGGACCCGTTCTCGTCCCTCTCGCCGCGCCAGACCATCGGGCAGACGCTGGCCGAGGCCGTCGACCCCGTCCGGGCACGCGTGAGCCGGCACCGCGACCTGATCGCCCACCGGCTCGAGCAGGTCGGCCTCCCCGCCGACGCCATGCACCGGTACCCGCACGAGTTCTCCGGCGGGCAGCGCCAGCGCGTCGCGATCGCCCGCGGGCTCGTCGTCGAGCCCTCGCTCGTGATCGCCGACGAGATCACCTCGGCGCTCGACGTGTCCGTCCAGGCCCAGATCCTCGACCTGCTCGCCGAGATCAAGCAGTCGCTCGGCGTGACGATGATGTTCATCTCGCACAACCTGGCCGTCGTGCAGCAGGTCAGCGACGAGGTCGTCGTGCTCTACCGCGGCGTCGTCGTCGAGTCGGGTCCCGCACGGGACGTCTTCGCCGACCCCCGGCACTGGTACACGCGCGCGCTGCTCGCCGCGGACCCCGGGTCGCCCGACTTCTCGCTCGAGCCCGCCCGCGCCGTCTGACAGGAGACCGATCATGACCCACCACCGCTGCCCGACCGGCGCCCTCGCCGGGGCCGCCGCGTGACCGGCGCGCGCCTGCCCCGCACCCCGGTGGCCCCGGGCCGGACCCGCATCGTCGGCGCGACCCTGCTCGACGGCACCCTCGCGCCGCCCCTGGCCGACGCCGAGGTCGAGATCGTCGACGGGGTGCTCGGCTACGTCGGGCCGCGCCGTCCCGAGCCCGCCGACGCGGACGCCGCCGACGCCGTCGGCGACGGAGCCACGACCGTGGTCGACGCCACGGGGTACCACCTCACGCCCGGGTTCCTGGACCTGCACGTCCACGCGGCCATGCCCAACGACGCGGGCCCCGACGTCATCAAGGAGTGGTTCCCGGAGGAGGAGGCGTTCTCCACCGCGCGCTCGCTGCGGCAGACGCTCGAGGCGGGCGTCACCGCGGCACGCGACCTGAGCGCCCTCACGCCCGGCTACCGCAACGCGATCGCGGCCGGCGACATCGTCGGCCCGCGCCTGCACCTCGCGATCTCGCTGCTGTCGCCCACCGGCGGTCACGGCGACCCGCGGTCCCCCAACGGGGCCCTGCCGGTCTACGCGCAGCGCGCCACGACGCCGGGGTGGCGCATCGTCGACACCGCCGACGAGGTGCTGCGCACGGTCCGCCGGCTCGACCGCATCGGGGCCGACGTCATCAAGGTCTGCACGAGCGGCGGGCTGAGCACGCACGGCGACGACCCGACCGAGCTCGGCGTCCCGGAGGAGCACGTCGCGCTCATCGTGGCGGAGATGAGGCGACGGCGGTCCCAGCCGGTGACCGCTCACGCCCAGAGCGAGCAGGGCATCCGTGAGGCCGTCCGCGGGGGTGCGGCCAGCATCGAGCACGGGTACGGCCTCACCGACGAGCTCGTCGACGAGATGCTCGAGCGCGGGACCGTCCTCGTGCCCACGCTCGCCGTCCTCGACCGCGTCCCGGAGCCGGGTCGCGCGTCGCAGGAGGCGATCGACCGCAAGCTGCGGTGGCGCGAGACCGGGATGCGCGCGGTCGCCCGCGCGGTGGAGGCGGGGCTGCCGATCGGCACCGGCACCGACGCCGGCATCGTCCCGCACGGCCGGAACCTGGCCGAGCTCGGCCTGCTGGTGGACGTCGGGATGAGCCCGGCGCGGGCGATCCACGCCGGGACCCTGGTCAGCGCGCGCACGATGGGGCTCGGGGACCACCTCGGGTCGGTCGAGCCGGGCAAGCTCGCCGACCTCGTCCTGACCGCCGTCGACCCGCTGACCCGGATCCACGCCCTCGCCGACGCGCGGAACGTCCGCGCCGTGTGGCAGTCCGGCCGCCTCGTGAAGGACCTCGACGGGATCGCACGGCCGGCGCACAGCACCGCTCCAGCGTGCTCACCGGATCGCCCGCTGTCCTGGTGACGGAGCGTGGGGAGGTCCCGCGCGTGACCTCCAGGAGGAACAGCCATGAGCGAGCCCACGACGACGCCCGTCACCCCGGTGCCCGGTGAGGTGGCGCCGGACCCGACCGCCTCGCCCGTCGCGCCGCCACCCGTCGCGACGACCCCCGTCGCGACGACCCCCGCCGTCCCGGGCCAGGAGGACGTCGCGCCCCGCGCACGACGCCTCTGGTCGACGACCGTGGTCGCCGTCGTGGCCGCCGTCTCGATCCTGCTCGGTGGTGCCGTGGGTGCGGGGGCGGCCGTGTGGGGGTCCTCGGACGTCAGCACGGTCCAGCCGGGAGACGGCGGGCCGGGAGGTACCTTCCCCGGTCAGGGTGGTCCCGGCGAGAACGCTCCCGGGCAGGACGGGCAGCAGGACGACGCGTCGTCGGCCGAGAGCGCACCCTAGGCCCACGCGGTGCCCGCGAGGCCCTCGCGGTGCGCGCGGCACCGGCGCACGACCTGACGCGGTCGCCACGTCCGCCGTAGCGTCGGGGGATGACGAGTCGTCGTGACGCGCCCTACGTGGCCGGCCTGCTGGTGCTCACGATGGCGACGGGCGCCGTGGACGCGGTCGCCTACCTCGCGCTCGGCGAGGTCTTCGCGGGGAACATGACGGGCAACGTGCTCTTCGTGGGGTTCGCGCTCGCCGGCGAGGGCGGGCTCCCGGTGCTCAACACCATGGTCGCGCTGGGCGGGTTCGTCCTGGGCGTCGTGCTGTGCGGGCGGCTCGTGCGAGGACGTGACCGGGACAGGAGGATGCCGACCGTCAACCTCCTCGCGCTGGGCGCGGGGGCGGCGGCCGTCGTCGGTATCGGTGCGGCGTGGCTCCGCGCAGGGAGCCCCACCGGAGCCTGGGTCCACCTCGTGACGGGCGTCCTGGCGGTGACGATGGGCTCGCAGGCGGCCGCCGTGCGCGGCGCGCACGTGCGGGACGTCTCGACGGTGGTCGTCACGACCACGTTGGTCAACCTGGCGCTCGACAGCCCGCTCGTCGGGGGCACGGGCGACGCCTGGGTGAGACGCGCGGGCGCCGTGGTCGCGCTGGCCGGGGGTGCGCTCCTCGGAGCGCTGAGCATCCGGGCATGGTCGGGACCCGTGGGTCTGCTCGTGGCAGGGGCGCTGATGGCCGTCGGTGCCGTCGTGCTGACCTGGGCACGACGGCACGACGCGGCGTCGGTGGACTGAGGAATGCTCTTGGTACAGGAGGAGCTCGGGGGAGCACGAGGTCGGGCGGCAGGTGGACGTCCCGCAGCGCGCACGCGAGATCCTCGCGTGCGGCGTCAGAGGGTCGTCCGCCCGGGCTAGAGCCCGACCATGCGCATGCCGGCCTCGCCGTACCGGTCGCCCTGGACCGGCACCGCGGTCGTCAGCGCGTCGAGCACGGCGACCTCGTCGGCGCTGAGCGGGACCGCGGTGGCCGCGGCGTTCTCGGCGACACGCCCGGCCCGGCGCGTGCCGGGGATCGGGACGATCCAGGGCTGCTGCGTGAGGAGCCAGGCGAGCGCGACCTGGCCGGGCGTGACCCCCTTGGCCCGGGCGAGGTCCTGGACGTGGTCGACCAGGCGCTGGTTCGCGGCCCGGTTGTCCTGGGTGAACCGGGGGATGGTGGCGCGGATGTCGCCGGGGGTGAAGTCGGTGGCGGGTGTGACGGTGCCGGTGAGGAAGCCCTTGCCGAGCGGGCTGAAGGGGACGAACCCGATGCCGAGCTCGGCGAGCGTGGGCAGCACGTCGGCCTCGGGGTCGCGCGTCCACAGGGAGTACTCGCTCTGCACGGCGGTCACGGGGAAGACGGCGTGCGCGCGTCGGATGGTCGAGGCGCCCGCCTCGGACAGGCCGAGGTGGGCGACCTTGCCGGCCTGGACGAGCTCGCCGACGGCGCCGGCGACGTCCTCGATCGGCACGTCCGGGTCGACGCGGTGCTGGTAGAACAGGTCGATCCGGTCGGTGCGCAGGCGCTGCAGGGACGCGTCGGCGACGCGCCGGATCTGCTCGGGACGCGAGTCGAGCCCGGCCGACCTCCCGTCGTGGATGTTCCACCCGAACTTGGTGGCGACGACGACCTGGTCGCGCAGCGGGGCGAGGGCCTCCCCCACGAGCTCCTCGTTGACGTAGGGGCCGTAGACCTCGGCGGTGTCGAAGAACGTGACGCCGTGCTCGACGGCGCCGCGCAGGACGGCGATCATGTCGTCGCGGGTGCCGGGGTTGGGCCCGTAGGACTGGGACATGCCCATGGCGCCGAGGCCGATCGCCGAGACCTGCAGGCCTTGGCCGAGTGTGCGGGTGTGCATGACGGTGTCTCCTCGGGTGGTCGGCGACGTCAGCGGACGTCGGGGTTCGCGGGGGCGTGCCCGGGGCGCAGGGCGACCTTGAGGGACTCGCGGGAGTCCATGAGGCGGTAGGCCTCGGCCGCGTCCTGCAGCGGCAGGGTGGCGTCGAAGACCCTCCCGGGGTTGATCTCCCCGGCGAGGACCTGGGCGATCGCGGCCTCCTGGTACGCGCGCACGGGCGCGGGCCCGCCCGCCAGGCGGGCGTTCTTGCCGAACAGGGACCCGAACCCGACCGGGGCGTCCTCGTACTGGGGGACGCCGACGCGGGAGATGATCCCGCCGGGGCGTACGACGCCGTAGGCCTGCTCGTAGGCGGGCATGTGGCCCACGGCCTCGATCACGACGTGGGATCCCTCGCCGCCGGTGAGGTCCATGACCCTGCCGATGCCCTCGGCACCGCGCTCGGGGACGACGTCGGTCGCGCCCCACTCGCGTCCCAGGTCGGTGCGCACGGTGTGGCGGCCCATGAGGACGATGCGCTCGGCGCCGAGCTGCCTGGCGGCGAGCACGGCGGACAGACCGACGGCGCCGTCACCGATCACGGTGACGGTCTGGCCGGCCTGGACCTGCGCCATGTGCGCGGCGTGGTACCCGGTGAGGTAGACGTCGGACAGGGTGAGCAGCGAGCTCAGCAGGCCCTCGTCGGCGGTGGCCGGGTCGAGGTCCGGCACGACGACGAGGCTGCCGTCGGCCAGCGGGACGCGGGCCAGCTCGGCCTGCAGGCCGCCGGTCTCGGGGGAGCCGTACCAGCCGCCGTGGACGCAGGAGGTCTGGAAGCCCTCGCGGCAGAACACGCACGTGTTGTCGGAGAACGCGAACGGCGCGACGACGAAGTCGCCCGTGCGTACCGTCGTCACCGCGCTGCCGGTCTCCTCGACGACGCCGATGAGCTCGTGGCCCATGGGGGTGCCCTGCGCGGAGGCGGGCATGGAGTGGTACGGGTGCAGGTCCGACCCGCACACGCAGGCCCGCACGACGCGGACGATCGCGTCGGTGGGCTGCTGGAGGACGGGGTCGGGGACGGTCTCGACCCGGACGTCGCCTGCGCCGTACATGAACGTTGCTCGCATCGGGGTGGTGCCTCTCGGTGGTGCCGGGGTGGTGGGAAGGGGTTCGGCGGCGTCGCGCCGCGGGAGTCAGCTCGTGCGCGCCGTAGCTGTCGTCGTCGGGGTTGATCGTGACCCCGGGGGCGACGAGCTCTCGACCTCGCCGACGACCCGGCGCCGCGACCCGCCCCGGTGGTTCGGGTCGTCGTCCGTCGGCTGAAGAACCATCGTGGCGCCGGGGATCAGGGAGCCGACCTGGACGCCGGTGCGTCCGAGCGGGCGGTACCGCACGGGTGTCTCCTCCGGTGCGGGTCTGTGCTGCTCAGGCCTCGGGGACGGCGCGGTCGAAGGCCTCGGGGCGGAAGGTGTCCGGGTCCGGCCCGCCGCGCACGCCGGTGTCGAGCCCGTCGATCGCGGCCAGCTCCGCCTCGGAGAGCGTGAAGTCCGTGACCGCGAAGTTCTCGGCGATGCGGGACGGCGTCACCGACTTGGGGATCGCGGAGCGGCCCTGCTGCAGGTGCCAACGGAGCATCACCTGGGCGGGGGTCCTGCCGTGCGCCCGTGCGACGTCGCCGATCGTCGGGTCCGCCAGGGTGCTCCGGCGGTCGTCGCCGCCCCAGCCCGGGTAGAACGTGATGCCGCCGATGGGCGACCACGCCTGGCTCAGGACGCCGTGCTCGGCGTCGGCGGCCAGCACACCCGGCTGGCGGAAGTACGGGTGCACCTCGACCTGGTTCACGGCCGGCACCACGGTGGCGGACTCGAGCAGCCGGGCCAGGTGGTCGGGCATGAAGTTGCTGACGCCGATCGCGCGGACCCTGCCGTCCTCCAGCAGGGTCTCCAGGGCGCGGTAGGCGTCGAGCGTGCGGTCGAAGATGCTCGGTGCGGGCTGGTGCAGGATCAGCAGGTCGATCACGTCGACGCCGAGCTTGCCCGCGCTCTTGTCGAAGGCGTGCAGGGTCGCGTCGTAGCCGTAGTCGCTGACCCAGACCTTCGTCTCGACGAAGACGTCCGACCGGTCCAGGTCGGAGCGTCGCAGCGCCTCGCCGACCTCGCGCTCGTTGCCGTACGCGGCCGCGGTGTCCAGGAGCCGGTAGCCCGCGCGCAGGGCCTCGGCGGTCGCCCGGACGGTCTGGTCCGGCGGGGTCTGGAAGACGCCGTAGCCCAGTGCGGGCATCGCGACGCCGTTGTTCAGGGTGAGGAGGGGGATGCTGTCGGTGTTCACCGTCATGCCCTCCACGCTAGGAGCGGTCGCGGAGATGTGGCAGGCCCTGCTGGTACCCCCGTGCGCCGGGCAGGACGAGCGCGAGCGCGGCGACCAGGGCACCCGCCAGCAGGACGGCGCCGGCGAGCATGGCACCGGCGTACGAGCTCGAGACGGCGAGGACGAGGCTCATGCCGAGCGCGCCCCCGAGCTGGTGGACCGAGTTCACGACGCCGGACGCGGCCCCGGCCTGCGTCGGCGCGACGCCGGCGATGCCCGACGCGGTGAGCGGCCCGAACGCCAGGCCCTGGCCGGCCCCGATCAGGGTCATGGGCAGGGCGACCCCCGCCGCGTACGACGTGGTGGGGTCGATCGCGGCCAGCCAGGCGGTGCCCGCCACGGCGAGCACCAGGCCTGCGACGAGGAGGACGGGGCCGCTGGTGCGCCGCTGCAGGCGGGGGACGGCGAGCGCGACGACGAAGTTGACGACCGTCATCGGGAAGAAGGCGAGGCCGGCGGCGAGCGCGGAGAAGCCGCGCTCGTCCTGCAGGTACTGGCTGGTCAGGAGGAAGAAGCCCATCATCGCGCCGATGAAGAGCATGCGTGCGACGTAGGCGCCGACGCGCTCCCGGCTCCGGAAGAGCGACAGGGGCATCACGGGCTGGCGGGCGGTGCGCTCGACGGCGACGAGCCCGGCGAGGAGCAGGATCCCGGCACCGATCGAGGCGAGGGTCACCGGTGCGGTCCAGCCGTCCTCGGCCGCGTGCACGAACCCGTAGACGAGCGCCGCCGGGCCGGCGGTGGCGAGCAGGGCGCCGGGGACGTCGAACCGGCCGGCCGATCGCGGTGTCTCGGGAAGGACGCGCAGCCCGGCGACGAGCATGAGGACGCCGACGGGCAGGTTGACGAGGAAGCCGGCGCGCCAGGACAGGAGGTCGGCGAGCAGCCCGCCGAGGACCAGGCCGACGCTCGCACCGATCCCGGCGACCGCTCCGTAGGCCGCGGTCGCACGCGTGCGCTCGGGCCCCTCGGGGAAGCTCGCGGTGAGCAGCGCGAGGGTGGACGGCGCCAGGACGGCGGCGCCCACGCCCTGCACGGCCCGGGCCGCGACGAGGGCTCCCCCGGTCGGGGCCAGCCCGACGGCGACCGAGGCGAGGGTGAACAGGGCGAGCCCGACGACGAACATGCGTCGGCGTCCCAGGACGTCGCCGGCCCGCGCGCCCAGGAGCAGCAGGCCGCCGAACGTGAGCAGGTAGGCGTCCTGCACCCAGGCCAGCGTCCCGGTCGTCAGCCCGAGCTCGGCGCGGATGTGGGGGAGCCCGGTGATGACGATCGAGTTGTCCAGGAGCACCATGAAGTAGCCGACGAGGATGATCGCGAGGATCGCGGTCGTCCCCGGGCGTGCCGGACGTGACCGACCTGACGGACGGGACGGCCCGGACGTCGGGCGGGCAGGGGCGGTGGCCGGGGGAGCGCTGGTCATCCACCCAGCAGACGCCCGCCCCGGCGCGACAGGGAGTCCTGGGCGTTCCGGGTACCGGCAGAACCTCCCAGCGAGAGGGGGTTGGACGTACCGTCGAAGGCATGGACCTGAAGGCTGAGACCCGCGAGTTCCTCGCGTCGCGTCGTGCCCGGATCACCCCGGACCGGGCCGGGCTGCCCGCGTACGGGGGCAACCGGCGGGTGCCGGGGCTGCGGCGCGAGGAGGTCGCGATGCTCGCCGGGGTGAGCGTGGACTACTACACGCGCCTCGAACGGGGGAACCTCGGCGGTGTGTCGGAGGAGATCCTGGAGTCGCTCTCCGAGGCGTTGCAGCTGGACGAGGCCGAGCACGGGCACCTGTTCGACCTCGCGCGTGCGGCGAACCAGTCGGGGGCGGCGCGCTCCCGCGCCCGGCGCACCCCGGCGCCGGTCCTGCGACCGGTCGTGCAGCGGATCCTCGACGCGATGGACGGCACGCCGGCGTTCGTGCGCAACGGGCGGCTCGACGTGCTCGGGGCGAACGCGCTCGGCCGGGCGCTGTACTCGCCGCTCTACGACTCGCCCGAGCGGATCGCGAACAAGCCCGTCAACACCGCGCGCTTCCAGTTCCTCGATCCCGAGGCCGCGCGGGTGTTCTGGGGCGACCGGTACGAGCGGATCGGCCACGACGCGGTCGCGATCCTGCGGGCCGAGGCCGGCAAGAACCCCTACGACAAGGCGCTCACGGCGCTCGTGGGCGAGCTGTCGACCCGCAGCGAGGACTTCCGCCGTCTGTGGGCGTCCCACGACGTGCGCCTGCACCGTACCGGCACCAAGATCTTCCACCATCCCGAGGTGGGTCTCCTCGAGCTCGACTACGAGGCGCTCGCCCTGCCCGCGGACGCCGGCCTGCAGATCAACGTCTACACCGCACTGCCCGGCTCGCCGTCCGACGACGGGCTCAAGCTCCTCGCGTCCTGGGCCGCCACCCGCGAGCAGGAGAGCCACGACGCCCGGGTGGCCTCCGCGGCCGCTCCTCCTCCGCGCGGGGAGCGCCGCTGAGGTGACCGGTTCCGTCGGGGACAATGGGAGACAGCACTGTCTGCCGAGATGAGGAGTCCCACGTGCCCCAGGGAACAGTCCGATGGTTCGACGCCGACCGAGGGTTCGGTTTCATCGACCTCGGGAACGAGGCCGAGGACCTGTTCGTGCACGCGTCCGAGATCCTCGGCGACGACGGACCGAAGCAGCTCCGCGAGGGGCAGGTCGTCGAGTTCGAGATGGGCGAGGGCGACCGCGGCCCGCAGGCGCGCCGCGTCCGTGTCACGGGTGACCGGGCCGCCGACGCGCCCGTGGGCGTGCTCGGCACCGTCGCCTGGTACGAGCCGGCCAAGGGGTACGGCTTCGTCACGCCCGACGGCGGTGGCGCGGAGATCTTCGACTTTGGCGGGCTCCATGCCGGTGAGGGGGAGGCGG
>CAZFUQ010000043.1:19609-20750 GCA_964521905.1 uncultured Cellulosimicrobium sp.
GAGCCCGCGAAGGGCTACGGCTTCGCGACGACCGACGGCAGCAGCGACGAGATCTTCGTCCACAGCTCGTCGATCATCGGTGGCGGCGTCGTCCGTGAGGGGCAGCGTGTCGCGTTCCTCGTCGTCGAGGGGGAGAAGGGTCCGCAGGCGGACCACCTGCTGCCGCTCGCGGCGGAGGCCGCACAGGCCGCCTCCGACGGGGCGGACGGCACGGTGTCCTGGTACGACGACGTCAAGGGCTTCGGGTTCGTCGCGCCCGACGGGGGCGGCGACGACGTCTTCGTCCACGTCAGCGCGCTCGGCGGTGGGCTGACCGAGCTGTTCGAGGGCGCCCGGGTGACGTACGACGTCGTCGCCGGCGACAAGGGGCCGAACGCCCGCGACGTGCGGCTCGTGCGTGGCTCGGGGGGCGGGCGCCCGTCTGCGGACCGTGGTCGCCCCGACCGCCAGGGCCGCTCGGACCGCTCCGGGCGTCCGGGCGGATCCGGCAGGCCGGTGCGCGGGGGCGAGGGCACCGTCGCGCGTTACGACGCGGACCGTGGGTTCGGCTTCATCACGCCCGACGCCGGGGGCGAAGACCTGTTCGTGCACGTGTCGGTCGTGCGGGGCGGCGAGGTCCTGGAGGAGGGCGACCGGGTCCGCTACAAGGTGCGGCAGAGCGACCGCGGGCCGCAGGCCGACGGTGTCGAGCTGCTCTGAGGGACTCCACGCAGCGGCACGGGCCTCCTGACCGGCCACGACGAGCCGACGCCCCCGCGGCGTCGGCTCGTCGTGCGTGCGCCTCGGTCAACCGCGCGTGCCCGGCTCTCCGTGCTTCTCGGCCCGGATGTCGAGGACGAGGCCAAGCTGGGCGAGCACGTCCAGGATGCGGGGCATCTCGGCACTGGTGCGCCCGGACTCGACCTTGATGAGCCACTCGCGGCCGACGCGGGCGCGGCGGGCGAGCTCGACCTGGGTGAGTCCGGCCTGCTCGCGGGCGTCGCGGATGAGGGCTCCGACGTCAGCCATGGTGCGAACCCGCATGCGTGCCTCCTGAGATGTGTACCGTGGTCCACTTTCGCGGATGTGACCCACAGTGCACTTCAGCGGAAGTGGACCACAAGCAACTCTGCGCTCGGGCTCCACTGCGTCGGGCGGGCGT
>CAZFUQ010000044.1:0-9514 GCA_964521905.1 uncultured Cellulosimicrobium sp.
CGCCATCGTCGGCGCCGGCGCGATCGGCATGGAGTTCGGCTACGTCCTCAAGAACTACGGCGTGGACGTCACGATCATCGAGTTCCTCGACCGTGCGCTGCCCAACGAGGACGCCGACGTCTCCAAGGAGATCGCCAAGCAGTACAAGAAGCTCGGCGTCAACCTGCTCACGTCCACCGCCGTCCAGACGGTCACCGACAACGGCGCGAACGGCGTCACGGTCACCTACAAGGGCGTCAAGGACGACAAGCCGGGCGAGCTCGTCGTCGACAAGGTCCTCATGGCCGTCGGCTTCGCGCCCAACGTCGAGGGCTTCGGGCTCGAGAACACCGGCGTCCAGCTCACCGAGCGCGGCGCCATCGCGATCGACGACGTCATGCGTACCAACGTCGAGCACGTCTACGCCATCGGCGACGTCACCGCGAAGCTCATGCTCGCGCACGTCGCCGAGGCACAGGGCGTCGTCGCGGCCGAGACCATCGGCGGCGCCGAGACCCTCACGCTCGGCGACTACCGCATGATGCCGCGCGCGACGTTCTGCCAGCCGCAGGTCGCGAGCTTCGGCCTCACCGAGCAGCAGGCCCGCGACGAGGGCTACCAGGTCAAGGTCGCGACCTTCCCGTTCATGGCGAACGGCAAGGCCCACGGCCTCGGCGACCCGACCGGCTTCGTCAAGCTCGTCTCCGACGAGACCTACGGCGAGCTCCTCGGTGGCCACCTCATCGGCCCCGACGCGTCCGAGCTGCTGCCCGAGCTCACGCTCGCGCAGAAGTGGGACCTCACCGTCCACGACGTCGCGCGCAACGTGCACACCCACCCGACGCTGTCCGAGGCCGTCCAGGAGTCGATCCACGGCCTCGCGGGGCACATGATCAACTTCTAGGAAGTAGGTCGAATCGGACACCGTCCGATCGCCTGGTCAGAGGCCTGGATCCGCGGAATTCCGCGGATCCGGGCCTCTTGCTGTCTGGGGGTCCGTGCACACCCAAGGAGAGGCGCGAAACAGGAGGGTCGAGATGGCTGAGAAGAGACAGACGCGGCCGCGTCGACCTCGACGATCTCCGCGAGCGGCTGGCCGTCGTCATGCCCGCAGCACGGGGTCGGCTTCCCCACCAGGAACCGGTGCAGCCTCGCGCGCAGGTCGCACGACGCCGGGCGGCCCGACGTCCGGACCGACGCCCACGCGCAGAGCTCGCGGTTGCGGGAAGATCGCATGCATCGATGGTGGCCCGGGTGCGTTACCGGAAACGTACGGGGTAGCCACCCCGTGCGGACCCCCGTACGCACCCTTGTCCCGCGCGTCGAAGCAGGTCAGCATGCGCACGGGGACTGGTCCTCGGCAGTTCGTCCAGCATGCGATCCCGCAGTGGCGTCGCTGGCGGGCGCGACGGCGGTCAGACCGGCCGCGACGATGTGCCTGAAGAGCGCGTTGGTGCACCACGGGCTGAGCGACGAGATCCCTCTCGTGACCGACATCGCGCTGTCACGCGGCACCAGCTCCAGGCGGGCTCGCTCCGGGTCGTCGAGCACGTGACGTGGCCGGCCTGGTCTCCACGGCGGACTAGGCAGTCAGGGCGTGCGGATAGACCGCCTCGCGGCCCTGAAAGCTGAGGATGCTCGGGTTGTTGACCGCCCCGTCGTGGATCTCGATCGCGCGGGAGACGGTGAGGCACTTCGCCCACGACGCCGGCCCTTCCATGACCGTGCGCAGGAACGGCAGGAGCGCTTCGCTGATCTCCCAGGTGGCCGAGTTCCACAGGTAGGACGGGCTGTGGTCCACGGCGTAGTAGCTCACCCCGGGGCCCACCGTGAACATCGGCTCGTCGAAGGTGGTGGGCCTCGCCCATTCGAAGCCCATCCCCTCGTCGCACGAGACGTCGACGATCAGGCCTCCCGTGGCGAACCCCTTCAGGTCCTGCGTCCGTAGATAGGTCAGCGGTGCGGAGACGTCCTGGAGCGTGCAGTTGACGACGATGTCGTGGGAGGCCAGGAACTCGGGGAGCAGGACGTCGCCGTCCTCCGTGTGGACCGTGCTGAGGTGGGCGGGGCCGGCGTCGGTGTTGAGCTGGGTGATGTGTGCGGCGTGGATCGGTGAGCCGACCGCCGCGACGCCACGCTGCGTGAGGACCTGGATGTCGTGGATCCCGTGCGCCTTGAGCGCGGTCACCGCACCGCGGGCCGTCGCTCCGAAGCCGATCACGACGGCGCTGAGCCGGGGCCCGTAGTCACCGGTCGAGCCGGTCAGGCGCAGCGCGTCCAGCACGGAGCAGTAGCCGGCGAGCTCGTTGTTCTTGTGGAACACGTGCAGGGCGAAGTCGCCCCGGCGGGACCAGTGGTTCATCGCCTCGAAGGCGATCAGCGTGAGCCGGCGGTCGATCGCCGTCTGCGTCATCCCGGCGTCCTGCACGCAGTGCGGCCATCCCCACAGGACCCGGCCCTCGGGGATCGCGTCCACGTCCGCCGCCCGTGGTTTGGGCAGCAGCAGCACGTCGGCGGACTCGAGCACCTCGGAGCGCTCTGCGACCCTGCCCACGCGCGACTCGACGTAGCCGGGGTCCAGCCGGAAGTCGGCCCCGTAGCCACGCTCGACGACCATCCGGGCGCGCAGGTCCGGGTCGATCCGGTCCAGGTGGTGGGGGTGGAGCGGCAGTCGGCGCTCGTTCTCCATCGAGGAGCTCCCGAGCAGCCCGAGGGTGAGCAGGCCGCTGCTCGGCGAGGAGTCGTCCGACGAATCGGCAAGGAGAGCGGGGGAAAAGAGGGCGGCGCCGGACATCCGGACTCCCATCATCGGGGAACCGGGGTCAGCTCCTGGCCCGACTCTACGCCGAGATCGCCCGCCCCAGGGCCGAGGCCCGGACCGGAGGTGCGCCGCCGGGCAGCCCCGGCGGCGCACCGTCGTCGTGCGGCTCAGTCGCAGGCCACGCCGTTGAGCGCGAAGCCCGTCGGCGACGGGTGGTCCCCTGCCGTCGCGGTCGCGCCGTTGAAGCCGAACGTGACCGACTCCCCGGGGGCGACGGCGGACGACCACGCCGGATGGGAGGCGGTGACCGCCGAGCCCACCTGGGCGACCGTCGCGCCCCAGCCGGGGGCGTCGACGGTCTGGCCGCCGGGGTAGGCGAACGTGACTGCCCACCCCGTGACGGCCGTCGCGGAGGTGTTGGTCACGGTGACCGACGCCGTGTACCCGGTGGTGTTCGCGCCCCAGGAGGACGCTGAGTAGTCGGCCGTGCAGTCGCCGACCGGTCCCGGCGTCCCGCCGTCGTCCAGCGTGGTGAACGTGACCGTCCTGGTGCTCGAGACGGCGCCGGTGTGGTCGTTGCGCGAACGGACCGCCACCGTGTACTCGGTGCCGGGTTCCAGGCCCGCGAGGTCGACCATGGGTGACCCGTCGGTGCTGACGACGACCTCACCGGTGCTCGGGTCGAGGACGTCGTACCCCGTGACGCAGCCGGACTCGGCCGCGCCCCACATGACGTGCGTGCTGGTGGCGGTGACGGACAGGGCCATCACCGCGCCCGGGGCGCCCGGCGCCTCGTCGGGGCAGACGGGCTCGGTCGGCTCGCCGCCTCCAGCGTCCCCGATCCCCGTGACCTCGCCGTCGCCTCCGTCGAACGCGACGTCGGAGCAGGAGTAGAAGTTCTCGTTGCTGTCCGAGCGGACCCAGTGCGTGAAGACGACGTGGTCGCCGCTGCGGTCGGCCGGCAGCGTGACGTCCCAGTAGTAGTAGTTCAGCCCGCCGGGTCCGCCGTTGGCGGGGGGATCGGTCACGGAGTCGACCAGCTCGAGGTCGCTCCAGGCGAGCGGGGTGGAAGGGTCCCAGCCCTCCTCGGTCACGTAGACGTCGAAGCGTCCGGGGTGCGCGGCCCAGTTGTTGTGCTGGAACTGGTACGTCTCGCCGGCCGTGAGGTGCGTCCTCGGCCAGTCGTCCCGGACGGCGTTGAAGCCGCTGAAGTCGAACGGCCCGCTCCCTCCTCCGTCGCAGATCTGACCGTCGGGGATGTAGCCCTCGGTCCGTCCGGCACCGTTCGAGTCGAGGTTGCCGAACCAGTTGTAGAACGCCGACGCCCCGCTGACGGCATAGGCGTCTGTGCACGCCGGGTTCTGCGGGCTCAACGCACCGGACTCCGTCATCCCGTCGACCCAGCACAGGTACTGACGGCTCCCGGGGAACACCTCGGCGCCGTGCGCCTCTGCCGGTGCGGGTGGGGAGGCCGCCACGAGACCTGCGGCGCCGAGGACCACCGCGGCCGCCCAGGCTGCAATCCGTCGCATGTCAAGCTCCTTCGCTCGTGGACGTCGAACAGGACGACGATGCCGGAGGTTCGCCGACGGCGGTACCGACCTAATCGATTCGGGCGGCGTCCAGGTCGCGGTCGATGGCCCGGCGGGAGGCGAGCGACAGCCCCGGCGCCGATGAGGCACACGACGACCTCGGGCACCGTGAGCGACCAGATGATGCCGGACAGCCCGGACCAGCGGTTGCTGAGCAGCACGACGGGGACGAACAGGACTCCCTGCGACACGGACATGACGAACGCGGGCACGGCGTCGAGAGCCGGCCGCGGTCGCCGTTGCCGTAGGAGTAGGCGAGGAGCGGCAGGACGCCGAGGGTCACGGCCACGAGGAGGAACTCGGGCACCTTTGCGATCCGGACCGCTACACCCACCGCAGCGAGCGGACCGTCCTGCGGGTCAGCCAGACGGCGAAGTAGATCACGACGACAAGATCTGCCAGGCCGGTGCCCAGTGCTACGCCGCCCACGCCCCATGGCAGGACGAGGGCGAACGAGACGTCCAGGGCGAGGTTCAGCACGGTGGAGCCGACGAGCGCGTGCATCACCCGGCGCGACGCGCCCTCGGCCCGGACGAGCTGTTCGAGGCAGAAGGCTGCCGTGAGGACGGGGACGAACGCGAGCATGAGCGCGACGTAGGTCGCCGTGGCGTCCGCGCCGAGCAGGGTGTTGTCGTGGAGCGAGCCGACGAACCCGGCGTTGACGACGTTGTAGACGGCCCCGACGATCATCGCCACGGATATCGGCACGCACAGGTGCACGAGGGCGCGAACGATCGGCGCGGAGGAGAGGTACCACCGGTCGCTCCGGACGGCGTCGGGCGCGGTGATCGGGTCTGCGGACGATCCGTCGGGGGAGTCGGTGAGGGTGCCGAGGTCCGTGGTGGTCATGGGCGCTCCGTCCGGGCACGCCGACGCACGCCGACGGGCGCCGAGGCTGCGACGGGAGCGGAGTGGGTGGTGGCGGTGCGTCCGAGGGGCGCGGTCCGGCGCGTCGCTGCGCGGAGACGCGCTGGTCGGGCCGTGCCGGGGCCGGTACGTTCCGGTGGTGACTTCTCATGACATCTCCACGGCCGCCCTCGGCGAGCGCTCCGACGTGCTCCCGGCCCGCCAGGGATCACGCCCTCCCACGTCCGACGACGGCCCGCACCGCCAGTTGGACCAGCTCGCCCCGGCGGCGCTGTGGGGAGAGCTCGTGCTCGCCGCGACGACGCTCGACGGGGTGCGCGAGGGGATCAGCCAGGTCTCGCCGGCGTCGTCGCGGGCACTGTTCCTTGTCGGCCTCGATGTGCGTGGGCGGACGCGCGACCCGCGCACATCGCTCGCGTCGCCGACGGACCGCCTCGAGCCCGTCCACCTCCACGGCGTGACGGACACGAGCGTTCACCTGTGCCTGCCGCCGGACCTCGTAGAGCGTGCGCTCGACACCGGGTGGGCCGAGGTGCACCAGTACGGCGACCACGGGACCGAGGTGATGGTCTACGGGCCGCGCGACACCGACGAGCTCGCCGTCGTGCTCGGGCTCGTCCGGGCGAGCCTCGCGTGGGCGCGCGAGCGCAACGCCTGAGGTGCGGCGCCTGCCCGACGTCGGGCCGCACCTCGCGCGGGCGGGTGCGCCCCGCCGTCGGGCACGGGAGAAGATGGACGCGGGGGACACCGACCCGAGAAGGAGACCCATGCCTGCGCCCACGACGCCCACCCGCGAGTTCGTCACCGGCCTGCCCAAGGCGGAGCTGCACCTGCACCTGGAGGGAACGCTCGAGCCCGACCTCAAGCTGCGGCTCGCGCAGAAGAACGGGATCGACATCGGCCAGACCACGGTGGAGGAGGTGCGCGCGACGTACGCGTTCGACTCGCTCACGAGCTTCCTCGCCGTGTACTACCCGGCGATGGAGGTCTTGCAGACCGCGGACGACTTCGCCGAGCTCGCGGACGCGTACCTCGCGCGGGCGGCGGCGGACGGCGTGAAGCACGTCGAGATGTTCTTCGACCCGCAGGCGCACACGTCGCGCGGTGTGCCGTTCGAGGCGGTCGTGACGGGCTACCACCGGGCAGCGGCCGAGGCGCAGTCCAAGCACGGCGTGGACGCGCACCTCGTCCTGTGCTTCCTGCGCGACCACTCGGCGCAGAGCGCGGCCGAGACGCTCGAGGCGTCGGTGCCGTTCCGGGACAAGATCCTCGGCGTCGGGCTCGACTCCGACGAGCGCGACAACCCGCCGCAGAAGTTCGCCGAGGTCTTCGCCCGTGCCCGCGAGCTCGGCTACCGGCTGACGATGCACTGCGACATCGACCAGGTCGGCAGCATCGACAACATCCGCACCGTGCTCGACGAGATCGGCGTGGACCGCGTGGACCACGGCACGAACGTCGTCGAGGACCCGGCGCTGGTCGACGTCGTCCGCGAGCGCGGTCTGGGTCTCACCACCTGCCCGATCTCGAACTCGTTCGTCACCGACGACATGAAGGCGACCGAGATCGCCGGGCTGCTGCGCTCCGGCGTCCGGGTCACGGTCAACTCCGACGACCCGGCGTACTTCGGCGGGTACGTCGCCGACAACTACGTGGCGCTCGCGGACGCGGCGGGGCTCACGGTCGAGGAGGTCGTGCAGCTCGCGCGCAACTCGTTCGAGGCGTCGTGGCTCGGCGAGTCGCAGCGGGCCGCCTACCTGGCCGAGGTCGACCGGTACGTCGCCACGTACGACGCGCCCGCCGTCTGACGACGATGCCGGGACCGCCGAGGTAGAGCCCACCGGGGCTCTACCTCGCGGGACGCGACGGGTCAGGAGAGGTTGTCCGTGTAGTCGACGTCCTTGGTCTCCTTCGAGATGAGCAGCGCCACGAGCGTGACGACCGCCATCACGCTGAGGTAGGCACCGACGAGGACGGTCGACCCGTCGGCCGCGGTCCACAGCGCGACGGCGATGAACGGGGCGACGGCCGCGCCGAGGATCGACGACACGTTGTACGCGATGGCGGAGCCCGTGTAGCGGACGTTCGCGGGGAAGAGCTCGGGGAGCACGGCGGCCATGGGGCCGAACGTCATGCCCATGAGCGAGAAGCCGACGACGAGCAGCGCCATGACGCCGACGGTCCCGCCCGAGAACAACGGGACGAACAGCAGGCCGAACACGATGATCGCGACCGTGGTCCACAGCAGGTGCGTGCGGCGGCCGAACCGCTCCGCGAGCGGGCCCGACGCGAGCGTGAACGCCCCGAAGAACACGACGCCGACGATGAGCATGACGAGGAAGTCGGTGCGCTGGTACCCGAGTCCGGCGGGCGTGGCGTCGGACGGCGCGGTGCCGTACGTGAGGGTGAACGTCGTCATGAGGTAGAAGAGCACGTAGGTCGCGAGCATGATGAACGTGCCCGAGACGATCTGGCGCCACGACGTGCGGAACACGCGCGCGACCGGGATCTTCGCGACGGCCTCGGCCTCGACGACCTTCTGGAACGCGGGCGTCTCGATGAGCCGCAGGCGCACCCACAGGCCGACGATCACGAGCACGGCGCTCGCGAGGAAGGGCACGCGCCAGCCCCACGCGAGGAACTGCGCGTCGGTGAGCGTCTCGGCCAGGACGAGGAACACCGTGTTGGCGAGGATGAAGCCGATGGGCGCACCGAGCTGGGGGAACGTGCCCCAGACGGCCCGCTTGCCCGCGGGCGCGTTCTCCGTCGCGAGCAGCGCGGCGCCGCTCCACTCGCCCCCGAGGCCGAGCCCCTGGCAGAAGCGCATGAGGACGAGCAGGGCGGGAGAGAGCACGGCCCAGCCGGGCGTGCTCGACGGCGGGAGCGTGCCGATGAGGACCGTGGCGACGCCCATCGTGAGGAGCGAGGCGACGAGGGTGCCCTTGCGCCCGATCCGGTCGCCGAAGTGACCGAAGAGCACCGAGCCGACCGGGCGTGCGACGAACGCGACGCCGAACACGGCGAACGACTGCAGGAGCGCGTACGTGGGGTCGTCGCTCGCGAAGAAGATCGTGGGGAAGACGAGCACGGCGGCGGTCGCGTAGACGTAGAAGTCGTAGAACTCGATCGACGTGCCGATGAGGCTCGCGACGATCACCCGGCCCTTGGAGTTGCCTGGGGCAACTGGCGGGGCGGGCTGGCGTGCGACGGAGGTGCTCATGGTGAAGGGCTCCCGAGAGAGGCGTACTAGGCGGTAACGTCGACCACGGTAGATCCGGGTCTCGCATGGCGGAGGATCTGTCTCATGATTCGAGCGTCTCGCGAGGAGGGGTCGTGCGGATTACGTGCCGGGCGGCGGTCGAGGTCGGTTCGTACCCCTGAGGGGGTGAATAATCTCCGGGTGCCTCACGTCGGCACGCTCGGGACCGCGTTCGCGGGGGAATCGCGGCCCGGCTCGGTACGCGGGCTCCCGCCCGCACGGGTACGACCACCACCAGCTTGTCGAGAGGGCGACCAGAGCTCATGAAGGATGTGCTGTACGTCAACGGCGGGACCCCGCTGGACGGGACGATCACCGTGCGGGGCGCGAAGAACTTCGTGTCCAAGGCGATGGTGGCCTCGCTGCTGGGCGAGTCGCCCAGCGTGCTGCGCAACGTCCCCCAGATCCGCGACGTCGGTGTCGTGACCGGCCTGCTCGAGCTGCACGGCGTCGCCGTGAAGTCGGACCCCGACGGCGGCATCCTCGACCTCGACCCGTCGAACGTCGAGTCCGCCCACGTCGCGGACATCGACGCGCACGCCGGCTCGAGCCGTATCCCGATCCTGTTCTGCGGCCCGCTGCTGCACCGGCTCGGCGAGGCCTTCATCCCCGACCTGGGCGGCTGCCGGATCGGCGACCGCCCGATCAACTACCACCTCGACATCCTGCGCCAGTTCGGCGCGGTCGTGGACAAGCGCGAGAACGGCATCCACATCCGGGCCCCGCGCCGCCTCCAGGGCACGAAGATCGCGCTGCCCTACCCGTCCGTGGGCGCCACGGAGCAGCTCCTGCTCACCGCGGTCCGCGCCGAGGGCATCACCGAGCTGGCGAACGCGGCGATCGAGCCCGAGATCATGGACCTCATCGCCGTCCTGCAGAAGATGGGCGCGATCATCTCGGTCGACACGGACCGCGTGATCCGCATCGAGGGCGTCGACCGCCTCGACGGGTACACCCACACCGCGCTCGGCGACCGTATCGAGGCGGCGTCATGGGCGTCGGCGGCGCTGGCCACCGGCGGCGACATCACGGTCAAGGGCGCCACCCAGCCCGAGA
>CAZFUQ010000044.1:9524-20382 GCA_964521905.1 uncultured Cellulosimicrobium sp.
CGTTCCGCAAGGTCGGCGGCCGGTTCGACGTGCAGGACGACGGCATCCGGTTCTGGCACCCGGGCGGCGACCTGTCCCCGATCGTGCTCGAGACCGACGTGCACCCCGGGTTCATGACCGACTGGCAGCAGCCGCTCGTCGTCGCGCTCACCCAGGCCAAGGGCCTGTCGATCGTCCACGAGACGGTCTACGAGAACCGCTTCGGCTTCACCGACGCGCTGCGCGGCATGGGCGCGACCATCCAGGTCTACAAGGAGTGCCTCGGGGGTGGCGACTGCCGGTTCGGGCAGCGCAACTTCCACCACTCCGCCGTCGTCTCCGGCCCGACGCCGCTCTCCGCCGCCGACATCGAGGTCCCGGACCTGCGTGGTGGCTTCTCCCACCTCATCGCCGCGCTCGCCGCGAAGGGCACCTCGACGGTGCGAGGGATCAGCCTCATCGACCGTGGCTACGAGAGCTTCCAGGAGAAGCTCGTCGCGCTCGGGGCGGACGTCTCGCGCGGCTGAGACGCCGTCGCCGGGGACGGGTGCCGGCGGGCCAGGTCATGACGCCTGTCACGGTGCCGCGACCCGGGCGCGTGGGACGCTGGACGTCGTGATCACCCGGCCGCGCACGTTCCTCGACGTGTGGAGCCGTCGGACCGCGCCCGAGCGGTTCGACGCCTACACGCGGTGGTCGCTGTACCTGCTCTCGCTCTTCGAGCCGTTCCTCGCGCTCACGCTCGTCGGGATCGACCAGACGTTCCGTCCTGCGACGGTCGGCGCGTGGCTGCTCCTCGTCCTCGCGCACACGGCGACGAGCATCGCCGTGCTGCGTGCGGGCGTGGTGCACTTCCTCGGCGGCTCCGTGGTGCGCCCGTGGCTGCTCTCCCTCCACCTCGCGCTGTCCGTCGCGGTCGCAGCCGTGGGGTTCTGGGCGTTCCCGGTCGGTGCCCCGCAGGACGTGGCGGGCAGCGCGAGGTACTACGCGCTCCTGCTCGGGTTCGGGTTCGGGACGCTCGCCGTCGTGCCGCTCCTGACCTTCCGCCGCCTCGCGCTCGTCGGGGTCGTGCTCGGCGCGGTCACGGGATGCTCCGTGTGGGTGGGGACGGGCCCCGTCACCTCGACGACCGCGGGCATGGCGTTCGGCCTCGCCCTGTCGGGCACGATCATGCTCGTCGCGATCTTCGGGTCCTACCGCGTGTCCGTGTGGATGCTCGGCATCGTGTGGGAGCAGGAGCGCACGCGCGTGCTGCACGCGCGGCTCGCCGTCGCGGAGGAACGCCTGCGCTTCTCGCGCGACCTGCACGACGTCTTCGGCCGCACCCTGTCCGTCGTCGCGGTCAAGAGCGAGCTCGCGGCCGAGCTCGCGGCGCGCGGTCGTCCGGGCGCGGAGGCGCAGATGCTCGAGGTGCGCCGGATCGCGCAGGACGCGCTGCGCGAGGTGCGCGCCGTCGTCGCCGGCTACCGCACCGCGGACCTCGCCGCGGAGCTCGCCGGCGCACGTTCCGTCCTGCGCTCCGCCGGGATCGAGACGACCGTCCACGGGGACGAGACCCCGGTCGGCGAGGCCGCGCAGGAGGCGCTCGCGTGGGCCGTGCGCGAGGGTGTCACCAACGTCGTGCGGCACTCGACGGCCCGCACGTGCACGATCACGGTCCACCGCGACCGGGTCTCCAGCGTCGTGGAGATCGTCAACGACGGTGCCCCCACGGGGGCGGGCGACGGGCGCGGCTCCGGGCTCCTGGGGCTCGGCGAGCGGCTGGAGGGTGCCGGCGGGAGCCTGGCGACCTGGGCGGAGGCGGGCCGGTTCGGCCTGGTCGCGCGCGTGCCCGACGTCGGCCCGGCCCGGGGCGCACCGCTGCGGCGAGCCCACCGAGACCAGCCCGCCAGCCCCACCGAGAGGACCACCCTCACGTGATCCGTATCCTGCTCGCCGACGACGAGAACCTCATCCGCGACGCCATCGCCTCCCTGCTCGCGCTGGAGGACGACCTCGAGGTCGTCGCGCTGGCGGCCTCCGGGCCGGAGGCGGTCGCCGCCGCGCTCAAGCACGAGCCCGACGTCGCGGTGCTCGACCTGCAGATGCCCGGCCTCGACGGGGTCGAGGTCGCGGAGCGGCTCGCGAGCGAGCTGCCGGGTTGCGGCGTCGTCATCGTCACGAGCCACGGCCGCCCGGGCTACCTCAAGCGCGCGCTCGAGGCGGGCGCGCGGGGCTTCCTGCCCAAGACCGTCTCGGCGCGCGTGCTCGCGGGCGTCGTGCGGCAGGTGCACGACGGCGGTCGGTACGTCGACCCGGAGCTCGCCGCCGAGGCCATCGCCGCGGGGGCGAGCCCGCTCACGGCGCGCGAGGCGGACGTGCTCGAGCTCGCTGCCGACGGGTCGCCCGTCGAGGAGATCGCGACGCGCGCGCACCTCGCCCCCGGCACCGTGCGCAACTACCTGTCGTCGGCGGCGGCGAAGCTCGGCGCGGCGAACCGGCACGAGGCCGCGCACACCGCACGACGGCACGGCTGGATCTGAGCGCCCTGCCGCGCCCGGTAGGCTCGGTGTCCGTGCCGAGCCTGCCCCAGATCCCGCGCGCGTACCGCGCGCTCGCGTTCTTCCTGATCCCGGTCCTGAACCTGATCACCCGTCGGGACTGGCGGGGCGTCGAGAACCTGCCCGCGCGCGGCTTCATCGCCGCGGCGAACCATGTCACCGAGGTCGACCCCGTGACGCTCGCGCACTTCCTCTACGCGCAGGGCCGTGCCCCCAAGATCACGGCGAAGTCGTCGCTGTTCAAGGTCCCGGTCTTCGGCGCCATCCTCCGTCGCACGGGGATGATCCCCGTGCACCGCGGCACCGCCGGGGCCGCGCAGTCCCTCGTCGACTCCACCGCCCGGCTCGACGAGGGCGAGTGCGTCGTGTTCTTCCCCGAGGGCACGCTCACGCGCGACCCCGACGGCTGGCCCATGGTCGGCAAGACGGGCGTCGCCCGCCTCGCGCTGACCAGCCGCGCGCCGGTCGTCCCGATCGCCCAGTGGGGTGCGGAGCAGCTCCTCGCGCCGTACGGCAAGGTGTTCAAGCCGATCCCGCCCAAGCGTGTGACGGTCCACGCGGGCGAGCCCGTCGACCTCACCGACCTCTACGACCGCCCGCAGGACACCGCGACGCTGCGGGAGGCGACCGAGCGCATCATGGCCGCCATCACCGCCCAGCTCGAGGAGATCCGGGGTGCCGAGGCGCCCGCGGAGCGGTTCGACATGCGCAAGAACCCGGGCACGGAGCGTCGGCGATGAGCGGGGACCAGACCGTCGAGATCAGCCCCGTGCCGCTCCGGGCCGACGACGCGGCGCCCGCGGCCGGGCAGGTCGTCGCCGCGGTCCTCGGGTCGGGGAGCTGGGGCACGACGTTCGCCGCCGTCCTCGCGGACGCCGGGTGCGAGGTCCGGCTGTGGGGTCGTGACGCGGAGGTCGCCGAGCAGGTCAACGGCGCGCGCCGCAACGAGAAGCGGCTTCCCGGCATCGACCTCCCGGCCGGCATCCGCGCCACCACCGACGCGCGCGAGGCGCTCGCCGGCGCCGGGCTCGTCGTCGTCGCGATCCCGTCGCAGGTCGCGCGCAGCACGCTCGCGGAGCTGCGCCCGTACCTCGAGCCGGAGGCGGTCGCGGTGTCGCTCATGAAGGGCGTCGAGCTGAGCACGGACCGGCGCATGAGCGAGGTCGTCGCGGAGTCCCTCGGGCTTCCTCCCGAGCGCGTGGCCGTCGTCTCGGGCCCGAACCTGGCGCGCGAGATCGCGCACCGCCAGCCGACGGCGACCGTCGTCTCGTGCGTCGACGAGGACGTGGCGCGGTACGTGGCGCGGGCGTGCTCGTCGTCGTACTTCCGCCCGTACACGAACCGCGACGTGGTCGGGGTCGAGCTGTGCGGCGCGGTGAAGAACGTCATCGCGCTCGCCGTCGGCATCGCCCAGGGTCGCGGGTTCGGCTACAACACGACCGCCACGGTCATCACGCGCGGCCTCGTCGAGATCACGCGGCTCGGCCTCGCGCTCGGCGCCGACGCGGAGACGTTCCCGGGGCTGGCCGGCATGGGCGACCTCGTCGCGACGTGCTCGTCACCGTTGTCGCGCAACCACACGCTCGGCAAGCACGTCGGCCAGGGCATGAGCCTCGACGAGGCGGTCGCCGCGACGGGCGGGACCGCGGAGGGCGTCAAGTCGTGCCGCTCGGTCCTCGAGCTCGCGCAGAAGGTCGGCGTCGAGATGCCGATCACCGCCGGGGTCGTGGCGGTGCTGCACGAGGGCATGCCCGTCGACGACATGGCGCGCGGCCTGCTGTCGCGCCCGCAGAAGTCCGAGGGGATCTCCTCGGAGCGCTGACGGCGGCGCCGTCGGCGCTCCGGGCGGTCTCAGTCGTCGTCGCGCACGTCGACCACGACGCGCGTCGGGTTCTCGAGCGAGAAGACGCGGAACGGGCGCCGCTCGTCGTCGACTCCGACGAAGGCCTGCGTGTAGCCCTCGAACACGCCCCGCAGGAGGACCTCCTCGACCTCGCCGTCGTCGCCCGCGACGACGGGGTTCGGCCCCGCGTACTCCTCGACACCGGTGTCCGTCGGGTAGCCCGTGCCGGAGATCATGACCTGGAGGTACGCGTCGCCGTCGACGGCGGCGAGGTTGCCGCTGCCCTCGTCGATCGGCTCGTCGACGTACTCGACGCGCCAGCCCGGCGTCCCGGTACCGCCGAGCTCGAACACGACGCGGTCGAAGTCGTCGTGGTAGCCGACGCGGATGTCCGTGACGGTGAGCGCGGCGTCCGCGGACGGGTCCTGGGTGTCCGGCTCGGTGTTCGCGGGGAACGGCAGCGGCGCCTCGGTCGCGTCGTCGGCGGGGGTCGTCCCGTCGTCGGTGGGTGCCGGCGACTCCGTGTCGGTGGCCGTGCCCGTGGGGCCGGGGGACTCGCTCGTCGTGGTGTCGGTCGGCGAGGGGGAGTCGTCCGTCCCGCCCCCGGTGCCGCACGCCGCGAGCGCGAGGACGAGCGCTCCCGTCGCGACCGCCACGAGCGGTCGTGGCCGTGCGCCGACCCCACATCGTCCGTGCTCGTCCCGGGTGGTCGTCCGCGGCGCTGGTCGTGTCCTCATGAGGCGATCGTAGAAACCGCCGGTCACGCTCGCGCGGCGGGGCGGCCACGGTCGGGTCCCGGTCCGGTCACGGCGCGGTCTCGGGAGCGGCGCCCGGGGGTGCGCTCGGAGACGTGCCGCAGGGGTCCTCGGCTACGCGTCGGGGAGCTCACGGGCCGCACGCAGCGCCCGGTCGAGGTCGCGCCACAGGTCCTCGACGTCCTCGATCCCGACGGACAGCCGCAGGAGGTCGTCGGGGACGGTGACGGACTCGGTGGCGAACCGGCGCCGACGCTCGAGGCTCGACTCGACGCCCCCGAGGCTCGTGGCGGGCACCCACAGGCGCACGGCCGCCACGACCGCGTCGGCGGCGGCGGCACCGCCGTGCGGACGCACGCCGAGGATCGAGCCGTACCCCGTCATGAGGCGCGTCGCACGCTCGTGGCCGGGGTCGTCGGGCAGGCTCGGGTGGCGGACCTCGACGACGTCCGCGTGGTCCGCGAGCCGGCGTGCGAGCTCCGCCGCGTTGGCCTGCGCACGCTCGACGCGCAGCGCGAGCGTGCGCAGACCGCGCAGCGCGAGCCACACCTCGAACGGGCCGGGGATCGAGCCGTGCAGGGTCCGATAGGCCCGCAGCGCCGCGGTGAGCTCGGCCGTGCGCGCGACGGCGGCGCCCAGGACGACGTCGGAGTGCCCGGCGAGGTACTTGGTCACCGAGTGCACGACGACGTCCGCACCGTGGTCCAGGGGGCGCTGCCCCAGGGGCGTGGCGAACGTGTTGTCGACCGCGGTGAGCACGCCGCGCTCGCGCGCGGCCGCGAGGAGCACGGGCAGGTCCGCGACCTCGAGCATCGGGTTGGTGGGTGACTCGACGAGCAGGAGGGACGCGCCGTCGAGCACGGCGAGGACCTGGTCGGTGTCCGCGACGTCGACGCGGACCACCTCCACGCCCGCGCGGGTGGCGAGGTCGTCGGCGAAGCCGAGCGTGACCTGGTAGGCGTGCCGGGGGAGCACGACCTTCCCGCCCGCGGGCACGGCCGCGAGCACGGCCGCGATGGCGGCCATCCCCGAGCCGAAGACCACGCCGGCGTGCTCGCCGCCCTCGAGCGCGGCGAGCGCCTCCTCGAACGGGTGCCACGTCTCGGTGTCCATACGGGTGTACAGGAGCTCGCCGGGCTGCTGCACGCCCTGCGAGACATACGTCGAGGACAGCACGATCGGCGGGTTCACCGGCGCGCCCTGCGTGCGCTCCGGCCGTCCGGCGCAGACGGCGACCGTGGCGGGGGAGAGAGGGGCGTGGGCCTGCGCGTCGTTCATGGCCCGCAGGCTACGCCGAGCGCGCGCTGCGTGCCCCGGGCGACCGCTCCGTGGCCGACGGCGGCGGACCCGTCAGCCGAGCGGGCCGAGCAGGGACTGCGCGACCGTCGAGTGCGCGGACTCGTCGTCGGACGGGTGGAACAGCCCTGCGAGGACGTCGCGGTACAGGCGACCCAGCTCGTTGCCGGCGAAGTAGCTCGACCCGCCCGCGACGCGCACGGCCTGGTCGACGACGCTCTTCGCCGTCTCCGTCGCGCGCACCTTGAGGCCCGCGGTCGCGCGGAACCAGCCCGCACCCCGGTCGACGAGCGCGTCGAGCTCGCCGGCGACGGTGTCGATCTGCGGCCAGACCGCGTCGAGCGCGAGCGCGGCGTCCGCGAGGCGCCACCGGATGTCGGGGTCCTGGGCGAGCGGCGCGCCGTCGTTCTTCATCGACGTGCGACGCCGGGCGGCGGCGACGCCGAGCTCGAGCGCACGCTCCGCGATCCCCGTGTACACGGACGCCAGCAACGTCTCGAAGGTCGTGAAGATCCCCACGACGAGCGGGTCGAGCGTCGGGCCCGGCGTGATCCGGCGCACGACGCGGTCGGCGGGCGCGGGCGCGCCGTCGAGCACGGTCGAGCGCGACTGCGACGCGCGCATGCCCATCGTGTCCCAGTCGTCGAGCACCTCGACGCCACCTCCGTCGCGGGTGACGAACGCGTGCACGAGGTGGGGGCCGTCGTCGGACACGGAGTCCAGCCCGAGCACGCCGAGGCGTGTCCACGCGGGGGAGTTCGACGTGAAGATCTTGCGGCCGTGGAACGTGTACCCGCCGGCGCCGTCAGGCCGCGCCTCGGTGCGCGAGCCGAGCAGCACGAGGTCGTTGCCGCCCTCGGAGTACCCGAACCCGAACACCTCGCCGCGGCCCGCCTCCTCGAGCAGCCAGTCGAGCGACGAGTCGCCGCGCTCGTGCAGGTAGCGCGCGACGCCGGTCCACACGTGGTGCATGTTCACCGCGAGGGCGGTCGCGGGGGCAGCGCCGGCCAGGCGGGCCTGCTCGTGCGCGACCTCGCGCAGCCCGAGCCCGGCACCGCCGAACGACTCCGGGACGAGCGCGCGCAGGTAGCCGGCGTCGGCGAGCGCGGCGAGGTCCTCGGTGAAGAACGCGTTGTCGCGGTCGTAGCCCGCGGCGCGGGCGCGGACGTCGTCGAGGAGGTCGTCGCCGAGGAGGGTGCGCGGCTCGGCGAACGGACGGACGAACGGGACGGGCGTGGGCATGGCCTGCCTTCGGTCGAGGGGTGCGGAAGGCCCCGGCGACGCACGTCGCCGGGGCCTTCCCACCGTACGCCGGAAGTCAGCCGACGAGCGCCGCCGCCGGCTCGTGCGGGTGGGGGAGCAGCCGGCGCAGCACGTCCGCGAGCGTGACGACGCCGACGACGTGGCCGTCGCGCGTCACGAGCGCGAGCTGCTCGCTCGACTCGCGCATGCGGGCGAGCGCCGCGTGCACGGTGGTCGAGGCGTCGAGCGTGAACGGCGTGCGCGCGAGCGGGGCGACGGGCGCGTCGTCCGGCTCGAGCAGCGTGTCGCGCACGTGCACGACGCCGCGGACGTCGTCGCCGGACCCGAGGAGGATCCGCAGGTGACCGGATCGGACCGACGCCGCGCGGACGTCGGCCGCGGTGGCGTCCGGGCCGACGGCGGTCGGCGCGGACCCGCTCGGGACCAGCGCGTCCACCGTGAGCGTCTCGATCTCGAGCGCGCTCGAGATCTGCGCCGTGTACGACGCGTCGAGCGCTCCCACGTTCGCCGAGTGCTCGACGAGGTGGCGCAGCGCGGCGGGGTCCTGCCCGCCCTCGACCTGGTCGACCGGCTCCACGCCGACCACGCGCAGGCACCGGTTCGCCATGGCGTTGAGCCATCGCAGGACCGGACGGGTCACGGCCATGAAGGCCCGCATGGGCAGCGCGAGGAGCGTGGCGGACGCCTCGGGGTGGGCGATCGCCCACGACTTCGGCGCCATCTCGCCGACGACGAGGTGCAGGAACGTCACGATGACCAGCGCGAGGACGAACCCCGCGACGTCGGCGCCCCACAGCGGCAGCCCCCACGACGCGAACACGGGGGTCAGCCAGTGGTGCACGGCCGGCTTGGTGATCGCGCCGAGCGCGAGCGTGCACGCGGTGATGCCGAGCTGCGAGCCGGCGAGCAGCAGCGTGAGCTCCGCCGAGCTGCGCAGCGCGGCGCGCGCCGAGCGGCTCGTCGGCGCGGCGTCCTCGAGGCGGTGCCGCCTGGCACCGAGGAGCGCGAACTCGACGGCGACGAAGAACGCGCTGAGCGCGATGATGACGACGGTCGCGACGACCACGACCCAGGGGTTGCTCATCGGGTCTCCTCCCCGCTGCGGACGGTCTCGGCCCGGTCCGCGTCACCCGTGCCGGGGCCCGGGTCCGCGGCGCAGGACTCCACGAGGCGCACGCGCACGAGGTTCGGCACGTGCCGCTCGACGGACAGGACGTCCACGACGACGCGGCGCGTCACGGGCTCGTCGCGCACGAGGTCCGCCGGGTCGAGCGGAAGCTCGACGTCGACGGTGTCGCCCGCCCGCGGGAGCGTGCCGTGGTGGGCGATGAGCAGGCCGGAGACGGTCTCGTAGTCCCCGCGCGGCAGGTCGTGCCCGATCGCGCGCTCGGCCTCGTCGAGGTGGACGTCGCCGCCCATGACCCACGCGCCGTCGTCCTCGGCCGCCACGGTCACGGGCTGCTCGGGGTCGTGCTCGTCGGTGATCTCGCCGACGAGCTCCTCGGCGAGGTCCTCGAGGGTGAGCACGCCGGCGAACCCGCCGTACTCGTCGACGACGCACGCGATCCGGTGGTGGCTCCCGGTGAGCTCGGCGAGCGCGTCGGGCAGCGCCATGAGCGTGGGGAGCACCGTCACCGGGCGCATGAGGTCGGTGACGGGCGCGTCGTCGGGCAGGTCGGAGCGCAGGAGGTCGGTGAGCTGGACGACGCCGATCGCCTGGTCGGTCTCGTCGACCACCGGGTAGCGCGAGTGGCCCGTGGCCATGAGCCGCCGGACGTCGGCGACCGTCGCGTCCGGGCGCACGGTCCCCACCCGCGAGCGGGGGATCATCGCGTGCTCGACGTCGTGCTGCGGGAAGTCGAGGATGCGGTCGAGCAGGACGGAGAGCTCGTCGGGCAGGTCGCCGCTCTCGCGCGAGTCGGCCACGATGTGCTCGAGGTCGCGCGCCGTCGCCGAGTGCTCGACGTCGTGCACGGGCTCGATGCGCAGGGCGCGCAGGAGAGCGTTCGACGCCTTGTCGAAGACGGCGATGAGCCAGCCGAACACGGTGAGGTAGGCCGTCGTGGAGCCGGCGAGCCGCAGCGCCGTGGGCTCGGGCCGCGCGATCGCGAGGTTCTTCGGGAAGAGCTCGCCGAAGAGCATCTGGATGATCGTGGACGCGACGAGCGCCAGCACGGTGCCGATCACGACGCCGACGCCGGTGGGAACTCCCACGCCACCGAGCATCTCGCCGAGCGCGTCGCCGATGAGCGGCTCCGCGACGTAGCCGACGAGCAGCCCCGTCACGGTGATGCCGAGCTGGGCGCCGGAGAGGACGAAGGACGTGCGGCGCGTCACCGCGAGGGCGCGCTGCGCCGTCGCGTCACCGGACTCGGCCCGCGCGGCCAGGCGTGAGCGGTCGACGGTCATGTACGCGAACTCCTGCGCCACGAAGTAGGCGGTGACGGCGGTGATCGCCAGGACGACGAGGACGCCGAGCAGGAGGGAGAGGACGGGAGTCACGGGGTCCGCACCGTCCTCGGGTGGCTGGCTGCGGGGGCAGCGCTCGCCGGTTCGGGGTCGGTGCGGCCGGGACTATGGTCGGGGTCGTCGGCCGCGGGGGCCTCGAGAGTCGTGTCTTCCACGCGACCCACAACGCCGTGCGGTCGCGAATGGTTCCCGGAGCCCCGGGGCGGGGCTGGCCCGGCGGTGGTCCCGAGAGCGTGACGGCGCGCCGCCCGGGTCCGGTAGGGTCGTCCGCGATGTCCAGCCAGAGCCCCGACCAGTCCGTGCCGTCCGCTGACGCGCACCCCTCCGACGCGCCGCGCAAGATCCGCGTCCTCGTGCTGTTCGGGGGCCGGTCCGGTGAGCACGCCGTCTCGGCCGCGACGGCCGCCGGCGTCCTGCGCGCGATCGACCGCACCCGGTACGACGTCGTCCCCGTCGGCATCACCCCGACGGGCGAGTGGGTCCTCGCGGCCGACGAGCCCGCGCGCTGGGAGATCTCTGCCGGACGCCTGCCCCAGGTGGAGCCGACCGGCGAGGAGGTCATCCTGCCGCTGTCGACCGGTCGCCGGGACCTGCGCGTGCTGACCGCGGGCGAGGTCCCGCGCGTGCTCGGCGAGGTGGACGTCGTCTTCCCGCTGCTGCACGGTCCCTACGGCGAGGACGGCACGCTGCAGGGGATGCTCGAGCTCGCCGAC
>CAZFUQ010000045.1:0-11076 GCA_964521905.1 uncultured Cellulosimicrobium sp.
CCGCACCCGGAGCAGGATCTCGCCGCGCCCGTCGCACCGCAGCCACTCGTAGTCGTCGACGACGGTCTCGCCGTGGTGCGTGCGCGACGCCGGGCGGCGCGGTGCGACGGGCGCGGCGAGATCCTGCTCCGGGGGCGGCACGGCGCCCTGGCTCGTGGCGGGGGTCTGCGTGAGGTCGTCAGGCATCTGGCCAGGGTAGTGCGACCGCGCGGGCGGCCGAGGACCGGGGGTGGGTCGCTACGCTCGGACGGGTGACCGAGGAGCAGGGGTCCGCGACGCTCACGAGCGGCGAGATGGTGCGCGCGTCGGGCCTGTCGATCAAGGCGCTGCGCCTCTACGACGCGAACGGGCTGCTCGTCCCGGCGCACGTCGACCCGCGCACCGGCTACCGCGCGTACACGCCGGAGCAGGTCGAGCGCGGGCGGACGATCGCGCTGCTGCGCCGGCTCGACGTCCCCCTCGCCCGTGTCCCCGAGGTGCTCGACGCCGACCCGCGCGACGTGCGCGACGTCCTCCTCGGGTGGTGGGACGAGCGGCAGCGGTCGCTCGCCGCGCACCGCGCGACCGCCGAGGAGCTGGTGCGCCGGCTCGGCACGGGACCCGCGCCCGCAGCCGCACCCGGGGGGCTCGTCGTGCGACGCCGCGACGTCGCCGCGACCACGGTCGCGACCGTCACGTCGAGGGCGGTCCAGGCCGACCTCGTCCCGACCTTCACCGCGGACGTCCTCACGATCCGCGCGCACCTCGGCGCGGCGGGCGCGGACGCGGGCGCCGCGCACTGGGTGGTCTTCCACGAGCCGCCGGGCCGCGACGTCCCCGGGCTCGTCGAGACGTGCGTCCCGTACCGCGGGCCCGTCGCGCCCACCGGCCCGGTCGTCCTGCGCGAGGACCCGGCACGCACCGAGGCGTACGTCGAGGTCCCGTCGCGCGACTGCCGCTTCCCTCCGGTCGTCGGGTACCACGACGCGCTGCGTGCCGTCGCGTCCGACGGCACGCCGACGCGCGAGGTCTACGCCGTGCCGTGGTCCGACGCGCCGGACGTGATCGTCGCGGACGTCGCCGTCATGCTCGCCCCGGTCGGGCCGCCACCGCGCCCTTGACCCCGCCCCAGGGGCAGGCCGGAGGGTCGCGGCATGAACGCCGCCACGTCCTCGGACCCCACCGCCACCGCGCGCCGCGCCCCGGCAGCCCCGGTAGCCCCGGTAGCCCCGACCCTCGCCGACTACGCGACCCACAGCGCGTTCTCCGACCCGCGGCACCACGCCGCGCTCCTCGCCGCGGTCGCCCCGGACCCGGCGAGCCTGCACGCCGCGGTGACGACCGTCGTCGAGCACTACCGCGCGGGCGCGACACCGCCCACGCCCGAGCAGCTCGCGGACGTCGACCGGCGCTGGGTGGACGCGATCCTCGACGCGGCGGTCGAGCGCGACCCGGGCCCGCTGGACGCCCCGCGCGCGGCCGCGCACCAGGTCGGCGGGTGCTGCCGCGACCACTCCCTGCTGGCGGTCGCGGTCCTGCGCGAGCACGGCGTCCCCGCGCGCACGCGGCTCGGCTTCACGACCTACCTCGGCGACCCCGCGCTCCGTGGCGACCACGTCGTCGCGGAGCGGCACGACGGCGCGCGCTGGGTCCGGTTCGACCCCGAGCTCGCTCCGGGCGGGCACGCGTTCGCCGTGCACGACCTGCCGACCGGGGACGGCGCCCCGTTCGAGACCGCCGCCGAGGCGTGGCTCGCGTACCGGGCCGGACGACGCGACCTGTCCGACCACGGCGCGAGCGCGGACGCCGCGTGGCTGCGCGGGCCCGGGTTCGTGCAGCGCTACGTGCTGGGCGACCTCGCCCACCGGCAGCGCTGCGAGCTCCTCCTGTGGGACGTGTGGGGCGCGTCGACCCCGGTGGGCGCCGAGCCCGACGACGCCACGGTCGTGCTCACCGACCACGTCGCCGCGCTCACCGTGCGGGCCGACGCCGGGGACGCGGCCGCCGAGGGCGCGCTCGCCGCCCTGTGGGCGGCCGACGAGCGCGTGCGTCCGGCACGCTTCGTGGCGACCTGGTCCCCCACGGGCCGTCTCGGGTGGACCGACCTCGTCGCGCGGACGACCGCCTGGGCCGACGTCCCGCGGGGCGCACGGCTCGTGGGCTGATGCCCGCGGGCTGTGCGCGTCCGGTTCAGCCGAGCAGCGAGACCGACACGCCGTCCCAGCGCAGGAGCCGGCCCTGCACGGTGAGGAAGGAGGCCCACTCCCCGCCGGCGTCGGACTCCCACACGACCGATCCCGTGGACAGCTCGAGCGCGACGGTGCGCGGGTGCAGGCCGGTCGCGGGGTCGACGAGCGCGAGGATCACGCAGCGCCCGTCGGTGAACGACTGCGTCACCATGGCCGACCGCGCGTCGTCACCCGCGAGGTCGTCGACGAAGCGGGACCACGTCTGCTCGCCCGTCATCGCGTCGAGCCCGACGACCGTGTTGCCCGTCCCCACGACGGCGGTCCCGCCCGCGAGCGCGTACACCGCCTCGGGCACGCGGACGCCGTCGTACGTCCACAGGCGCGCGCCCTCGTCGTCGTACGCGCGCACGTCGATGCCGTCGCGGACCAGGAGCACGCCGGGGTCGGGGTCGTCGGTGGACTGCGGGTCCAGCACCTCGCCCGGGACGTCGAGCAGGAACGTGCCGTCCGCCCGGAGCACCCGGTCGGCGCGCAGCGTGCCCGTCGACCCCTGCCGGTCGGAGTCGACGAGGAACCCCCCGCCCGCGAGCGGCACGACGCCGTCGGTCGGCAGGTCCGGGTCGTCGAGCCGGTCGCCGGACGGGCTGAACGTCGCCGCCAGGCCGCAGCCCGCGACGTCGACCATCGTCTCGGTCGCGCTCACCACGGTGGCCTCCGCGTCGACCTGCTCGCCGCCGGTCTGCGCGTCCCACGTCGTGCACGACCACGGCACGTGCTGGAACGGCAGGTCGTGCCGCCAGCGCACGTCGCCCGTCAGGGCGTCCTCGAGCGTCACGACGGCGTCCCGGCCGCGGACGCCGTCGATCGTCTCGCCCGCGCCGGGGTCGACGGCGACGGGTGCGCCGACCGGCTCGCCCGGCTCCCCGACCCGCTCGACCCGCACGAGGCCGCCGGCCGGGCCGGGCGCGAGGAGCGCGCCGTCCAGCTCGACCTCGCGGTGGCCGAGGACCTCCCCGGCCGCGTCGAGGACCGTGACGGTCGCCGTCCCGGTGGTCGGGACCGCGGCGTCCGGACCGGACCAGGAGAACGGGACGCCGGCGCCCGCGAGGCACACGAGCGTGCGCGCGAAGGCTCCCGCCACGTCCCACGGGCTCCACGACCCGCACACCGCGTCGTCGCCCACGGGCACGCTCCACGCCGTCTCGCCGCCGTCGAGGTCGAGCGCGACCGCGTCGCCGCCCGCGACCGTGACGAGCAGCCCGGGCAGGAACCCCACGCCGTGGTCCGGCGAGGCCGTGGCCGTCCACAGCTCCTCGGGGGCGCCGTCGAGCACGCGGACCGCACCGCGCGCCGTCTCGAGGCGCTGCTGCGCGTCCCGGGTCGTCACCGCGTCGACGACGAGCATGCCCGCGACGAGCAGGATCACGCCGCCCACGGCGGCGCCGACGAGGAGTCGCCGACGGCGGCGGTCGGGACCGGGTGGTCGGGCGTCGCCCGGATCGTCGGCCACGGGGCCGGGCGACGCCCCGACCGGCGGGCGCGTCCCGAGCAGCACCGGGTGCGGCGCGTCGAGCAGGTCGAGGTCGTCGTCGCCCCCGGCCGTCTCGACGAGCTCGAACGTGCGGCGGTCGTCGTCGCCGCCGTCTCGTCGTCGCAGCGGCACGCCCCCAGCCTAGGACCGCGGTCAACCGACCCGGCTGAGGGAGCTCTCGTCCAGGCGGAGCAGGACGCCCTGGAGCGCCACGAGCCAGGAGACGCCGGGGTCGACCGTCGGCTCCTCCCGCCAGACGACCGTGCCCCCGGCCAGGTCCACGGCGACGAGCGACGTCGTCCCCCCCGACCAGTCGGAGAGCACCACCAGGGCACGCTCCCCGTCGGTGAAGAACTGCTCCCACGAGGCGGAGCGGGCCGCGCTCCCGGGCCCGACGGGTGCCAGGTCGTCGGACGTGAGCGTCCACAGGTGCCGGCCCGTCGCCGCGTCGAGCCCCTCCAGCGTGCTCGACGGACCCGGGACCACGACCACCCCGCCCGCCACGACGGCGACGCTCGTCGGCGTCCCGACCTCGAGCGTGCGCCACCGTTCCGTGCCCGCGGCGTCCCAGGCGACGAGGTCGATCCCGTCGCGGCCGAGGAGCAGGTCCGTCGAGCGGCCGTCGGTCGCCTGCGGCACGTGGAGCGGGCCGGGCGGCTTCCAGCGCACCGTCCCGTCCGGGTCGAGGACCGCCGGCCCGAACCGCGCGCCGGCGTCGGCCGAGATCCCCCAGCCCGTGCCGCCGCTCAGCGGATCGCGGTAGAAGGAGCCGTCGGGGAGGCGGACGATCCCGTCGTTCGGGTTCGTCGGGACGTCGAGGCGCGCGCCGTCGGGGGTGAACCACGCCGAGACGCCGCACCCCTCCACCTGCACCAGCCCCTGACCCGTGCCGGCCCAGACGTGCTCGAGGCTCGCGACCGGGTCCTCGCTCCCCTCGTGCCAGGTGAGGCACGCGCCTGCGCCGCTCGCCGAGAAGGGGAGCTCGCGGCGCCACCGCACCTCGCCCGTGAGCGCGTCCTCGGCGGAGACGACGACGTCGCGACCGGTGGGCAGACCGACGACCTCGCCCGTGGTGGGGTCCTGCTCGACGACCGTGCCGTCGCCCTCCGGCGGGTCGCCGACCCGCTGGACGCGCAGGAGCGTGGCGTCCGGGCCGACCGAGACCTGGTCCCCGTCCGCCGGCACGTCCCGCCGGCCCAGGACGTCACCGTCCTCCGAGAGAGCGGTGACGGTCCAGCCCGTCACGTCCGTCCGTTGCCCGGTCAGGGGGTCGATCGTGATCTCCGTGTCGGGGAGCAGGAGTCCCGCCGCGCCGACGAGCTGCGGCGCGAGGCACACGAGCGTGTCCTCGGGCTCGCCCGCGGGCAGCGCCCAGAACCCGGGCGCGCCGCACCACGCGCCCTCCCCGACCGCGGTGCGCCACCGGACCTCGCCGGACCGGAGGTCGCGCACGACGGCGTCCCCCTCCTCGACCGTGACGAACCCGCCCGGCAGCACGGAGAACCCCGACCTGAAGCCCGAGCCCGTCGACCACAGCTCGCGCGGCGCGTCGACGATCGGCTCGACCCCGCCCGTGGCGTGCCGCAGCCGGTCCAGGTCCGCGCGCGTGTGCCACGCGTCGACGGCGAGCATCCCGCCGAGCACGAGGACGACGCCCACCGACACCGTCGCGACGACCGCGGTCCGCCTCCCCCGGCGCCTCACCGGTTCCCCGGTGTCCGGCGGGTCCAGCGGACTCTCGAGCGGCTGCGGGCTCTCCTCGTCGTCCGGGTCGAGCGCGGCCGGCCCGAGCGTGCCCGGACGGAGCGTGACCGGGTCGGGGCGCCGACCGCCGTCGGGCGCGGGGGCCGGGGCCCGCCCGGGGCCGGCGGCCACCGGGGGCCAGGCGTCGTCGTCGACGTCCTCGTCCGAGGACTCGACCAGCTCGAAGGTCAGTCGGTCCCGGGCGTCCCGGCGTCGGATCGGCACGACGCCCAGCCTAGTGATCCACGTGCGACGTCCCCGCGGTGACGGGGCCGTGAACACTCGACGAACACTGCTCCGGGGCCCCGCGAGGTCCGTCGCACCGCCGCCACACTTCCTCCATGTACGACGATCTCACCGAGCTGGCCCACCACACCGCGATGCGACCCGGCGCCCGGGCGACCGGCACCGTCGCGGACCTCTCGCGCCCCGTGCTGTCCGTCGGGTCCTCGATGCCCGTCGGGCAGCTCGAGGTCGTGTTCCGCAATCCCGACGTCGCGTGCGTCGTGGTGCACGACGACGGACCCGAGCCCCACCCCGGGGACCCTCCGGGCGGGCCGGACCGCGGCGCACGGCAGGGCGTCGTCGTCCGCGCGAGCCTCGTCGCCGCGCTCACCGGGCGACTCGGCTACGGGCGCGCGGTCCTCGAGCGCCGTCCGGTCGCGAGCGTCACGGACTGGTCACCCCTCGTCGTCGAGCCGACGGCGGCCGTCGCGGACGTGGCCACGCGGGCCATGTCCCGCCCGGCCGAGCGACGCTACGACGACGTGCTCGTGCGCGGCGCGCGCTGGGCGAGCGTCGGGGCGGCCGAGCTCGTGCACTCCCTCGTCGGCGCGCTCGCGGAGCGCTCCACGCACGACGCCCTCACGGGGCTGATGTCGCGCCGCAGCACGTGGCACTCGCTGTCCCGGCGGTGCCGGCTCGTCGCGCACGGCGGCACACGTGTCGTGCTGGTCCTGGTCGACGTGCAGGACATGGCGGGGATCAACGCGCTCCACGGTCAGGACGCCGGGGACGCGGTGCTCGCGGCCGTCGGGGACTGCGTGCGCTCGTGGCTCCCGCGCGGGTGCGAGGCGGGACGCGTCGACGGCGACCGGTTCGCCGTCCTCGCGACCCTGCCCGCGATGGGCGACGTCGACGCCGCGGCGAGCGCCGAGGCCCTGCGCCAGGAGGTCCTGGCGCACGTCTCGCGGCCGGTGGGGCACGTGCTGCCCGTCTTCCGGACGTCGCTCACGTGGTCGGTCGCCGGGGCCGCCGACGCCGACGAGCTCGTCCGCGAGGGCGAGGCCCGCCTCGCCGCCGCGCGCGACGTCCTGTTCGGGCCCCGCGTCACCGTCTGAGCCCTTGCCGAGCGCGTCAGGGGTGTCGCCGCCCGACGGACGACGACACCCCTGACGTGGTGGGACGGGCGCTGCCTCAGGCGACGCCCAGGTAGGCCTCCTTGATGCTCGAGTCGGCGAGCAGCTCCTTGCCGCCGCCGGTCTGCACGACCTCGCCGGTCTCGAGCACGTAGGCGCGGTCGGAGCGCGACAGCGCCTGCTGCGCGTTCTGCTCGACGAGCAGCACCGTCGTCCCCTGCGCGTTGATCTCCGAGACGATGCGGAAGATCTGCTGGATGACCATCGGCGCGAGGCCCATGGACGGCTCGTCCAGGAGCAGGAGCCGCGGCCGGGCCATGAGCGCACGGCCGATCGCGAGCATCTGCTGCTCACCGCCGGACATCGTGCCGCCCACCTGGTCCTTGCGCTCGGCCAGGCGCGGGAACAGCTCGAAGACCCGGTCGAGGGTCTCGTCGTGCTCCGCCTTCGAGGAGAAGGTCCGCGCGTACGCACCCATCTCGAGGTTCTCGATCACGGTCATGCCGGGGAAGATCCCCCGACCCTCGGGGGCCTGCACGATGCCCTCGAGCACGCGCAGGTGCGCCTTCATCTTCGTCACGTCCTTGCCGTCGAAGAGGACGCGCCCCCGCGAGACCGGGCGGATGCCCGAGATCGCGCGCATCGTCGTCGTCTTCCCGGCGCCGTTCGCCCCGATGAGGGTGACGAGCTCGCCCTCCTCGACGGTGATCGAGATGCCCCGCACCGCCTCGATGCGCCCGTAGGCGACCGTCATGTCCTGCAGCTCAAGCAGAGGCATCGCCGCTGCCTCCTTCGGTCGTCGGGGCGGCGGGACGGGCCGGTCCCGTGCCGCCCTCCTCGGCGGTCAGCTCCGCGTCCGGCACCCCGAGGTAGGCCGCGATGACCTTCGGGTCGGCGGTCACCTCGTCCGGCGTGCCGTCCGCGATGACGCGCCCGAACTCGAGCACGACGATACGGTCGGTGACCCCACGGACCAGACGCATGTCGTGCTCGATGAGGAGCACGGTGTACCCGTCGTCGCGGATGTGGCGGATGAGGTCCATGAGGGCCTCCTTCTCCGCCGGGTTGAAGCCCGCCGCGGGCTCGTCGAGGCACAGGAGCTTGGGCTCCGTCGCGAGCGCACGCGCGATCTCCAGACGGCGCTGGTCGCCGTAGGAGAGGTTGCGCGCCTTCTCCGTCGCCCGCCCGCCCACGCCCACGAACTCGAGCAGCGCCATGGCGCGGTCGATGGCGTCGCGCTCCTCGCGACGGTGCCGCGGCGTGCGGAACAGCGCGCCGGGGACCGACGTGCGGTGCCGCGCGTCCGACCCGACGACGACGTTCTCGAGCGCCGTCATCTCGTTGAACAGGCGGATGTTCTGGAACGTGCGGGCGATGCCGCGCTGCGTGATGCGGTACCGCTTGAGCTTGCCGACGGGCGTGCCGTCGAAGACGACCTGTCCCTTGGTGGGCCGGTAGACGCCCGTCATCGCGTTGAACGCCGTCGTCTTGCCCGCACCGTTCGGTCCGATGAGGCCGAGGATCTCGCCGCGTCGGATGTCGAACGTCACGTCGTCGAGCGCGACGAGGCCGCCGAACTGGACGGTGACGTTCTCCATCTGGAGCAGCGGCTCGCCGAGCTTCGCGTGGACCGTGCGGTCCGGGGCGACGATCGCGTCGACGAGCTCGGGGTTCGCGAGCTCGGGCCGGACGTCCGCGACGTCGACGATCACCGGCTCCTCGAGGACGGCGCCGGGCATGTACAGGTCGGCACGTGAGGAGTCGGCGCGGCCCGACGAGCCGAGGTGCTCGTCGCCGTGCTCGCCGCCTGCCCCGATGCCGCCGGGGTCGTGGGTGCTCATCGGGTCTCCTCCCCGGTCGTGGTGCTCTCTGCCGTGCCCGCGTCATCCGTCGGCCCGGTCGTCGGGCCCGAGGTGCCCGACGCCGTCGCGACGGCCGGAGCACCCGGCCGCGGACCGTCGTCGGACCCGCGCCTCGTGGCCGCCTGCCCCGTGCGGCGCGCCGCGACGTAGAGCTCGCGGCCGTAGGTGAGCAGCTTCTGCCGGACGGGGACCAACCCCTGTGGACGGAAGATCATGAGCACGACGAGCGCGAGGCCGAAGAACAGGTACCGGTAGCTCGCGATCTCGTTGCCGTTGATCGGGATGCCGAACAACTCGGTACGGCCGAGGAAGAAGTTCGGCAGGTAGACGATGATGAACGCGCCGAGGATCACCCCGAGCTTGTTCCCCTGGCCACCGAGCACGACGGCGCACAGGAAGAGCACGGAGTTGATGACGTTGAAGTTCGTCGGGATGACGAACTGGACCTGGCCCGCGTAGAGCGCGCCGGCGACGCCGCCGATCGACGCGCCGATGACGAACGCCCACAGCTTGAAGCGGAACGTGGGGACGCCCATGATCTCCGCCGCGTCCTCGTCCTCGCGGATCGCGACCCACGCACGCCCGACGCGGGAGCGCTCGAGGTTCCCCACGAAGAGGAGCGAGAGGACGATGAAGGCGAGGCTGAGCCAGTACCACCACACGCCGGAGTTGAGCGTTCCGGCCGCGTTGCCCGCGGAGAAGACGCCGTTCGGCAGGTCCTCCGTGACGCCGAGCCGCGGGTAGGCGACCCCGCGCAGCCCCTGGCCGCCGCCGGTGAGCTCGTCGAGGTTGTCCGCGAGGAGGCGGACGATCTCACCGAAGCCCAGCGTGACGATGGCGAGGTAGTCCCCGCGCAGGCGCAGCGTCGGCGAGCCGAGGATGAGTCCGGACAGGGACGTGATCGCGACCGCGACCGGCAGCGCGGCGAGCCACGCCCACTCCCGTCCGAGCCAGTGGCCGTCGCCGGCCTGGTTCCACGGGCTGTCGGGGCTCGTGAGGATCGCGACGGTGTACGCCCCGATCGCGTAGAACCCGACGTACCCGAGGTCGAGCAGGCCGGCCTGACCCACCACGACGTTGAGGCCGATCGCGATGAGCGCGATCATGCCGAACTGCGCCATGACGCCGCCGAAGTTCGTGCCGACGGTCGTGATGACCGGGATGTTGAGGATCGGCACGAGCGCGATGAAGATCAGGAACGGCACGCCGACGAGCCACTGCGTGGGACGCGCGAGCGCGTCCCACCACAGGCGGAAGCGGTCGCCGACGCCGCCGTGAGGCCGGTCCTTCGTCGGGACGCGCCCGACGGGCGGCATCTCGGTCGGTGCGCCCTCGGGCGCAGGCTGACGTGCAGGTGTCGACGTGCTCATGCGCGGGCCCTCCCCAGCGACTCCCCGAGGATGCCCGTCGGGCGGAACATCAGGACGATGATCAGCAGGGCGAACGCGACGACGTCGCGCCACTCCGTCCCGAACACGACCTGGCCGTAGTTCTCCATGACGCCGAGCAGCAGGCCACCGAGCAGCGCACCGCGCAGGTTGCCGATCCCGCCGAGCACCGCGGCGGAGAACGCCTTGATGCCGAGGATGAAGCCGCCCGAGTAGATGATCCCGTTGGGCACGCGCAGCGTGTACAGGAGTGCGGCCGCGCCGGCGAGGATGCCGCCGATGAGGAACGTCAGCATGATGACGCGCTCGCGCGAGACGCCCATGAGCGTCGCGGTCACGGGGTCCTGCGCGACGGCGCGGATGCCGCGGCCGAACTTCGTGCGGTTGATGAACAGGTCCGTCGCGAGGGCCAGCACGAGCGCCGACAGGATGATGATGATCGTGACGTTGGTGACCGACGCGTTGCCGATCGTGAACTGGACCTCGGGCTGCACGAGCCGGATCGGCTGCTGCGCGTTGACACCGCCGAGCGTGCCGCCCGTGAGCTTGGGAAGCACGAAGTGCACGAACTCCTGCAGCACGAAGGACATGCCGATCGCGGTGATGAGGAACACCAGCGACGGGGCACCGCGTTTGCGCAGCGGTCTGTAGGCCACGCGTTCCAGCCCGACGGCGGTGCCGCCCGCGACGAGCATGCCGCCGAGCATCGCGATCCCCAGGTAGAGCACCGTGAGGAGGATCCCCTTGTCGTACGCGTTCCCGCTCGGGTAGAAGCCCAGGAGCATGAGGGTCGCGTACTGCCCGAACATCCCGAGCATGAAGACCTCGGAGTGGGCGAAGTTGATGAGCCGCAGCACGCCGTAGACGAGCGTGTAGCCGACGGCCACGAGCGCGTAGATCGCGCCGTAGGTGAGACCTTCGATGGTGAGGCCCCAGAAGTTGCGGCCGAGGCCGGCGAGGTTGAAGTCGATGAGCGATTCGTGGACGAGGGGGCCGGCGGTCGCGCTGTGGATCAGCACGTCAGCA
>CAZFUQ010000045.1:11086-20280 GCA_964521905.1 uncultured Cellulosimicrobium sp.
CGTCAGCAAGAGCGGGCATGACGCTCCCTGGGAGTTCGTGGCTCGGATCGTGCGAGGTCGTGGTCCACGACGGGGCGCCCCGTCCACCGGCCCCCGCCCGGGGCGGGGACTGTGGGCGGGGCGCCCGTCGTCGTCGGACTACTGGACCTCGTAGATCCAGATGAGCGCGGAGGCCAGCTCGCCCGTGTCGTCCCACTCGTAGGTGCGGGCGAGGCCCTCACCGGAGTAGTTCGCCACGTAGTCGATCATCCCGGCCCGGTCGGTCACGCCGGAGGCGATGCCGGTGAGCATGATCGTCGCGAGGTCGTAGCCCTCGACCGAGTACACGCCCGGTGCCTGGCCGGCCGACGCCTCGTACTTCGCCGCGAAGTCGTCGGGGGCCGGGCCGCACGGGCAGGACAGGATCGCGCCCGCGGACGCGGCACCGGCCTGCGAGACGAACTGCGGGTCGTTCGTGCCGTCCGCGGAGACGAACGGGATGTCGACGCCGCCGTCGCGCAGGCCCTGCACGAACGGCGCGGCCTCGGCGTAGTAGCCGGCGTAGAACACGGCGTCGGCGTCGGCGCCCGAGATGATCTGGACGGCGGCGGAGAAGTCCTTGTCGCCGGTCTTCACCTCGGCCGCGCAGTCGGAGTTCGCCGCGTCGCCGAGACCCTCGGTGATCTGCTCGGCGAGCCCGATGCCGTAGTCCGAGTTGTCGGAGACGACGCAGACGCTGCCGAACTCCTTGGTGTTGACGAGGTACTTCGCGACCGACGGGCCCTGGACCGCGTCGTTGGCGAGCCCGCGGAAGAAGTTCGTCCAGCCGTTCGTCGTGAGGTCGGGGTTCGTGGCGGAGGCGCTGAGCGACAGCAGGCCGGCCTGGCTGAAGACGTCCCCGGTCGCCGCGGTCTCGCCGGAGAACGCCGGGCCGAGGAGGCCGAGCACGGTCGCGTCGCCGACGATCTGCGGCGCGACCTGCGTCGCCTTCTGCGGGTCGCCCTCGGTGTCGAACGGCTTGAGCGTCACCTGGCAGCCCGCGTTCGCCGCGTTGAACTCGTCGACCGCGAGCTGCGCGCCGTACTGGATGTTGAGGCCGAGCGCGGCGTTCGGGCCCGTGAGGGCACCTGCCATCGCGATCGACGTGCCCTCGGCGCACTCGGCACTGCCGTCGCCGGCCGGGTCGACCGGGTCGCCCGACGACGTCGCCTCGACCTCGGCCCCGTCGATGTCGATCTGGACCGCCGGGACGATGCTCAGATCCGTCGAGCCGCCGTCCTCGGTCTCCGTCGCCGTGCCGGTCGTCTCGTCGTCGCCGCCCTGGGACTGGGGTCCGCAGGCGGTGAGGACGAGGGTGGCCGCGAGGAGCAGGGCAGCACCCCCGCTCGCCCGTCGTGCTGTGCGATGCATGCCAACCTCCGTGGTCCAGATCCCCGCGGAGTGAGGGACGAGCCGCACTGCTCCGCGGTCGATCGCTGAGTTCAACACTGAATAGCGTGCTGAATAGTGACACAGGTCACGGAGGGACGAAACCCGCCCACCGACGCGTCGTCCGGAGCTCCCCGCGGCATCTCGGGGAGCTCCGGACCCACGAATCCGCGAGAGGGGGCGCTCCCTGCGTTCCTGGGTGACGCGAACGTAGGCGGCGGGGATTTCACAGGACGCAAGGAGTTGTTACCGACTCGTAACGTAAGGGTCTCGTTTCGTTCCGTAAACGGTACGAACGTACGGTTATGGGCCGTGCTCCCGCGTGGGTCCCTGACGCTCGCCTCGAGGCTCCCGCGCGCACGCCGGTTCGTCCGAGCGCCGATCGCCCTCTTCCGCCCCGGGGCTCTCGAGGTGACCGGGCACCCCGCACCGACGTGCCCGCGGTCGTCGCCGGGCCCGGCCCGGACGCTCTCGCCCGACGACGGCGCGCGCGGCTCCTGCACGGTCGTCCCGGTGGTCGAGCCCAGGCCGTTCGAGGCGTGACCCGCGCAGGTCAGGTCCGCGATCCGGGCCGTCGATCCGGCACTCGATCAGGTGCTCCACGACCCGCGTGCAAGCCATGGCCAAGAAGGGGCATACCCTGTACGGTTGTTCCCGAGATTGCAGTGCCTCGCTTGTCCTCGCGTCGACGTGACCGCCACCCGGCGGGTGCCCGGCGGACCTTGTTACCCAAGAGTTGACGACGAACACCGTGATGTACTCCCCTGCGCCCGCGGGGGGTGTTTCCACACTCTTGAAGGAGTAACAATGGCTACCGGAACCGTGAAGTGGTTCAACAGCGAGAAGGGCTACGGCTTCATCGCCCCCGAGGACGGCTCGGCCGACGTGTTCGCGCACTACTCCGCGATCCAGTCGCAGGGCTTCCGCACGCTGGAGGAGAACCAGCGCGTCGAGTTCGACGTGACGCAGGGCCCCAAGGGCCCGCAGGCGGAGAACATCCGCGCGATCTGATCCGATCTCCCCGGTAGCGGTCCGCGGCTGCGGACCGCACCGATCGATCGTTCACCGAGTGCCCCCGACCTCCGGTCGGGGGCACTCGTGCGTCCGGGGACGTCTCCCCCGGAACCGCGGGTCGGCCTGCGTCGTTGCTCGGGGAGTGAGCCGCACCCGGCCACGGCACGCGAGCGCAGGACGCTCCGCCCTCACCCCACCACCCGGAGGACGACCCATGGGATTCCTGGACCGGCTTCTCGGCCGCGAGCCGCACGACGCCCGGACCGGCGCGACCGCGCAGCGCACCCCCGACCAGGTCGCGATCGACCGGTACCGCTACCTCCTGCGCACGGCCCCGCCGGACGCCGTCGAGCAGGCGCACGCCGAGGCGTTCGCCCGGCTGACGCCCGAGCAGCGTCGTCAGGTGCTCGCGGAGCTCGACGACGGGCTCCCCGCGAGCGAGCGCGCGACGTCGGACGCGCCGCAGGACCTCGCGCGCACGGCGACCCGAGCGGAGATGCGCGCTCCCGGCACGCTCGAGCGCACGTTCGCGGGCCGCGGACAGGCGGGGCCGAGCTTCGGGTCGATGGTGGGGTCGAGCCTCCTGGGGACGATCGCGGGCGTCGTCATCGGCTCCGCCGTCGCGAACGCGCTGTTCGGCCCGGCGTTCGGCGACCCGACCCAGCCCGTCGCGGAGGACGCGGCTGCCGAGGGCGGCGAGGAACCCGGCGACGGCACGGCCGACGCCGCCGGCGAGGACCCCGGTGCCGGGTTCGACGACGGCGGCGGGTTCGACGACGGCGGCGGGTTCGACGACTTCGGCGACCTCGGTGGCTTCGGCGAGCTCTGACGCCTCGCGACCGTCGCGGCTGACGGGCGCACAGGCCCGTCAGCCGCAGGCCGGGCCGGAGGGGACCGCGCCGGTCAGCCGCGCGGGGCCGAGCCCGTCAGCCCGAGGAAGGCGCCCAGCTCCTCGAGGCCGCGCGGCGAGTGCGGCAGGAGCTCGGTGAGCCGGGGTGACCGGACGACGACGGCGCTCCACTGCGCCCGGGAGACCGCCACGTTGACGCGGTGCCGCGAGAGCAGGAAGCCGAGGCCCCGCGACACGTCCTCACCCGAGGACGCCGCGAGCGTCACGATCACGACCGGCGCCTGCCTGCCCTGGAAGCGGTCGACGGTGCCGACCTCGACGTCCGGGTGACCGGCCGCCTCGAGCGCGGCGCGCACCGCCCACACCTGGGCGTTGTACGCCGCGACGACGAGCACGTCGCCCTGGCCGAGCGGGCGGGCGACCTCGACGCCGTCGACGGTCGTCGTCCAGGAGCGGCCGAGCACCCGCTCGACCTGGCGCACGACCTCGGCGGCCTCCTGCGGGGACCGCACCGAGTTCCCGGCGTGCTCGACGAGCACCTGCTCGACCCCGGGGGTCACGCCGTCGAGGTGCCGCGCGGCGGCCACCGGGTGGGCGTGCAGCCGGTCCTCGTACGCGAGCGTCGAGACCGCCCGGGCGAGCGACGGGTGCATGCGCCAGGTCACGGGCAGGAAGTAGCCGCGCTCGTCGGGCAGCACGCCGTGCCCGTCCGCGAGCCAGCCGAGCGCCGAGCGGTCGACCGGCTCCGGGTGCCTGCCCCGGCTCACCTGGGGGAGCTGCTGCGGGTCGCCCAGGAGCAGGAGCCGGTGCGCGGCGCGGGCGACGGCGATCGTGCTCGCGAGCGAGAACTGGCCGGCCTCGTCGACGACGAGCAGGTCGAGCGTGCCCGCGGGCAGCCGCTCGCCCGCGAAGTCCCACGCCGTGCCGCCCACGACGCGCGGGCCGGGCTGCGTCGCGAAGGCCGCGAGGCGCGCGCCGTCGAGCTCCGCGCAGACGGCGCGCGGCGACGGGCCGTCCGTCGCGACCTTCTTGGCGACGAGCTCGGCGGGCACGCCCGCGTGCCGCACGATCTCGCGCAGCATGTTCTCGACGACGGCGTGGGACTGCGCGACGACGCCGACGCGCCACCCTCGCTCGACGAGCCGGGCCACGACGCGGGACCCGACGTAGGTCTTGCCGGTCCCGGGCGGTCCCTGGACCGCGACGTACGACGCGTCGAGCCGTTCGACGGCGGTCGTGACCGCCGTGACGACGTCACCGTCCACCACGGCCGGCAGGGCCCCGGCGGGCGCGAGCCGCGGCGGGCGCCGCAGGAGGAGGTCCGTCGCGGCGTCGCGCGGGAGCTCGCCCTGCGCGACCCACTCCTCGAGCGCGCGGCGGGCGGCGGCCTCCGTCGCGGCCTCGAGCGGCCTGGTCCCCGGCCCTGGCGCGGGCACGAGCGCGAGCGGGGTCGCGTCGAACGGCTCGGCGTCGCGCGGGAGCTGCTCGCGCACGAGCAGGACGTCCCGCTCGCCGCGCGGCGTCGCGCGGCGCCCGGCCGCGAGGATCGACGCCCCGGCGAGCCACCCGCGCACCCCGTCGACGGACGTCCTGGCGCACGCCGGCAGCGGCCGGTCGTACAGCACGTAGGGCGCGACGCCGACCCGCAGGTCGCTCCCCTCCGGCAGCCTCCCGAGGAGCTCCAGGCGGCGCGACCACGTCTGCCGTCCCGGTTCGACCTCCCACCCGGACACGACCTCCGCCGCGTCCACGAGGAACGCGTTGCGCCGTCCGAGCCACTCGTCCACGGGCAGCGACAGCCGCGAGAAGTGCTCGTGCCAGAACGGCTTCGCCTCGCGCCGGTGGTACCCGACCGCCGCCCCGTACATCGCGAGCGCCCGCTCGCCCGCGCTCCGCCGCGCCCGGTCCTCCCCCACGACCCGCCGGATCTCCTCCTCCAGCGCCACCCCGGCCGACCGCTCCCGCTCGGCCACCGCCGCCGCGCCGCCCACCACCGCCGACGCCCCACCACCGCCGTCCGTCGCGGTCGCGCCCCGGGGAGCGGCGACCGCGCCCCGCAACCACGACGACAGCCGCAGCGTCGAGACGCAGTCGTACCGGTTGTAGTCCGCGATCCCGCGCAGGAGCGCGTCGGCCTCGTCGCCGCGCCCGGCGTCACGCAGGGCCGTGTAGTCGGCGTACGCGACGACGGACGCGGCGGCGGTGGTGACGTCGCCGGTGCGCAGCTCGTCGCCCATGTAGAGCGGCTCGAGCTTCTTGATGGAGCGCGACCTGTCGGAGACGTGCAGGGCCCGCCGGACGACCGCGTAGAGGTCGACGAGGACGCCGTCGCGCAGGAGGTCGTCGACCTCCTCCTCGTACACGCCGTGGCGCGCGGCGATGGCGAGCAGGTGCGCGCGCTCGTAGTCGGCGTAGTGGTAGACGTGCAGGTCCGGGTGCACGCGGCGGCGCGCGTTCACGTGGTCGACGAACGCGACGAGCGCGTCGCGCTCGACCGCGAGGTCGTGCGCCCACAGCGCGTGGAAGGGCGGGCGGTCCTCGGGCGCGGCCGGCCTCTCGACCCAGCCGAACAGGTAGTCGAGACCCCAGCTCGACCCGTCGGCGTCCGTCCACAGGGGGTCGCCCTCGAAGTCGAAGAAGAGGTCTCCCGGGCTGGGTGCGGGGAGCGCGAGCACGGGCGCGGGGTCGTCGATGCGCCAGGAGAGCTCGTGCGGACCGGCGCCGTCGACCCAGACGACCGTGCCGTCGGACGGGCCGGTGCCGAGCTGCAGCGCGGCCTGGCGACGCACGCGCGCGAACGTGGAGGCGCTCATCCCGTCGGGGACGGGGGTCGCGTCGGTCGCGGCGGCGAGCTCGTCGATCGTGCGGATCCCGGCGGCGTGCAGCCGGGCACGCTGGGACTCGTACACCCCGCCGACGAGCAGGACGTCGCGGTGCGCCTCGATCTGCTCGCGGCAGTGGTCGCAGCGCCCGCACGCGCGCACGCCGGGGTCGTCCCAGGGGGCGCGGCCCGCGCGCGCGAGATGGTCGCCCGTGAGCCGGAGCAGGCGTGCGCGCCGGTCGTGGAAGACGGGGAGCAGGTCCGCGAGGCGGTGGGACGTGCGCTCGCGCGTGCCGAGGACGAGCGCGGCGTCGGGGTCGACGGGGACGCCGGCGGCGAGAAGCTGGTCGGCGTAGGCGGCGAGCTGGACCAGGGCGGTCACCTTGGCGCGGCGCGCGAGCTTGGTGTCGACGACGGCGTAGCGCGCCGCGCCGGAGGCGTCGGTCCCCGTGCGGACGAGGAAGTCGGCCCGGCCGTGGAACGTACCGTCGAAGAACGCGGCCTGGTGCACGACGTCGGCCCCCGCCGCGAGTGCCTCCAGCGTGCGCTCCCGGGCGGCGACGAGCTCGTCCCACGTCAGCCGGCGGGGCGGCTCGAGGCGGACGACGCCACGTCCGGTCGCGGGGTCGAACGGGCCGTGCTCGGCCTCGAACCCGGCGAGGACCTCGAGCTCGTGACGTTCGCCCAGCGCGGCGGTCCGCTCGAGCATCGCGTCCTCCACGGGCTCGCGGCGCGGGGCACGCCCGAGCTGCTCGTCGAGCCGGCACAGGAGCCGGTACTCGCAGTCGGAGGCGACCACGAGGTCGCTCGCGGAGTGCACAAGGACGCCGTCCTGCACCGGGGTGCCTCCGGGCACCTCGGGCTCGGTCCCCGTGCCGGACGGGGCGGCGGTCCGGACGACCGGCTCGTGGACGAGGAACACGGGCACCTCCGGGTCGTGACGGTCCGGCTCGTCCGCCGGACCGCCGGGTTGCTGCTGCCCGTTCTACCAGCGACCGCCCACGTGCGCGGTGCCGTCCGCCCGGGCGCGTGGTGGTCGGCTTCTTCGAGCACGCCGCGCCTGGCCATAATGTTCCCGTCGACCGCGCCACACCGGTGCGGGACCGAAGGAGGTTCGATGGCAGTGCGGTTCGTGCCGCCTCCCGGGTGGCCCGTCCCCCCAGGATTCACCCCCACGACGGAATGGCACCCGGACCCGTCCTGGCCCCCACCACCCCCCGGCTGGGTGTTCTGGCAGGACTCCGACGGCGCGCCCCCGGTCCCGCAGGACCCGGTCGTGCGCTCGACCGAGCCGCTGCCCGTCGGGGCGGGCACCGCGAGCGCCGGCAGCCCGACCGGCACCGTGGACACCGGCCTGACGCGCCGGTCGATGCGCGAGCGGTCCTCGGGCGCGACGCCCGTCGTCGTCCCGTCGAGCACGGCGGCCGACCCCGACGCGACGGCGATCGCCCTCGCCCCGGTGCCCGCGACGCCGCCCGGCCCACCCGCCCCGCCGGCACCGTCGCCGAGCGCCCTCGGCGACCACCCCGTCGTCAGCTCGACGATGATCCTCCCGGCGCTCGGAGGGCTGGCGGACGGCACGGCACCCCTGCCGCCCGCGCCGACGGCGCCCACCGTGTCGGTCGGGTCGCCACGGTCCGGCGTGGTGCCGGTGGGACCGGCACGGCCCGGACCCACGCCCGGCGCACCCGCCGCACCGGGCCCGGCGGTCCGACCCGCGGTCGCGAGCGTCGGGCCGCTGTCCCTGCCCGGCGCGGACGACGACGGCGAGCACGCCCCCGAGCGGGGCCGGCGCTGGCTCGTCCCCGCGGCGGTCGGGCTCGCGGGCGTCGCGGTCGGCCTGCTGGTCGGCATCGGGCTCACGCTGACCGCGCAGAGCGACGCGGAGCAGGCGCGCGCGGAGGCGCAGCGCGTCCAGAACGAGGTCAGCGCCGAGCGGGCGCAGCTCGAGAGCGAGCGCGCCGACCTGGAGACGCAGCGCGCGGCGCTGGACGCCGCGACGACGACCCTCACCGAGCGCGAGGCCGCCGTGGCGAAGGCCGAGGAGGACGCGACGAAGCGGACCGAGGAGCTCGACGAGCGGCAGTCCGCGCAGGACAAGCGCGACGAGGAGACCAAGAAGAAGGACGAGGAGAAGGCGCAGGAGGAGCAGGAGGAGCAGGAGTCCGGGAACGACGGTGGCTGGGGCTGGGGGAACTGGGGACGGGGCTGAGCCCAGGACGCCCCGGCGCTACTTCCCCGGCGCCGGGTGCTCCGCGAGGAGCGCGTAGCGGCTGAGGATGCGGGGCCACCCGGTGAACCGCGAGCGGACCTGCTCGCTGCCGGGTGCCCACCCGCCGTGCTCGAGACGCACGGCGGTCCCGGTGCCGGTCGGGCGCAGGTCGAGGCGGACGAGCGACGCACGGCCCGGCGGCTGGTCGAGCGTGAAGGTGTGGGCGAGGTGCGTGGCCGGCTCCCAGAGGGTGACGCGCCCCCACTCCTGCTCGACCGCGCCGTGCGAGGCGACGACGCGGCCACCCACCCCGGGCTCGACGACGAGCCCGGAGAACGACGCGGCGTCGGACGTGTACGCCGGCGGCCACCACTCGCCGATCCGGTCGGCGTACGTCCCGAACGCGACCTCGACCGAGCAGGCGAGCCGGAGCTCGTGGACGATCGGGGCGAGGCCCATGCGGTTCTCCCGACGTTGCCGGACGCGACGACGGACGCCGGTCACAGAGCATTGAACTGCGCCCTCGCCCGTCACGCCACCCGTCACGGCGAGCACCCGCCGGGCACGCGGGCTCGCGCGGGCCCCGGGGTCTCCACGAACGTCTCACGGACACGTCACCGCTTCCGGTCGCGGAACTCGCATCGGTCACGGAGGGTGGTGTCCGTGCTGACGCGATCCCACTCCCAGACACCCGACAGCGAGACCCCGATCTACGACGCCCTGGTGGTCGAGCACGAGAGCATGCTGCCGCTCCTCCACCTGGGCCGGGCGCTCTCGGGCGGGTCGGGGACGGTCGCACGCTCGCAGGGCCTGGAGCCCAGCTTCCGCCCCGCCCGCGAGGCGTCGGCCCTGCCGCGCCGCCGCCGCGCGGGCTGACCGCGCGGACCGAC
>CAZFUQ010000046.1:0-6503 GCA_964521905.1 uncultured Cellulosimicrobium sp.
GGCCATCCGGTGCAGCGGGTCGCGCGCCTCGCGCATGAACGCGGAGAACTCGTCGTCCCGCGTGCGCCGGGCGACGAGGTCGATCTCGATCTCCCCGGGCCCGCCGTCGAGGACCAGCTCGACCCGCCGCACGCCGTGGTCCGCCGTCATCTCACGGCTCCTCGCGGAACGGTCCTGCCGTCGTGTCGTCGTCTCACGAGCGGAACACGCAGAAGACGTCCACGAGGTTCCCTCCAGTCCGATTTCACCCGGTCCGTACGGCCTGGCAGCGCTCCCTCGTCTGTCAGACGAGCGTCATGCTGGTGATACTGGAGCATGACCGAGGCCCAGGCCATCAACGAGCTCCTCCAAGCGGGACTCGCGACGCCGACGGCCGACGAGTCGTTCGACCGCTTCGCGCGCCTCGTGCACCGGCAGCTCGGCGTGCCGTCGGCGCTCGTGACGCTCGTCCTCTCGGACGAGGCCGTCCTCCCCGGGGCGCTCGGCCTGCCGGAGCCGTACCAGTCGGAGCGACGCACGCCCCTGACGCACACGTTCTGCCAGTTCGTGACGAGCGACGCGCGCCCGCTCGTCGTCGAGGACGCGCGCCTCGTCCCGCGCCTCGCGAGCCTGCGCGCGGTCGACGACGTCGGCGTCGTCTCCTACGCAGGCTTCCCGATCTTCGACCCGCACGGTCGTGCCGTGGGTTCGCTGTGCGCGTTCGACGGCCGGCCGCGGCTGTGGTCGGACGAGGAGCTCGCGACGCTCGCGGACCTCGCCTCGGCGTGCACGTCGGAGCTCCGGCTGCGGCTCGCGCAGGCGCGGGCGCGGCGCATGCAGAAGGTGACGCTGGCGGCCAACCGGCGCTCACGCCTCCTGCTCGAGCTCTCGGAGTCGTTCGCCGCGTCGACGTCCGTGCACGACGTCGCGGAGCGCCTCGCCGCGGTCGGCGCGGCCATCGGCGCGCGCTACGCCGGCCTCGCGACGCTCGACCCCAGCGGGAAGCGGCTCGAGTACTCCACGCTCGACCACCTCGAGCCCGGCGTTCCGCACTCGTTCCGTCGGATCCGCCTCGACGAGGAGCGCGGCACCTCGATCGCGGCCCGGACGCGCGAGCCGCTGTTCTTCCGCGACCACGCGCAGTACGCGCGCACCTTCCCGGAGGCCGCGGCGCTCCTCGGGGCCGAGAGCGCCCAGGCACGCTCGTTCCTCCCGGCGGTCTCCGGGACGCGACTGGCCGGCGTCGTCGCCCTCGGGTGGGACTCCGCGCGCGACGTCGACGACGACGTGGTGAAGATCGAGACGGCCATCGCCTCGTACGTCGCGCACGCGCTCGACCGCGTCCGTCTCCTCGAGGAGCGCCACCGCGTGGCGACGACGCTGCAGGCGGCGATGCTCACGGAGCTGCCGCCCGTGCGCAGCGCAGAGCTCGCCGCGACGTACGCGTCCGCGACCCGCACGGACCAGGTGGGCGGCGACTGGTACGACACGGTCGTGCTCGACGACGACGCGTGCGTCCTCATGATCGGTGACGTCACGGGGCACGACATGGGCGCCGCGGCCCAGATGGGGCAGCTGCGCTCGATGCTCCGGACGTTCGCCTGGTGCCAGGACGAGCCGCCCGCGACGCTCCTGCGTCTGCTGGACCGTGCGAACCGCGGCCTCGCGCTGCACGCGAGCGCGACGGCCGTCGTCGTCCGGCTGGACCGCACGGCTCAGGGGTTCGACCTCACGTGGTCCAACGCCGGGCACCCGTCACCGATGGTGCTGCGCGCCGACGGCTCGGTCGAGGCGCTCGACGCTCCCCCGGACATCATGCTCGGCGTCCTGCCCGGCAACCCGCGGCGCGACCACCATGCGCACCTGCGGCCCGGCGACACGCTCCTGCTCTACACGGACGGGCTCGTCGAGCGGCGCGGCACCCCGTACCCGGAGCGCCTGGACGGGCTGAGGGCGGCGCTGGCCGAGAGCGGGTCGACCGCGACGTCGGCCCTCCCGGAGACCCTCGTGCGGCGGCTCGTCGGGAACGAGCTGCGCGACGACGTGGCGGTGCTGGCGCTGCGCGTGCGCCACACGGTCCCGCGCACGCCCCGTCCGGGCCGCCCCGCGCTGCTCACGCGCGACGTCGAGCACACGTCCGTCGCCATCGGCCCGGCGCGACGCTGGGTCGACGACGTCCTGGAGAGCTGCGACGTGGCGCCCTCGGTGCGGCGCGTCGCGATGCTCCTCACGAGCGAGCTGCTGACGAACGCCGTCCGGCACGGTGTGGGGCCGGTGGAGGCCGAGCTCGAGATCGCGAACCGCTCGGTCCGGGTGGGCGTCCGGGACGGGTCGACGGAGCTGCCGCGTCTGCGCACCCCCGACCCGGGCGAGACCGGCGGCCGCGGCGTGCAGTTCCTCGAACGGTGCGCGTCGCGCTGGGGCGTGGAGGTGCACGACGCCGCGGCGGACGGCGCGAGGCCCGCCCGCCCCTCCCGGAACGGCGTGCGCTCCCGGCACGACACGGGCAAGACGGTCTGGTTCGAGCTCGACGTCGACGACTGAGGCAGGGCCTGGGCAGTGTGGGAGCCCGGTTGTAGCGTGTGATGTGGGCCACACACCCCCACCCGAGAGGCAGCAACCATGACCGACCTCGCCACGACCACCACCGCGGTGACGACACCGTTGCCCGAGCGCGACGAGCTCGACGCGGTCCTCGACGGCCACCGCCGGGAGATCACGGGCTACTGCTACCGGATGCTCGGCTCCGCGTTCGAGGCGGACGACGCGGTCCAGGAGACGTTCCTGCGCGCCTGGCGCTCGTACGACCGCTTCGAGGGCCGCTCGTCGCTGCGCTCGTGGCTCTACCGCATCGCGACCAACGTGTGCTTCGACCTGCTCGGCTCGCGCAAGCGGCGTGAGCGGCCGATGGGGCTGGGTGGCCCGCAGCCCGCCGAGTTCGAGTACCTCGGGCAGGTCCTGCCCGAGGAGACGTGGGTCGAGCCGGTCCCGGACGACCGGGTCCTGCCCCGCGACGGCGACCCGGCCCAGGTCGCGATCGGCCGCGAGACCATCCGCCTCGCGTTCGTCGCCGCGCTGCAGTACCTGCCCCCCAAGCAACGCGCCGTCCTGCTGCTGCGCGAGGTCCTGCGGTGGCAGGCGAGCGAGGTCGCCGATCTGCTCGGCACGTCGGTCGCGTCGGTGAACAGCGCGCTGCAGCGTGCCCGCGCGACCATGGCGGCACGGGCCCACTGGAACAGCTCGGGGATCGTCGACGAGGACGAGCGGGGCGACGACGACGGTGCGGCGGCCACCCCGCCCGCCCGCCTGGACGACCAGGAGCTCGGTGCGGACGAGAAGCGGCTGCTCGAGCGCTACCTCGACGCGTTCGAGCGCTACGACATGGACGCCCTCGTCGCGATCCTCCACGAGGACGCCACGCTCTCCATGCCGCCGTACCCGCTGTGGATGCGGGGCACGGACGACATCGTCACGTGGATGACAGGTCCGGGGTGGGAGTGCGAGGGCTCGCGCCTGCTCCCGGTCATGGTCAACGGCACGTTCGGCTTCGGTCAGTACCGGCGCGCCGACGGCGGCGGTCACGAGCCGTGGGCCCTCCAGGTCATCGAGACCGAGGGCGGGCGCGTCACGGCGATCAACGCGTTCCTCGACACGGCGTCGTGGTTTCCGCTGTTCGGCCTGCCGGAGCGCCTCGACGACTGAGGCCGCGAGCGAGGCGGCACCCGACCGGGTGCCGCCTCCCGTCAGTCGAACGTCTCGAGCAGCGTGCTCCGCTCCGCCTCGGTGAGGTTGGTCGCGACGAGCTTCCCGTGCGCACCGTGGAACCGCTCACCCACCCGGTCGAGGTCGCCGTCCTCGGTGACGACGAAGAGCGCGGAGGTGCCCGGGGTGACCCCGGCCCGGATGCGGTCGAGCTGGTCGGAGTCGATCCCCACGGCCTCCATGGCCTTCGTCGACGCCCCGATGGCGGCCCCGGCGGCCGCACCGAGGACGGGGACGAAGAACAGCGTTCCCAGGAGCAGCCCCCAGAAGGCCCCCCACCCGGTCCCGCGCCACTCGTCCTGGTGACCGTGCCGGGTCGTCGGCTTGGCGGCGCCCTCGGGCCACGAGACGACCGCGGTGTCGATGATGCGGATCGCACCCTCGGAGGCGGAGTCGTGCAGGATCCGCGAAGCGGCGTCGGCCCCCTGCGGGGAGTCGAACGTCCAGACGGTGAAGGTCGCCATGGTCGCTCCTCAGCCGATCAGCTTGGCCTTGGCGGCCGAGAACTCGGCGTCGTCCAGGACACCCGACGCGTGCAGCTGGCCGAGCCGCTCGAGCTGGGCGAGCAGGTCGTCCCCGACCGTCGCCGGTGCGGCGGGCGCGGCGGGTGCGGGCTGGGCGTACTGGGCGGCGGCCTGCTGGGCGGCGGCGTCGATACGCGCCTGCTCCTGCTGGGCCTCGGCCTGCTGCGCCTCCCACGACTGCTGCGCGCGGTTCGCCTGGCGGCGCTGCACGGCGCCCGCGGTGGCGGTCGCCGTACCGGCGATCACGGCGGTACGGGCAGCGGTCCCGATGAGGCCGGGGCGGCCCATTCGGCGGAGTGGCATGGTCTTCTCCAGGTTCTGTCGGCTGTGACTGTGGCTGTGGTCGTTATGTCTCTGCGGGCACGAGTGCGGGTGCCTGCGCGGTCGGGTCAGTCCTCGACGAGCGCGAGGTCGGCGACCTCGTTGACCACCTCGGCCGGGATGCGCTCGCTGAGCAGCACCACGCCGCCGGCATCGCGCGCGGCCTCGACGACGCCCCGGGCCCACGTGTGCTCGATGACGAGGACCAGCGCGGACGTGCCGGGCGCGAGCCCCGCGGCGATCTCGTCGAGGTCCTCCTCGCCGGCCAGGCCGGCCCCGGTGAGCTCGACGTCGGTGATCTCGAGCTCGTCACCGAGGTCGGTCACCTCGAGGAGCTCGACGTCGCCCGCGTCCGAGCGCCGGACGACCGCGAGGTCCAGCAGCGTGATCGTCCCCGTGGCGAGGACCGCGAGGACGGATGCCTGGACGTCGGCCGGGATCCGGTCGGCCGGGAAGGCGACCGCGACGATCTCGACCGGGCCGAACGTGGACGTTGCCATGAGTGCTCCTTGCGTCGGGTTCTTCTCGGAAGCGGTGGGGCCCCGAGGAGCACGGGCGCGGGGTCGTCAGCGCGCCGCGCGCTCCGCCTCGTCGCCGTGGACCACGAGCGCCCACAGCACGAAGACGTCGAGGACGATGGTGATGAGCGACCACCACGGCGTGACCTGCAGCGTCGTGAACTGCGCGATCGCGTTGAGGACGACCAGGACGATCGCGACCATCCGTGCCCAGCCCCGGCCCGAGAGGAGGGCGAAGCCGGTGAGCACGAGGAGCACGCCGATGACGAGATGGATCCAGCCCCACGTCGACACGTCGAGGACGACGACCCCGGCGTCGGTCACTCCGACGAGGCTGTTCGGGGAGAACACGGCGACCAGACCGCTGATCGCGTTGAAGAAGCCGATGGTGACGAGCACGATGCCGGCGAACCAGACCCAACCGACCCATGCGGTGACCTGCGACGAACGTGCCATGCGGTCCTCCTCGGAGAACGCCTCGGACGAGCCGAGACCCTGATCCGATGGTGGCACCGGTCGACGCCCTCGGCATCCGGTAGGGGCGGCGCGCCCGCGGACGCCAGGCCCGGGTGCGCCGCTAGGTTCGACCTATGACGACGCCCGTCCCCGACCGGGACTCCTGGGCCGGCGTGCCCGACGACGGCACGCGGCCCGTGCAGCACGACTCCCGGCGACCTCCGCGCTGGGTCCCGCGCGCGCTCGTCATGGCGGTCGTCGCGGTGTTCGTCGGCATCTTCGCGTGGTACGCCCTGGGCCAGCTCAGGGCGCTGGGCGTCAACGTCCTCATCGCGTTCTTCGTCGCGCTCGCGCTCGAGCCGATCGTCGTGTGGCTCGTGCGCCACGGGTGGCGGCGCGGTGCGGCCGCGGCCGTCGCGCTCCTCGGCTCCCTCGTCGCGATCCTCGTCGTCCTCACGCTGTTCGGGAACCTGTTCGTCCAGCAGCTCCTCCAGCTCGTCCAGACGCTCCCCGACCTCTACGTGAGCATCCAGGAGTTCGTCGCGGACCGGTTCGACGTCGTCATCCCCGACTCCGACGACCTCGCCCGGCAGGTGATCAGCGACTTCGGCGACGACGTCGCGTCCGGCGCCCTCGTCGTCACGACGACCATCGTCGGCGGGATCTTCGCGAGCCTGACGATCCTGCTCGTCACCTACTACCTGCTCGCGGCCGGACCCAAGTTCCGCGCTGCGGTGTGCCGCTGGCTCACGCCGAACCGCCAGGAGGAGGTGCTGCGGCTGTGGGAGATCACGCAGGTCAAGGTCTCGGACTTCATCAACTCGCGCATCGTCCTGGCGGCGCTGTCGAGCGTGTTCACGTTCGTCTTCCTCGCGATCCTCCAGACGCCGTACGCGCTGCCGCTCGCGGTGTTCACCGGCGTCGTGTCGCAGTTCGTCCCGAC
>CAZFUQ010000046.1:6513-16446 GCA_964521905.1 uncultured Cellulosimicrobium sp.
ATCCCCTCCTTTATGTTGGGAGGCGACTTGTTGGGCGGCGACGTTCGCGGCGGCGCGCTCCCCGTCGCCGTCGCGCTCACGTCGCAGGGCCTGCCGCAGGCGCTCGGGGTCCTCGCGTTCATCATCGGCTACCAGCAGCTCGAGAACCTCTACTTCTCGCCCAAGGTCTCGGCGCGCGCGCTGGAGATGAACCCGGCGGTGAGCTTCGCCGTCGTGCTCGCGTTCGGCGCGGTGTTCGGCGCGCTCGGCGCGTTCCTCTCGCTGCCCATCGCCGCCACGATCCAGGCGGTCGCGAACACGTACCTCCAGCGGCACGAGCTCATCGACTCCCACATGCTCCACGACCCGGACGCCGGTGACGACGCCGCGCCGCGCCGCAAGGGCGGGGACGGGGGGCTCTCGTGGCGGCGTCGCAAGAACCGGGACGCCGCCCGCGAGGCCGCCCGCACCGTCGACGAGCGCCACGCCGACGGCATCGAGTAGCGAGCGTGGCGTCGGCTCGGCTCGGCTCGGCTCAGAGGATCGCGATGCCGTCGCCGAGCATCTTGGCGCCGAGGACGAGCAGGAGGACGGCCATGACGACCGCGTTGTTGTGGGTCATCCAAGCCTTGAGCTCGTCGAGCGTCGTGGCGGCCCGCGAGCCCATGAAGAGGTAGATGAAGACCGGCGTCGCGACGCCGGCGCTCGCGACGAGCGCGAACACGACGGTCGCGACGACCTGGGCGTTCGTGTCACCTGGAGCCGCCGACGCGATGGCCGCGCCGCCCGAGACGACGAGCAGCAGGTTCTTCGGGTTCACGGCGCCGAGCAGGACGGCGAGCCCGGCGGCCTTGACGGGCGTGAACGTGTCGATCGCCGCCATCCACCGCGGCGCGGGCGGCTCGGTACCGGCCTTCGGGCGACCTCGCCACTGCGTCAACGCGAGGAGGAGCAGCAGGAGTCCGAGGACGATCTTGAGGATCGCGGTCCATGGCGGCGGCCCGCTCGCGCTCGGCGTGGCCGCGCCCGCGAGCAGTGCGACGACGAGCGTCACCGCGCCGACGGCGACGAACCAGCCGGCGAGGAAGGAGAAGGCGTTCGCCCTGGCTCGCCCGCTGACGAGCATGAGCACGACGGCGACGATCGGCAGCGGGCTGATCAGCACCCCTACCGCGACCGGGAGGGACTGCCCGATCGCGGCGCCCATGCGGCCTCCGTCGTGAGTCTGTCCGTGGAGCGAGAGTGCGTCCTGCTCAGACGTTCTCCTCGAAGGTCGCGCGGAGCTTGGCCTCCTCGTCCGCCGAGAGGTTGGTCTGGACGAGCTCGCCGTGGATGCCCTGCGCCTGCAGCGCCTCGTGGACCCGGTCCACGACCGCGCCCGACGTGAGGACGAACAGCGCGGACGTCCCCGGCGTGACCTTGCTCCGCACCGAGTCGATGAAGTCGTCGTCGATGCCGACGTCGGTGAGCGCACCGGCGATCGCGCCGCTGGCCGCGCCGATCGCCGCCCCGAGCAGCGGGACGAAGAAGATCAGGCCGAACAGCAGACCCCAGAACGTCCCGCCGAGAGCACCGATCGCCGTCGTGCTGTTGCCCTGCCGGGTCTTCGGCTTCTTCTTGCCCTCCTCCCAGGACACGGTCGCCGCGTCCTGGACCTGGATGAGCTCCTGCTTCTGCAGAGCCTCGAGCGCGTCCTCGGCGCGCTGCGCGCCGTCGGGGGTGTCGAACTTCCACACGGTGAGCGTTGCCATGTCAGACCTCTCGGTTCCGGGAGTCGTTCCTCGGCGCGCCGCGCCCGAGTCGCACCGAACGTATCCCCGGGTGCGAGGTGGCGCACGGCGAGAGAGACCGCTGCGCTCCGGTGGCGCTCCGCCGACGTGACGGAATGATCGTCACGGGACGTCGCCGAGCGAGCGGGGGAAAGGCCATGCCAGGACCGAGGTCGACCGCACCACCTCGCCGCCGGGCACCGCTGCTCTTCGGATCGCTCCGCGGGTACCAGAAGGCCTGGCTCCGAGGAGACCTGATCGCGGGCCTCACGGTGTGGGCGGTGCTCGTGCCCGAGTCGCTCGCGTACGCGACGATCGCGGGCGTCTCACCCGTCGTCGGTCTGTATGCCGCGGTCCCCTCGCTGATCCTGTACGCCGCGTTCGGCAGCTCGCGCCACCTCGTCGTCGGGCCCATGTCGGCGACCGCGGCCCTCTCCGCGAGCGTGGTCGCCGTGTTCGCGCCCGGTGACGCCCAGTTCTTCGTCGCGCTCACGACGGGCGTCGCCCTCGTCACGGGTGTGCTCTGCCTCGTCGCGGGGATCGCGCGACTCGGGTTCGTCGCGTCCTTCATCTCGGAGCCCGTGCTCAAGGGATTCATCGTCGGCATGGCGCTCGTCATCGTCATCGGCCAGGTGCCGGCGCTGCTCGGCGTCGAGAAGGGCGACGGCAACTTCTTCGAGAAGGCGTGGGCGATCCTCACGGCGCTCGGGACCGCGAACGGCACGACGGTCGTGCTGGGCCTGGGCACGCTCGTGGCGCTGCTCGCCCTCAAGCGCTGGGCGCCCGAGGTCCCTGGCTCGCTCGTCGCCGTCGTCATCGGGATCGTCGCGATCCTCGCGCTGTCGCTCGACGACGACGGGGTGGAGATCGTCGGGCCCATCGAGGCCGGGCTCCCCGCCCTCGGGTTTCCGGACATGGACTGGTCCGACTACACCGCGCTCGTCGGTCCGGCGGCGGGCGTCATGCTCGTCGGGTTCGCCGAGGCGCTCGGCGCGGCGAAGACGTACGCCGCGCGCGAGGGGTACGACATCGACCCGAACCGCGAGCTGATCGGCATGGGCGCGGCCAACCTCGGGTCCGGCCTCGCGTCCGGGATGGTCGTCAACGGCAGCCTGTCGAAGACGGCCGTCAACGGCGGCGCGGGCGCAAAGACCCAGGTCTCCGGTCTCACCGCCGCGGTCCTCGTCGTCCTCACGCTCCTCTTCCTCACCCCGGTGTTCGAGTCGCTGCCCGAGGCGACGCTCGCCGCCGTCGTCATCGCGGCCGTGATCGAGCTCGTCGACGTCCGCTCGCTGCGCCGGCTCTACGACCTGCAGACCCCCACGATGCGACGCCTGTACGGCAACGCGGCGCGCAACGACTTCTACGCCGCGACGGCGACCACCGTCGGGGTGCTCGTCCTCGACACCCTGCCCGGCCTCGTCATCGGGGTGCTGCTCTCCCTGTTCCTGCTCCTCGCGCGGGTCTCCCGGCCGCACGTCGCGACCCTGGTCCGCAGCTCCCACGGGCTGTGGGTCGACGCCGACCGGCGCGCGGTGCTTGCGAAGGACGGCGGGACGCCGGTCCCCGGCGTGCTCGTCGTGCGCCCCGAGTCGGGGCTGTTCTTCGCGAACGCCGACGCCGTCCGCAACCGCGTGCGCGACCTCGTCACCGCGACGTCCCCGCGCCTCGTCGTGCTCGACACGGAGACCGTCCCGTTCATCGACGTCGATGCCGCCGAGATGCTCGCGACGCTGCGGACCGACGTCTCGCGCGAGGGTGCCACGCTCGTCCTCGCCCGGAACGTCGGCCAGGTCCGTGACGAGCTGCGCGCCGCCGTCGGGCCGGACGAACGGCCCCGCATCTACCCGGACGTCGACGCGGCGATCGCCGCGGAGGCCACCGGCACACCGGACGTCGCCGACGCGGCGGAGTAGCACCATGGGCCAGCTCGTCCTCGGCCTCCGCCCGCTCGGGCTGATCAACTACGGCGACCCCGGCACGATCACCGACGAGGTCCGCTCCGACCGCCCCTTGACGCGTTCCTGCGGGCGATTCGCATCGACGCCCCGTCGGTCATCTCGTGGAGCGATCTGCGCGACCTCGCTCGCGCCTAGCGATGGTGTGAATGGCGCGAAAGTAACTCTGTAGGTTACTTTCGCGCCACCCCTGGGAGGTCAAGAAGTACGGGACGGTTCAAAAGTAACGATGACTGTTACTATTGCGCCATGGCAGGCCAGAAGTCGCGCGCCCAGATCGCGCAGATCGCAGCCGACCAGTGGGGACTCATCACCACCTCGCAGGCAGCCACCGCCGGCGTGAGCAAGATGCTCCTCGTCCGCATGACCAGCGCCGGCGAGCTCGAGCGGGTCACCCACGGCGTCTACGCCACGCCCGCGGCCGCCACCGACCCTCTCGTCGAGACCCGCGCCCTGTGGCTCGCGCTCGATCCCGCCCGCCCCGTCCACGAACGCCTCGCCGACCTCCCTACCGCGGGCGTCCTCTCCCATGCCACCGCGGCCGCCCTGCACGGGATCGGCGACCTCCTCGACGACTACGTCGAGGTCACCCTCCCCCAGCGGCATCGATCTCGCCGTCCCGAGCTGCGCACCCATCGGGCGTCGCTCGAACCCGTCGACGTCACGCGCATCGAGGGTCTGCCCGTCACGACGGCGGCCCGGACGATCGCCGACCTCACTGCCGCCGGCAACGACCGTGACCACGTCGGAACCATCCTGCGCGAGACGATCACCAACGGCCTCGCCACACCGCGCGACGTGCGCGACGCACTCGACCGCCGTCTCGGCGAGGACGGTCCCGCCACGCTCAGCGAGCTCGTCGTCGCCGCGGGCCTGGATCCCGAGAGTCTCGAGCGTGCCGTCGCGCGCACCGACGCCGGGCGCCGACTCGCATGGTTCGCCACCGCCGGCGTCCTCGACGAGATCACGAAGATCGGCGACGCCGGCAGCGCCATCAAGACCCTCATCACCCCGGACCTCGCGAACTGGGCCGCGCTCACGGACGTCGCCGCCACCTCGGCCTGGAAGGACGTCATGCTCACGCCGAAGGTCGACCTCGGTCTCACGAAGGTCGCCGAGACCGTCACCAAGCTCATCGAGCCGATGCCGGCACACGAGTGGGCACGCGCCGCCGTCCCACCCGATGCGGTCGGGAAGTGGTTCACCTCGCCGGACACCGAGAAGGCCTGGTCCGCAGCCCGCATCGCGGGCATCGCCGCTGCGATCGCCGACGAGGGAGAGGATGACGACGCGTGACCAGCCCGACCTACCCCAACCCACGTGCGATGTGGCGGGCCACCGTAGACACAGCACGAACCGTCGCCAAGACCACCGGTCGACCCAGCACCGCGATGCTGCGCGAGTACCTCTACGCCCGCGTCCTCGATCGCGTCTTCGCCGACCCCGACTCCCCCTGGGTCCTCAAGGGAGGCACCGCATTGCTCGTACGCGACGCCGACGCCCGTCACAGCAGAGACGTCGACCTGCTCCACGAGCACGGCACCCTGGCCGACGCCGTCGAGCAGCTGCGCACGGCGGTCACGCTCGACCGTGGCGACCAGCTCCAGTTCCAGGTCACCACGACCCGCGTCGTGGCCGGTGGGCAGCAGGACGTCGACGGGATCCGGGTCGGGATCGAAGCGTTCGCCGGCACGAAGAAGGTCGACACGTTCCACATCGACCTGGTCGTCGGGTCCGTCATGACTGCCGAGCCCGACGAGCGGCCAGCCCCGAGCGCCGTCAACGTCCTCGGGATCCCCGCACCGACCGTGCGCCTGTACCCGGTCGTCGACCATGTCGCGGACAAGGTCTGCGCAACCGAGGCCACCTACACCAGCGGGCTCCCGTCGAGCAGGGTCCGCGATCTCGTCGACCTGGTCGTGATCGCCCGGACCGAGAGGTTGAGGCTGCACGCGCTGCGCGCCGCGATCGCATCCGAACGCCACCACCGCGGCCTACCCCCACGAACGGACTTCAGCCCGCCCGCCGGCTGGAACAACCTCTACCCAGAGCTGGCGAAGGCCACGTCACACTGCGCGGACCTCGGGCTCGACGACGCCGTCCGCCTCGTCCGCGCCTTCCTGAACCCAGTCCTCGTCCCGCCCGACAGGCCCAAGGACTGCACGTGGGACCCGGAGACCCAGACCTGGATCCCGCAGTAGACCAGCGGCCTCTCTACGCCCGCAGGCACGTCTGCAGACGTCCTCCCCGACCGGGAGCTCGCTCGCGCCGTCCCAGAAGCGAACGGCAGCGGCGGTGCGGGTCGCCCAGCACCCGCGGGCGACCCGCGCTCGTCAGCGCTGGATCTGCACCCACGCGACGAGCATCATCACCAACCAGACCCCGAGCCACACTCCCTGCATCACCTGGCCGGCGCTCACGGCACGGCATCCTCAGGGCCCGGCTCGGCCTGGACCTTGCGCAGGAGCGCCCGCCCCTCCTCACCCCGCAGCACCCGCTTCCCGCGCCCGACGCGCGGCGCATCGGACTCGGCCCACTCCGAGAGCGCGTCGTAGTCAGTACCCATCGGCTCAGGATCCCGAATTCCACCGGTCGACGGGCGGCCGGTGGGCTCGCACGGGTGGTGCCGCGCGTGCAGAGGGGCGTCGCACGGATCCGTGCGACGCCCCTCCTACCGGCTACTCACCAGCGATCGGGGGTAGGCGAAGACGAGGAAGTACTCGGCTCCTTCTGGGCACCCGGGAGGGGTCACGCCGTCGAGCCCATCCATGTTGTCGCGGAACCCGCCGCCGAGGTGGATCTCCTCCCCGGGAGCAACGACCTGCCCGTCGCGCTCGCCGTCGGGCCCGAAGGACGCGAGCGTGAGTTCCTCACCGTCCCAGGACGCTTGACCGAACGGGAATGCCGGGATGACGGACTGGCCGCCGCGATCCGCCACGAGGCACCCGTCGACCTCCTCAAGCGTGCCGTCCAGGCCAGCACCGTCGCCGCCCTCGGTGTAGTTCGTGTAGTACGCGAACGACTCCGGACCGGTCGGGGTCGGCCTCTCGGGAGCCTCACCACCGCAGCCGCTCGAGACTGCGGCGACCAGCAGCGCGACCCCGAGCACACCTGCACGTCGAGTCTTCATCCGGTGTAGATCGCCCATCCGTTCGGGCGGTAGCCGATCTTGGAGTAGATCGACCCGACCGCCGAGCTGTGACCCTGGTGAATGCCGTACGTCTTCCGGGCGCCGAGCCACGGGCCACGCTGGCGCCGACGTTCGACGTCGTGGCGACGATGGCGAAGGACCCGTTGCAGGTGCCACCGGAGCCTTCAACGCGCTGGTCGCCGCGATCATCATCACCCGACGCCTCATCCGCCAAGCCTGGTCCACCGCTGGGACAACCGCCCGCGCCGACGACCATGACCTCCCCGCACGACCCCTTGGCGCGTCGGCCTCGCGCTGTCCTCTGACTCGGCTTCGTGATCGTCATCGCGGTGCTGCAGCTCCGGAAAGGTCTCTCGGCCCTCGTCGGCTCCTGACGGCGGTCAGTCCTTCGTCGTGGCGGAGCGGATCTTCTTCGCCTCCTGTCGGCGGTCCCACCACCGGGTGATGACGAGCCATCCGAGGAACCACCCACCGAGCGCGGAGACCAGCCAGACGATCACCGTCGTCGCGATCCACGTCGACGTACCCGAGATCGTGAGGCTGTTCCCGACGAGCGTGGCGATCCACAGGGCGAGGAAGGTCGAGACCAGCCCGATCCCGCCCAGCACGGCCGACGCGTACTTCCGGGCCACGTTGAAGACGAACGGCGCGAGGATCGCCTGGGCGACGGCGAAGATCAGCACGGCGACGGCGAAGCCCGACGCCTGCACCGAGACGCCGTCGAGCACGCTCGACGCGACGAGGAGGCCCAGCGCCGCGAGCACGACGTTGATGGCGAAACGGAGCAGGAACCGGATCATGCCGTAACGGTCCACCGCCCCCGCACGTTCCGCAACCCCTGCCGGGCGAAGAGAGCTTCACGACGTCAGCGCTCGCTCAGGGAGTGACGATCGCGAAGTCCGGGTCGCCCGGGTCGAGGACCGCAGTGAGGCGGACGAGTGCGCTCACGTCTCCCGTCACCGCGATACCGGCCCGCGCGAGTGCCTCCGGTGTCACGGCACCTGACGCGAGCACCGGCAGCGCTCCTCGCGTCGTCGTGAGGGTGGTGTCGGCGTCACCGGGCTGTGGCGCGGCGCTGTAGGTCAGCGCGCCGTTGCGCAGCCTGAGGCGGTAGCGCTCGTCGGCGTCCGTCAGCACGACGTCGACGGACAGGTTCTCGTCCCACGCCCGCGGCCCGTCGACCTGGACGGCGAGCGCGTCGAACAGCATGGGCGGCGTGAGCGCGGCGAGGACGTCGGGTGCCGACGTCTGGGTCGGCGTCCCGAAGGGTCCGTCACGCAGCTCGGTCGCGCCGGAGAGGTAGAAGCTGCGCCACGTGCCGTTCTCGGCTCCGTACCCGAGCTGCTCGTACGTGTCGGCGAGCAGCTCGCGGGCCTCGGAGTGCGACTCGTCCGCGAACACCACGTGGTTGAGGACCTCCGCGGCCCAGCGGAGGTCCCCGGTGTCGAAGGCCGCACGGGCCTTCTCGACGACGGCGTCCGCCCCGCCACCGAGGTCGACGTACCGCTTCGCACGCTCGACCGGCGGGTGCTCCCAGAGGTGTGCGGGGTTGCCGTCGAACCAGCCCATGTACCGCTGGTAGATCGCCTTCACGTTGTGACTCACCGAGCCGTAGTAGCCGCGCGCGTGCCAGGCGTTCTCCAGCGCGGGCGGGAGGGCGATCTGCTCGGCGATCTCCGGCCCCGTCAGCCCCTGGTTCAGCAGCCGCAGCGTCTGGTCGTGCAGGTACGCGTAGAGGTCGCGCTGGAGCGAGAGGTACTCGACGATGCGCTCGTTGCCCCACGTCGGCCAGTGGTGCGACGCGAACACCACCTCGACCTCGCCGCCGAACAGGTCGATCGACTCGGTGAGGTAGTGCGCCCAGACGTGCGGGTCGCGCACGACGGCGCCGCGCAGCGTGAGGAGGTTGTGCAGCGTGTGGGTGGCGTCCTCTGCGGCGCACAGGGCGTGGTGGTCGGGGAACCAGACGAGCATCTCCGACGGGGCCTCGGTGTCGGGTGCCATCTGGAAGACCATCCGGACGCCGTCGACCGTCTCCTCCTGCCCGGTCGTCGTGACGAACAGGGTGGGCGGGATGAGCGTGACCGTCCCGGTCGACGTCGTCTGACCGAGCCCGGCACCGACCTGAGCCCGAGGCCCGCGCGCGAGCGCGGCCCCGTACATGTAGCCCGCGCGGCGCGACATGGCCGTCCCCGCGTACACGTTCTCCGCGACCGCGTGCTCGGTGAAGCCCTCCGGCGCAAGCACAGGCACGCGCCCGGCGTCCACGTCCTCCTGCGACGTGACGCCCTTGACCCCGCCGAAGTGGTCGACGTGGGAGTGCGTGTAGATGATCCCGGTGACGGGCCGGTCGCCGCGGTGCTCGCGGTACAGCGCGATCGCTGCCGCCGCGGTCTCCGTCGAGATCAACGGGTCGAGGACGATCACGCCGGTCGTGCCCTCGATGAAGGTGACGTTCGACAGGTCGAAGCCGCGAGCCTGGTAGATGCCCTCGACGATCTCGAACAGGCCCTGCTCGGCGACGAGCTTCGACTGGCGCCACAGGCTCGGGTTCACCGTGTCGGGCGCATCGCCCTCGAGGAACGCGTACGTGTCGTCGTCCCACACGACACGGCCGTCCTCCGCCGTCACGGCGCCCGGCGCACGCCGTGCGACCAGCCCGCGGGACGCGTCGTCGAAGTCCTGGGTGTCCGAGAAGGGGAGCGACTGACGGAGCGCGGTGTTCTGCGCGACGATCGCGGCTGTCGCAGGCTTGGGTGTCGACATGCTCGGAGCATGGCACTGGCTCACCGACCCGGCATCCGGGGCGCCGACCCAGCTGCCTGGGCACTTCAGCCGCGTCGCCCGTGTCAGGTCCAGAGTCGCTCGATCGGGAGGACGTGGATCCGGTCGTCGGCCTCGTAGCCGGCCCCGCCTGTGTGGAAGGCGATCCCGGCGGCGAACGACGAGCCGAGTCGATCACGCAGTGCTACGAGGGGCGAGAGCTGGCGCCGCCTGACATGGTCACCGGCCTTGCCGGTTCCTCCCGGCAGGTCGGGACGCGTGCCCCTGGGGCCCGGGACGCCTCCCCGCCCAC
>CAZFUQ010000046.1:16546-20005 GCA_964521905.1 uncultured Cellulosimicrobium sp.
CCTCCCGGCAGGTCGGGACGCGTGCCCCTGGGGCCCGGGACGCCTCCCCGCCCACGCTCTCGGGGTCGCCACGACGTGTGGCCGACCCCGGTCGCGGACGTGCGGCCACCGACGGAAGGACCGTCCCATGCAGGACAGCTCGCTCACCGCCCCGTCGCCGCTCGCCGGCGAACCCGCCCGCCGCGCACGCGCCGCCACGCCGCGCGCGTGGGCCTGGACCGGCGTCGCCGCCGGCGTGCTCGGCCTCGTCTCGATCCAGGCCTCGATGGCGTTCGGCGCCGGCTGGGAGGAGACGGCCGGCGACCCGGACGCGATCGTCGCCGACCTGGCCGGCCGCGGAGCGACGCAGGTCGTCTTCCACACCGCGACGATCGCGTGCGCGCTCCTCGTCCTCGTCTTCGCCGCGGGCCTCAAGCGCCGCCTCGACGCCCAGGCGCCCGCCGGCTCGCTCCTGCCGACCGTCGCGGGCTGGGGCCTCGTGCTGGTCTCGGTGGCCGGTCTGCTCGGCTCGGGCCTCGACACGCAGTTCATGTTCGGCCTCGCCGAGCCCGGCATGATCGTCCCGGAGTCCGGCGCGTTCTACGCCGACTGGGTCGCGACCATCCCGTGGCTCTGGGTCGGCGCAGGCGTCTCGGGCGTCGCGCTCGCCGTCGCGGCGCTGCGCCACGCGTCCGCGCCGCGCTGGATCGGCGTCGTCGGCCTCGTGCTCGGCGGCCTCGCGCTCGTCGCGGGCGTCTCGCCGCTGCAGTACATGGCCGGGTTCGTCGGCCCGCTGTGGCTGATCGTCACCGCTCTCGGCTTCGCGCTCGGGGACCGGCGCTGAGCGCGCCCACCGCCCCCGGGACCCACCACCCCGGTGCCCGACGACGCCCGGCCGGGCCGCGTCGTCGGGCACCGGGTGATCTCCCGCCCGGGCCCTTCTCGCCACGGGTCCCGCGGCCCTACCGTAGGCCCGTGGCCGACCCCGGCCCCGGCCGCGCCGGGATGCCCCGAACGGGCTGGACGATCGGCGTCCTCGCCTGGGTGCTCGGCGTGTCCGCGCTCGCGCTCCAGCTCACCTCGGGCGTACCCCTGCTCCTCGGCGACCTGCTGTTCGTCGTCGTCGACGCGACGGTCGCGCTCGTCTACGGGACCGTCGCCGCGGTGGTCCTCGTGCGGCGGCCGCACGTCGTGGGGTGGCTCGTCGCGCTCGCCGCGATCGGTGGCGGCGTCGCGGCGCTCGGCGGCGGGTGGCGCAGCTACGCGTCGACCCACCCCGGCCTGCCGCCGCTCGAGCCGCTCGCGGACGCGTACGGGTGGGCGTGGGTGCCCGGCACGATCGGCCTGTTCGTGCTCGTGCCCTGGTTCGTGCGGGGCGGGCGGCTCGGGGTCGGCGCGTGGTGCGGCGTGGCGGGCGGCGTCGCGTCCATCGCGTTCTTCCTCCTCGCGCCGCTCGAGGACCCGCGCCCGGCGATCGTCGGCGTCGTCGTCATGGGGCTCGTCACCGCCACCGCGACGACGTGGCGCTGGCGGCGCGGACCGGTCGACGAGCGCCGCGGCCTCGGGCTGCTCGCGCTCGGCACGGCGCTCATGGCGCTGTCGTTCCTCCCGCTGCTCGCGACGTGGGCGAGCCCCGACGTGCTGCTCGCGCTGCCGCTCACGCACCTCGCGTGCCAGGCGCTGTTCCCGGCCGCGATCCTCGTGTGCGTCCTGCGCAACCGGCTGTGGGGCATCGACCTCGTCCTGTCGCGCGCGACCGTCGCCGCGATGCTCGCCGTCGGGCTCGCGCTCGTCTACGCGGTCGTGGTCGTCGTCGCGACGGCCGTCGTGGACGGCCCCGCCGCGCAGGTGATCGCGGCCGTCGGGGTCGCGCTCGCGGTGCAGCCCCTGCACACGTGGCTGCGCCACCGGGTCCGCGTCCTCGTGTACGGGGAGGGGAACGACCCGGGCCGGGCCGCGCTGAGCGTCGGCCGGCACCTGTCCGCGGCCACGACCGCCGACGACCTCGTCGTGAGCCTCGCCGTCGGGGTGCGCGAGGCGCTACGTCTCGAGAGCGTGACGATCGAACGGTCCTCCGCCGACCCGACGGCCCCCGGTGCCCTCGTGGTCGACGTCGCCGCCGGGACCGCGTGGTCCGGACCGACCGGCCGCACGAGCGGGCAGACCGTCTCGGTCCCCGTCGAGCACGGCGGGCGGGTGCTCGGCCGCGTCCACGTCGTCGCGCGCGCCGGCGAGCGCCTCGACGCCCGGACGCGCGATGCGCTCGACCAGCTCCTGCCCGTCCTCGGCGCGGGTCTCGCGCTCGCCCGGGGCGCGCGCGAGCTCGAGGAGGCCCGCGACGCGACGACCCGGGCACGGCTCGCCGAACGACGCGTCATCCGGCGCGAGCTGCACGACGGCGTCGGGCCCTGGCTGGGTGGCCTGCGCCTGGGCCTGCAGGGCGCGCGCAACACGCTCGAGACCGACCCCGCGGCCGCCGCGGCGGTGCTCGACGCGCTCGGGGCCGAGGTGGCGCAGCGCGTCGAGGACGTGCGCGCCCTGTCCCGCAGCCTCCTGCCGCCGTCGCTCGACGAGCACGGCCTCGAGGTCGCGCTCGGGGAGCTCGCCGGCCGACAGGCGCTCGGCGGGTTCGTCGTGGACGTACGGTGCGACCCGTGCGACGGCCTCGACCCCCGGGTCGCCGCCGCGGCCTACGCGATCGCGAGCGAGAGCGTGGTCAACGCAGCCCGGCACTCCGGGTCCGACGAGTGCCGCCTGACCGTCCGGCTCGTCGAGGGCTGCGTCGTCGTCACGTGCGAGGACGACGGGCGCGGGATCGCGCCCGCCGCGACCCGCGGCGTCGGGTCGCGGTCGCTGCGCGAGCGCGCGGACGAGCTCGGCGGACGGCTGGAGGTCACCGCGGTCCGGCCCGACGGCGACCGCCCGGGCACCCGCGTGCGGGCGAGCCTCCCGCTCGTCCCTGCCGGGGCGGTCGTCCCGTGAGCACGGGCGGCGAGGTCCGGGTGGTCGTGGTCGACGACCACCCGGTCTTCCGGCTGGGGATGGCGGCGCTGCTCGACTCGTTCGACGGTGTCCGCGTCGTCGCCCACGCGGCGTCCGCCGCCGACGCGCGGACGCTGCTCGGGCTCGCCCCGACCCGGGAGGCCGCGGACGCGGCCGCCCCGACCACGACGACCGCGGAGGAGGTGCGCGGCGTCGAGGTGCGGGCCGACGTCGTGCTCATGGACCTCGACCTCGGCGACGGCTCGGGCGTCGACGTGACGCGCGACCTCGTCCGCACGGACCCGGGCGCGCGCGTGCTCGTCGTGACGATGCACGAGGACGACGACGCCGTCGTCGCCGCGGTGCGCGCGGGTGCCCGCGGGTTCCTCGTGAAGTCCGCGAGCCCCGCGGAGGTCGAGCGCGCCGTCCGCGCGGTGGCCGACGGCGCGATGATCCTCTCCCCGTCCGTCGCCGACCGGGCGATGTCGTACGTCGTGG
>CAZFUQ010000047.1:0-19644 GCA_964521905.1 uncultured Cellulosimicrobium sp.
GGTAGAGCCCCGGTCCCCCGAGGTAGAGCCCCGGTCCCCCGAGGTAGAGGCCTGGTCGCGCGAGGTAGAGCCGTGGTTGCGCGAGGTAGAGGCCTGGTCACGCCCCGGACCGCTCGCCTGCTCCGGAGGTGAGGTGCGGCAACGACCGGGCACCGCGGGCACTGCCCGCCCTGGCGACCACCGACCAACGGTGAGTCGACACCAGGAGGGGTGGGTGGGGGCGCCGCGTCGTGGCGGCCTGGCGGACGGAAGACGCGGCGCCCCCACCCACCCCGACACCCAGGGCGACCGACCGCCGTCGGGCAGGGTGACCACGCCTCTACCTCGGCGAACCACGGCTCTACCTCGACGGACCACGGCTCTACCTCGCGCTACCACGGCTCTACCTCGGGGGACCGGGCCTCTACGTGGGCGCGCGGGAGGTCCGACCCGGGGTGCTCGGGACATTCGTCCCGGAGGAATGTGACGCACGCCCGTGACGCACCGCACACTTAGTGCACTCTTTCACAAGCGTAGGATCGGAGGGTGTCGAGTCGAGCGAGCAACCCCGCAAGCAACGCAGACCAGATCGACGTAGCCCTCATCGGCGGTGGCATCATGAGCGCCACCCTGGGGGCTCTGCTGAAGGTCCTGGAGCCCACGTGGAAGATCCGGATCTACGAGCGTCTGGACGCCGTGGCGCAGGAGTCGTCGAACCCCTGGAACAACGCCGGGACGGGCCATGCGGCCCTGTGCGAGCTCAACTACACGCCGGAGAAGCCCGACGGCTCGATCGACATCACCAAGGCGGTGACGATCAACGAGCAGTTCGAGGTGTCGCGCGAGTTCTGGCACCACCTGCTCACGACGGGCGCGCTCCCGCAGCCCGCGAGCTTCATCTCCCGGACCCCGCACATGACGTTCGTGCGCGGCGCGGAGAACGTCGACTACCTGCGCCGCCGGTTCGAGACGCTGCGGCAGCACCCGCTGTTCAGCGAGCTCGAGTTCAGCGACGACCCCGCCGTGATCGCCGGGTGGGCACCCCTCCTCGTCGCCGAGCGCGACGGTGACGAGCCCGTCGCCGCGACGCGCGCGACGAGCGGGACGGACGTCGACTTCGGCGCCCTGACCCAGCAGCTCGTGGACCACCTCGTCGCGGGCGGCACGCAGCTCTACCTCGAGCACGAGGTGAAGAACCTCAAGAAGACCAAGGACGGGCGCTGGCGCCTCACGGTGAAGGACCGTTCGTGGAACGCCCCGAAGCGCCGCTCGACCGTCGAGGCGCGCTTCGTCTTCGTCGGCGCGGGCGGCGGCGCGCTGCCCCTGCTCCAGGCGGCCGGGATCCCGGAGGCCAAGGGCTACGGCGGCTTCCCGATCAGCGGCGAGTTCCTGCGCACCGACAGCCCCGAGCTCGTCGCGCAGCACCAGGCCAAGGTCTACGGCAAGGCCGACGTCGGCTCGCCGCCCATGTCCGTCCCGCACCTGGACACGCGCGTCGTCGAGGGCAGGACGTACCTCATGTTCGGCCCGTACGCGGGGTTCAGCCCCAAGTTCCTCAAGAAGGGGAAGTACCTCGGGCTGGTCACGTCGTTGCGGCTGCACAACATCGGCTCGATGCTCGGCGCCGGGCTCAAGAACATGGACCTCACCCAGTACCTCGTGGGCCAGCTCGTCGCGAGCCCGGAGACCAAGTTCACCGCCCTCCAGGCATTCATGCCGACGGCCCACCCCAAGGACTGGGAGACCATCACCGCCGGCCAGCGCGTCCAGGTCATCAAGAAGGACAAGGACGGCAAGGGCGTCCTCGAGTTCGGCACCGAGGTCATCGCGGCCGCGGACGGCACGATCGCCGGCCTGCTCGGCGCCTCGCCGGGCGCGTCGACCGCGGTCCCGGCGATGATCGACCTGCTCGAGCGCTGCTTCCCCGCACGCTTCACCGCGTGGCGCCCCGAGCTCGCGCGGATGATCCCGAGCCTCGGCCAGGCCCCCTGGGAGGCCCAGGAGCTCGAGGGCCTCGACCCGCAGCTCGGCGGCGGCGTCGACTCGGTCGGCTCGCGCGCATGATCTGACGCCCCGCCCCCGACGACGGCCCGGACCTCCTCGAGGTCCGGGCCGTCGTGCGTGCTGCCGCGGGCCACGGTCAGGAGTCGAGCCGTGCCCGTCGGCCGGTCCGCGCCGCCGCGGGCGTGCCCTGCACGTCCCGCGGCGCGCGGTTCGGGAGCACGCGACGCAGCACGAGCTCGGCCGCCACGTCGTGCGGGTCGACGCGCGCGCCCGAGCCCTCGGCAGGTCGCGACGCCGCCCTCAGGTCGGACTCGAGACGCCGCGCGTCGCGCTCCCAGCGCTCGCCGTGGAGGCGCGCGTCGCGGGCGCCCGGCCACGCGCCGTCGGACCCTGCCGGGAACCACGGCCGGGTCGGGTCCTCGCGGCGCGCCGCGAGCGCTGCGGCCGTCGATCCGACGACCACCACAAGTGCCACCACTCCCCAGAAGATGTCCATGCCCCTACCCTCGCGGCCGGCGACGGACAGGACGAGTGGCAGGACTGACACCTCTCGACAAGATCCCGCCATCGGCGTAGCGTCGCAGCATGTTGCGCTCCGTCGCGGCCGTCGTGAGCGACGGTCTGGCCCCCTTCGAGTTCGGCGTCGTGTGCGAGGTGTTCGGCCTCGACCGCACCGAGGACGGCGTCCCGGGCTTCGACTTCCGGGTGTGCGGACCGGTGGCCGGAGAGCGCGTGCGCACGTCGGTCGGGGCGTCCGTCGTCCCTGACCACGGTCTCGACGCGACCGACGACGCCGACCTCGTCGTCGTCCCGGCGATCCGCATCGGGTCCTCCTACCCACCGGAGGTGCTCGACGCGGTGCGCCGCGCGTCCGCGCGCGGCGCCCTGCTGCTCAGCGTGTGCTCGGGGGTCTTCGTCCTGGCGGCGGCCGGCGTGATCGACGGTCGCCGCGTCACGACGCACTGGATGCACGCGGGCGAGCTGCGCCGTCGGCACCCGAGCCTGCACATCGACCCCGACGTGCTGTTCGTCGACGACGGGAACCTCATCACGAGCGCGGGGACGGCGGCGGGGATCGACGCGTGCCTGCACCTCGTGCGCCGCGAGCTCGGCCCCCGGGTCGCGAACGTCATCGCGCGGCGCATGGTCGTACCGCCACAGCGCGACGGCGGGCAGCGCCAGTTCATCGAGCGCCCCGTGCCCGAGTGCGACGAGGACTCGTTCGCCGAGCTGCTCGACTGGATGAACGAGCACCTGGACGAGCCCCTCGCCGTGCGCGACCTCGCCCGCCGCGCCCAGACGTCGGAGCGCACGTTCGCGCGCGCCTTCGTCGCGCAGACCGGTACGACGCCGCTCGCGTGGCTCACGTCGCAGCGCGTCGCGCACGCGCAGTCGCTGCTCGAGGAGACGCGGCTCGACCTCGAGGAGGTCGCGCGTCGCTGCGGTTTCGGGTCCGCCGCGCTGCTGCGCCACCACTTCCGACGGGCGGTGGGGATCACGCCGACGGAGTACCGCCACACGTTCCGCTTCGCGGCCTGACGCCGCGGGGCGGCGCCTGGACGCGACTGAGCCCGGGCGACGGTCCTGCGCGGCTTCTTCACGCACCCTGCTCGCGCACACAACCTACGGTCCCGTAGGGTGTGGTGATCTGCACCACGAGCACCTGCTCACCTTCGCGGCTGGGAAGTCGACACCGACACCCCTGCGAGGACTCGATGACCTCAGCCGCAGTGCGCCCGGGTTTCCGGGCCACCCGCCCCCGCACCGACGGTCCCGGCGCCGTGACGAGCACGTACAGCGCGCTCTCGCGCACGGTGCGCGACGCGGGCCTCCTGCAGCGGACGCACGCCTACTACCTGTGGATGCTCGCCGTGCTCACGCTGGCGCTCGGCGGGGCCGTCGCCGGCTTCGTCCTGCTCGGCGACTCCTGGTTCCAGCTGTTGATCGCCGGCGCGCTCGGCCTGATCCTCACGCAGTTCGCCTTCATCGCGCACGAGGCGTCGCACCGCCAGGTCTTCACCTCCGGGCCGTCGAACGACCGCCTCGGACGCGTGCTCGCGAACGGCGTCGTCGGCATCAGCCACTCCTGGTGGATGAACAAGCACACGCGCCACCACGCGAACCCCAACCAGCGCGGCAAGGACCCGGACATCGCGCCGGACGTCGTCGTCTTCCTCGACGACGACGCGGCCGCGGCGAAGGGCTTCAACGCCCTGATCAACCGGTACCAGGGCTGGCTGTTCTTCCCCCTGCTCACGCTCGAGGGCATCAACCTGCACGTCCAGGCCTTCCGCTCGCTCGTCGCCGGCGGGAGAGCCCGTGGCAACCTCCGTGTGCGGGTGACCGAGCTCGTGACGATCACGCTGCGCCTGTCGCTCTACGCCGGCGCGATCTTCTGGTTCCTGCCGCTCGGCATGGCGTTCGCGTTCCTCGGCGTCCAGCTCGCCGTCTTCGGCGTCTACATGGGTGCGTCGTTCGCGCCGAACCACAAGGGCATGGCGATCATCCCCGAGGACGCCAAGATCGACTTCCTCTCGAAGCAGGTCCTCACGTCGCGCAACATCCGTGGCGGCTGGTGGATGAACATCCTCATGGGCGGGCTCAACTTCCAGATCGAGCACCACCTCTTCCCGAGCATGCCCCGGCCGCACCTCGCGCGGGCGCGCGAGATCGTGCGCGAGCACTGCGCGAACCTCGGCCTCCCGTACACGGAGACGAGCCTGGCGCAGTCCTACGGCATCGTGGTCCGCTACCTCAACCGCGTGGGCCTGTCCGCGCGCGACCCCTTCGACTGCCCCATGTTCAAGCAGCTGCGCGGGGTCTGACGACGCTCGCACACCCGGCGCGAGGACCGGCCGCCCGACGGCGCGCGGCCGGTCCGGTCAGGACGACGCGGCGTGCCCGTGGCGCCAGTACCCGACGAAGTCGATGGCGGTCTTCGGCACGCCGCGGTCGTTGACGAGGTGGCGTCGCACGCCCGTCGCGAGCGAGGACTCCCCCACCGCGTAGGCGTAGACCGCACCCGTGGGGAGCTCTGCCGCCTTCACGGCCTCGAGCGCGAGGCGACCGGGCACGTCGTCGTGCGAGCCGCCGTCGAGCGAGCCCGCGCCGTGGCGGGCCACCCAGCGCAGCTCGACGCCCGCAGGGACGCGGAACTCCTGCGCGTCGGCCAGGTCCGGGAGCTCGACGATCGCGAGCCCGCGCGCGTCGTCGGGCAGGGACTCGCAGATGCCCGCCACCGCGGGCAGCCCGGTCTCGTCCGCGACGACGAGGGTCCAGTCGTGCGGGACGCGCGGGTTGTAGCCGACGCCCTGGTCGAGCAGGCCCACACGGTCCCCCGGCTGCGCCGTCAGGGCGAACGACGACGCCGGGCCCCCGTCGCCGTGGACGACGAAGTCGACGTCGAGCTCGCGCAGGTCGGGCCGCACGGCGCGCACCGTGTAGTTGCGCACCCACGGCCGGCGCGCCTTCGGCGTCGCGAGGTACTGGACGTACCACATGCCCGACGTCCGGGTCGGCAGGCTCAGCGCGTCCTGGTCGTCGCGCGAGAGGAAGAGGCGGAACCACTGGTCGAAGCCCATGGGCGTGAAGAGGTCCATGCCCTCGCCACCGAGCGTCACGCGGACCACGTTGGGGCTCACGCGCTTGGACCCCACGACCTCGAGCGTGACGACGTGCGCGTCCGTCGGCTTGACCATCTTGAACGTGGCCACCAGCGGCTCCTCGGCTTGCGGCCCGGCGCCGTGCCGGGCGGACGACGGCCCCGCGGACGCAGTGACCAAAGGCAAGGCTAACCTCACCGGCGCACCTCCGTCGATGTGCTCGACGCCACACGGCCGCGCACGGGTGCGGGCACCGGACCGCCCGGCCGGACCTGTCATGCTCGACGCGTGGATCTCCCCGTCGTCTGGTCGGTCGTGCTGCTCGTCACGGCCGCGTGGAACCTGCTCATCTGGCCGCGCTTCCTGCAGCGCATCGCCAAGGACCCCCGCTCGCGCGACGCCGACGGGCGCGCGACCCGCTTCCTCACCGTGCACGTCGTGCTCATCGGCGTGTCGCTCGTGCTGGCGCTCGCCGTCGGCGTGCTGGGCGTCCTCACGCTGGTCTGATCCCGTCGAGCCGCTCGTGGCCCGGCCCGAGCTCGGCGGGCGCCCGCCTCACTCGCGGTGCGCGCGCCGCTCGTTGCCGCGGCGGTAGTTGCCCGTCGCCCGGGCGAGCAGGAGCTGGACCTCTCCCTCGTCGCCCTGCTCCTCGGCCTGCGCGAGCGCCGCGACGAGCCGGTCGGCCTTCGCCCCCGCGACGGTGACGACGACGCGCCCTCCGCGCGCGACGCGGACACGACCGTCCTTGGTCACGTGGTGGTCGAACGGGTCGGGGAACGGGTCGAGGGGCGTCCGGGAGCTCGCCATCACGCCACGCTAGGGGGCACCGGACGGTCGGCGCACCCCCTTTCCGTCGCCCGGCGTCCGGGGAGAGCCCCCGGAAGACCCGTCAGCGACCGCCCGCCGTCGAGACGCTGACCGCGGCGATCGCGCTCGCGGCGGCGACCGCGGCCGCCGTGCGGGTGACCGCCGACGCGACCGCCTCCGGTCCCCAGTGGCCGAGCTCGAGCTCCTTGGCCCGGGTCACGGTCACCGACGTCCAGGGCAGCGGCGGCCGCAGGGACGGCAGGGCGCCGCTCGCGGACAGCAGTCCCACGATCGCCGCGGTGCGCGCGTCCGGCTCCTCGCCGTCCTCGAGGACGCGCCTGATCCGTGCCCGGAGGGCGGCCTCGTGCTCCTCGTCCGCGGCCGGCCAGCGCGTGCTGCGGAACAGCCCGAGCACCTTGCGCTCCTCGCGCCGGACGAGGCCACGAGCGGCGAGTCGGTCGATCACCTCGCGCCACAGGTCGGCACCGATCGCGACGAGCAGCGGCTGGACGCGCTGGGTCTTCTGGGCGATGGTGTCGTACGCCGACTGGAGCAGCGGGTCGGGCAGCGGACCCTCGCCGGCCGGGAGGACGCGCGGGCCGTTGAGGACCCCGGACTCGTCGACCTCGATCCGGCCGAGGAGCGCGAGCTCGGTGAGCACGGCCCCGCCGAGCGTGTAGTACAGGGTCCCCGCGGCCTGGATGGATGCCCCGTCGTCGTCCAGGAGCAGCAGCATGAGGTCGTCGACGACGAGCAGGTCGGGCGCGCTCGCGGCGTCGCCCGTCCCGTGCGCGCCGTCGGGGTCCGTGGCGGGTGTCCGGTCGTTCATGGTCGGTCCTCCTGCATCGTCATCGTCATCGTCATCGTCGAGGCTCCCAGCGGAACATCCGCGCCGCGAGCGCGACGGCCACGACGACCCACGCGAGCGTCGGGACGAGGAGCAGGAGCGCGTCCGTCAGGGGGAGGCCGCCGTTCCAGGCCGCCACCACGAGCTCGGTCGCCGCGCCGCCGGGCAGCGCGCGCTTGAGCGGCGCGAGGTCCTGCGTGCCGGTGATCCCCACCCAGCTCGCGACGGCGATCGTCCCCAGGCTCAGCGGCAGGGTCGTGACCTGCGCGTGCTCGGGCGACGTCGTCACCCCGGCGGTCGCGACGCCCAGGGCGAGCATCATGACGAACGTCGCGACGACCGCGACGACGACCAGCAGCGCGTCCGCCGGGGAACCGCCGACCGCGGCGAAGACCGCGAGGATCACCGCGATCTGGACGACGGCGATCGCGGCGACGGGCAGCACGAGGCCGGAGAGGATGGCCGCGTCGCCCGCGGCGGTCGAGCGCAGCCGCTTGAGGAAGAGGTCCTGACGGCGTCCGGCCAGGGTGGTCACCGTCGTCGCGTACAGGGTGAACGCGGCGATCGTGAAGACGAGCACGGCCGCGACGTAGCCGAGGCTGCCGATCCGTGCGAAGACGTCGCGGTAGCCGATGAAGAAGATGCTGGCCGCGACGGGCATGAGCAGGCTGGTGACGAGCACCGCCCGGTTGCGGACGAGCTGGACCAGCTCGCTCTGCGCGATGGGAAACATGGGTTCTCCTTGGGGTTCAGGTCGACGAGCGGGGGGCGGCGGTCACGCCGCGACGTCTGCCGGTTCGCTGCCGACGGCTCGGAAGACGTCGTCCAGCCGGGTCGGGGCGGCGGACAGCCCTTCGAGGGCGACGTCGCTCGCGGCCGCCCAGTCGAGCAGCTGCTTCAGGTCTCGCTGGAGCTCGAACGTCTCGATGGCCCACGACCGGTCGGCGAGCGGGGCCGCCTGCCTCGGGGGCGTCGGAGCGTCGGGCGGGAGGGAGAAGCGGATCGAGGCGGGCAGGGAGCGGGTCAGGTCCGCGACGGTCCCCTGGCGACGGAGGGTCCCGCCGTGCATGAGACCGATGCGGTCGGCGCGCTGCTGCGCCTCCTCGAGGTAGTGGGTGGTCAGCACGACCGTCGCTCCGTCGTCGCGCAGCTGTTGCACGGTGTCCCACAGGGCGTCGCGGGACTGGATGTCGAGACCGGTGGTGGGCTCGTCGAGGAAGAGCAGCTCGGGGCGGCCGTAGACGGCGGTGGCGAAGTCGAGCCGTCGCTTCTCGCCGCCCGAGAGCTGGGCGACCCGGGTCTCGGCCTTGTGCGGGAGGTCGACGAGACCCAGGACGCGCTCGGCCGAGTCCTCGCGCCCGGACAGGCGGCCGATCAGCCGCACGGTCTCGACGACGGTGAGGTCGGGCGCGAACCCGCTCTCCTGGAGCATGATGCCCGTGCGCGGGCGCACGGCACGGCGGTCCGTCGGCGCGGAGCCGAGGACGCGGACCGAGCCCGACGTCGCCGAGCGGTGGCCCTCCACGACCTCGAGGGTCGAGGTCTTGCCGGCACCGTTGGTCCCGAGGAGGGCGTAGAGCTCACCGCGCTCGACCTGGAACGACAGGTCCTTGACGGCCTGGAAGCCGCCGTAGGTGACGCCGAGCTTGTCGACGTCGATCACAGGGGTTGAAGTCATGCCCCTATCAGAGCGCGCGCGCCGCGGCGCGCCCAGTGTCGTGCCGTCAGGTCCTCGTCGTGACGTCCCGTACCGCCCCGGCATGACGTGGTGTCACTGGCAGAGGCCGCGACGGCGACCGGATACTGGGGGGAAGCCCCGTTCCCGAGACAGCGAGCCGCCCATGGACGACCACCGCGCTCCCGCCGCACCGGGCGCGTCCACGACGGCGCGCCCGGGGCCGCGAGGGGCAGTGCGGGAGAGCGCCCGGCCGGCGACCCGGGAGGCGGAGCGGGGCACGCCCCGGCGGTTCCGTCGGCTCAACCTCGTGACGATGCTCCCCCTGCTCGTCGCGGTCGGCGTGCTCCTGATCGCCCGGCAGGCGCAGACCTGGGTCGACGCGCTCGTGCTGGGGCTGGGCCTGGTCGCGGCCCTGGTCGCGTTCGAACGCTGGACGGCCGGCGACGTGCTCCGCGTGGCGCTCCCGTGCCTCGTCGTGTCTGCGGCGGTGTGGCCCTACGGCGTCCTCGTGGTCGGGGGCGACGTCCAGGGCGCGTACTACGCCCTCGCGATCGTGGCGTGCCTGGTGGTCCCCGAGCTCCCGCGCCGCCGGGCTCAGGCCGCGGTCGCGGTCGGCGCGTACGTCGCCGCCGTGGGCACGTGGGGCCTCCTCGCCGACGGCGCCCCCACCGCGGGCGGCCTGGTCTCCCTCGTCATCGTCCCCACGGGCTTCACCGTGGTGCTCGTCGGCCTGCGGTTCCCGAACAAGGGGTTCTACGACGTCGTGCGAGAGCTCGAGGAGGCCCGCGAGCGCGAGGCCGAGCTCGCCGTCGTCCGCGAGCGCATGCGCTTCGCGAGCGACCTGCACGACATCCAGGGCCACACGCTGCACGTCGTCAAGCTGAAGATCGCCCTCGCGCAGCGACTGGTCACGCGGGATCCCGCCCGGGCGGAGCAGGAGCTGCGCGAGACGTACGACCTGGTCGGGGAGACGATCGCCCAGGCCAGGGAGCTCGCCTACGGGCAGCGCCGGCTCAACCTCTCGGCCGAGCTCGAGAACGCCCGCCGGCTCTTCGAGGCGGCGGGCATCCACGTCCGGGTGGACCGCCCGCCGGACCTGGGCGAGCCGGCCGACGACCTCCTGGGACAGGTGCTGCGCGAGACGACGACGAACGTCCTGCGCCACTCGCGGGCGACGCTCGTTCACGTCGCGGTGGCCGGGCACGGCATGACCGTCGTGAACGACGGCGTCACCGACGACGGTCCACCCGTGCTGCGCGGACTGGCGACGCTGGCCCGCCGGGTGTCGGACGACGGCGGCGTGCTCACGGCCGAGGTCGCCGACGGCCGCTTCCGGACGTCCGTCACGCTCCCGACGGCGGGACGCGCGGCCGGAGCGTCCGGAGCGGGTCCGGGGAGCGGGGCCCCGTGACGACGATCGTGCTGGCCGACGACGAGGTCCTGCTCCGCAGGGCGCTCGCCTCGCTGCTCCCCCTCGAGGGCGACATCACGGTGCTGGCGGAGGCCGTCGACGGTGCCGAGGCGGTGCGGGCCACGCTCACCCACCGGCCCGACGTGCTGGTCATCGACCTCGAGATGCCCGGCGTCGACGGCCTCGCCGCCGTCGCCGAGATCCGTCGGACGCTGCCCGACCAGGTGATCCTCATGCTCACGAGGCACGCCCGGCCGGGCGTCCTGCGCAACGCGCTGCGGCTGGGCGTGCAGGGCTTCGTGAGCAAGTCGGCCGACCCGACGCACATCACGTCGGTCGTCGCAGCGCTGCACGAGGGCCGGCGCTGGATCGACCAGGAGGTCTCCGCGGCGGCCATCATCGACGACGTCCCGCTCACCGACCGCGAGCTCGACGTGCTGCGCGTGACGCGCGACGGCTACTCGGTCGCCGAGATCGCCTCGCGGCTCCACCTCGCGCCGGGCACGGTCCGCAACTACCTCTCCAACGCCATGCAGAAGACCCAGACCCGCACCCGGCACGAGGCGGCGCGCTACGCACGGGAGCGGGACTGGATCTGATCAGCGGCGCACGAGGTTCGCGAGCGGTGAGTAGCGCGGTACCCAGCGCACGAGCGCGGCCGCGGACCCGGCGCCGAGCACCGACGTCGCCCACACCCCCACCGCGAGCGACCCGAGCGCCGCGCCCGCGGAGAGCACGAGCGGGCCGAGCGCGTCGCCCGTGTCCTGGAAGAGCCGCCACACGCTGAGGAAGGTCGGACGCACGTCCGCGGGCGCGACGTCGGCCCCGAGCGTCATGACGATCCCCGACCCCATGCCGTTGCCCACACCGAGCAGCGCGGCGACCACGGTGACCGCGGCGACGGTGTGCGCGAAGGGGAGCAGCGCGAGCCCGGCCGCCATGGTGAGCATGGACGGGACCGCCACCCACAGACGCCCGAACCGGTCCATGGCCTTGCCCGCCGGGTAGAAGAGCAGCATGTCGAGCGCGCCCGAGACGCCGAAGATCAGCGACGTCACCTCGGCGTCCAGGCCGAGGTGCTCGCCCCACAGCGGGATGACGGTCTGCCGGGCACCGCGGACGGCGCTGACGAGGAGGATCGCGACGCCGAGCGTCGCGAAGAGACGCCGGTGCTCGCGCGCGACGCCGGCGATGGTGGCACGCGGCCCGCGCGTGCCACGCACCCGGGTGCGGGCCCGGTCGGCGCCGTCCTGCGCCGTCGGCTCCGGGCGCACGACGGCGAGCACCGCCACCGCGGTCAGCGCCGCCCCGGTCCCGAGCCAGTAGGCGCCCCGCACGTCCGTCGCGGCGATCACCGCCGCCCCGGCGAAGGGCCCGAGGAAGAGTCCGATCCGGTGCACGCCCGCGAGCGTCGACAGCACCCGGGCGCGCCGCAGCGGCGGCGTGATCTCGGTGAGGTAGGCCTGGCGGGCCAGGTTGAAGACGGCGGTCGAGGCGCCGAGCGCGAGGACGCCCGCGGCGAGGCCCCACAGACCCGGGGTGAGCGCGATCGTCGTGAACGCGACCGTCGCGACGCCCCCCGCGAGGAGCATCGCGACACGGTCCCCCAGGCGCTGCGCCAGCGCGCCCGCGGGCAGGTCGAAGAGGATCTTGCCGATCGGGACGAGCGCCGCGACGAGGCCCGCGACCGTGAGGCTCGCGCCACGCCCGGTCGCCGTGACCGCGACGACCGGCAGCATCGCCCCGACGCCGATCTCGAGGACGAGCGTGGGCACGAACGCGCCGAGGACGACGCTGCGCAGCGGGAAGAGAGGTGCGTCGGCTCCCGCGGGGGCCGTCACCGAGCCTCCGCCACGACCTCGACGCCCCGGCACGCGGGTGCGTCCGCGAGCAGCTCGAGGAGCTGGGGCGCGGCGGACGCCCCGCTGTCCCAGCGCCCCGTCACCACCGACACGACCCAGCTCGGCGCTCCCGCCTCCGGCAGTGCGAGGGTCACCAGGCGTGCCGCCTGCGGCTTGGCCGCGACGTGCCGGGGCACGAGGGCGATCCCGAGCCCCCGGTCGACGAGGTCGAGGAGCGTGTGCACGTCGTTGACGGAGCACCGCACGCGCCGGTGCACGCCGTGCGCGGCGCACGTCGCGTCGTTCACGGGCCGTACGCCCCAGGACGGGTCGAAGTCGACGAACTCGTGACCCGCCAGGTCGGACCAGGCCAGGCGCCCTCGTCCCGCCAGGGGGTGCTCCGGCGCGCACACGAGGACGAGCGGCTCGCTGCCCAGGACGGTCTGCGAGAGCGAACCGAGGTGGTCGGTCGTCGCGACGAACGCGACGTCGAGGGCACCCTCGCGCACGCGTGCGAGGAGGTCGTGCGACCCCGCCTGGGCGAAGTGGATCTCGACCTGCGGGTAGCGCCGGTGGAAGCGCTCGAGCAGGGCGGTGACGTCGAGCACGCCGAGGCACTGCTCCGAGCCGACCCGGAGCGAGCCGGAGAGCGCGCGGGTGGCACGGACGACCGCGTCGCGCCCGGCGGCCGCCTGGGCGAGCATGGACCGTGCGTGGGGCAGCAGGGCGAGACCCGCCTCGGTCGGCTCCACGCGGCGGGTGGTCCGCGTGAACAGGCTCGCCCCGAGCTCCTCCTCCAGGCTGCGGACCGCGGCCGAGAGACCGGACTGGGAGACCCCGACGAGCTGGGCCGCCCGCGTGAACTGGCGCTCGTCCGCGAGCGCGACGAGGTACTCCATCTGGCGCAGATCCATTGAACACTCGCTCTTCTTGATGTAACAACCACTAGTCGTTGGACTTCTAGGTTAGGCGTTCCTCGGCTCGCCGAGCACCTTTCCTACCCCTCGACGACGCGGGACGTCCCACCGCAGCACCACCCTCTCGGATCCCGGACGGCCCGCGACCGGCACCACACACCCGACCGCACGAAGGAGCAACCCGGTGAAGACCTTCACCCTGCCCGGCACCGACATCGTCGTCCCGAACGTCGTGCTCGGCCTCATGCGCATCCAGGACAAGACCGACGACGAGGTCCGCACCCTCGTCCGCACCGCGCGCGACGCGGGCATCACGTTCCTCGACCACGCCGACGTGTACGGCACGGACCTGCACGGCTGCGAGCGCCGCTTCGCCGACGCCCTGCGCCTCTCCCCCGCCGAGCGGGCGCAGTGGGTCATCCAGTCCAAGGCCGGGATCGTCCGCGAGGGCCCGTACTTCGACTACTCCTACGAGCACCTGATCGAGTCGGTGGAGGGCTCGCTCGAGGCGCTGCGCACCGAGTACCTCGACATCCTCCTGCTGCACCGCCCCGACGCCCTGGTCGAGCCCGAGGAGGTCGCGCGCGCGTTCTCCGACCTGGAGGCCGCGGGCAAGGTGCGCGCGTTCGGCGTGTCCAACCACACGCCCGGCCAGATCGAGCTGCTGCGTCGCTACGTCGAGCAGCCGATCGTCGCGAACCAGCTGCAGCTCTCGATCACGCACGCGCCGATCGTGGCGCAGGGCGTCGCGGCGAACATGCAGGGCCTCGACCAGTCGACCAGCCGCGACAACGGGGTCCTCGACTACTGCAGGCTGCACGACATCACCGTCCAGGCGTGGTCACCGTTCCAGGCCGGGTTCTTCACGGGCGTCTTCCTGGGCTCGGAGAAGTACCCCGAGCTCAACACCGTCATCGACCGTCTGGCCGCGCGGCACGACGTGCCGCCCATCGCGATCGCGACCGCGTGGATCACGCGGCACCCCGCGCAGATGCAGGTGGTGCTGGGCACGACGAGCCCGGATCGCGTCGCGAGCGCCGCCCTCGGTTCAGAGGTGCCGCTCACGCGTGCCGAGTGGTACGAGCTGTTCCGCGCAGCGGGCTACACGGTGCCGTGATCGGGCGGCCCTCACCCGCCCGCGGCCCGTCGTGGCCGAGGTCACGCACCTGCCGTCCGGGACCCCCCTGCGGTGCGGTCTAGGCTCGTGCCGTGGCGACCTTCTCGGCAGTGACCCGGCAGCACATCCTCCAGGCGATCGCAGACTGGGACGACCGGGGCCGGGAGTCGTTCCTGGGCGTGTACGGCTTCACGGCGGCCCCCGGTTCCCCGCTGCTCCACGAGGACCGCGTGTACGACGCGCAGGCGATCCTCGGCGTCGCGCACCGGTACGCGACCGGCCGGGTCGCCACGGCCGAGGAGTTCCGCAACAGCCCCGTCGCCGTGGCCGACCTCCTGCGCAAGCGCGGCTTCGAGGTGCCGGGTGCCGCTCCGGCGGCGGCCGCAGCACCCGCGCGGCGCGTCACCGCGAAGGCCGTGACGACGCCCGCGGCGCCGAGGACGCCGCGGCGCACCACGACGCGGTCCTCCGAGCCCGAGCGGCCGCCGGCGATCTGCCCGACGTGCTTCACGGTCCTGCCCGCGACGGGCATCTGCGACGAGTGCGGCTGACCCGCACCGCACGTACGACGAGGGCACCGTCCGGACGGACGGTGCCCTCGTCGTCTACGGGGAGCGGTCAGTTGACCTCGGACGGGTGGGCGCTCACGCGACCCGAGCCGTCACCCGTGTCGAGCGCGTCGATCGCGGCGACCTCGTCGGCGGTGAGCTCGAAGCCGAACACGTCGAAGTTCTCGGCCATGCGCTCCTTGCGCGACGACTTGGGGAACACGATGAAGCCGCGCTGCAGGTGCCAACGGATGACGGCCTGCGCAGGGGTGACGTCGTGCGCCTGCGCCGCGGCGACGACGGCCGGCTCCTCGAACAGCGGGTACTTGCCCTGTCCGAGCGGGCCCCACGCCTCGATCTTCGTGCCGTGCGCGTCCGCCCAGGCCAGGACGTCGCGCTGCTGGTAGGCGGGGTGCAGCTCGATCTGGTCGACCGCGGGCACGACGCCCGTGTCCGCGACGATCCGGTCGAGGTGCGCGGGCAGGTGGTTCGAGACACCGATCGACCGGGCGAGCCCGGCGTCACGGATCTCGATCATCGTCGACCAGGCGTGGGAGTACTGGTCGTGGTCCGGCGCGGGCCAGTGGGAGAGGTACAGGTCGACGTGCTCGAGACCGAGCTTGTCGAGGCTCTCGCGGATCGCGTCGTGCGGCTGCTCGCCCGACTGGCGGTCGTGCCAGAGCTTGGTGGTGACGAAGAGCTCGTCGCGCGCGATCCCGCTCTTCGCGATCGCGGCGCCGACGCCCTCCTCGTTGCGGTAGATCGCCGCGGTGTCGATGTGGCGGTAGCCGACCTCGAGCGCCTCGGAGACGGCCTTCTCGGCCTCGGCCGGCGGCACGAGGAAGACGCCGAAGCCGAGCTGGGGGATGGTGTGGCCCGAGTCGAGGGTCACGGTCGGTACAGGGGGAACGGTCATGCGCTCCAGCGTAGGAAGCCGCCATCCGCGCGTCCAACGACCACGGGACATGCGACTCAGCGCTCGGGCTCATGAGTCCCGGGAGCGTCTCGTGGGCGGAATGCCCGACTGGACGTAGCAGATAACAGTTTGGTTACACTGGCGCGGTCCCGACCACCCGAGAACCGGAGCGCACCATGTCCCGAGGCCGCCACAGCGCAGCCCCCGTAGCGCCCGCGCGCTCCTTCCGGCTCCCGTCGTTCCCCGCGCTGCCGGCGCGTTCCCTGAAGCTCCCGGCCCTGGCGCTCGTCACGCTGCTCGGCGCGGGCGTCGTGGGCGCAGGCCCGCCGACCGCCGACGAGAACCCCGACCTGGCGCCTCTGTCGGTCGAGCCGCTGGCCGAGCGGGCCAAGACCAGCGCCAGCCGGTCCTCCGCGCGCGAGACGCTCCCCCAGCAGCAGGCCTCGGCCGCCGAGACCCAGGCGCAGGCCGAGGCCGAGGAGCCCGCGGTCACCGTGGTCCCCGCCGCAGAGACGGCACCCGTGCCGGAGGCCGTGCCCGCCGTCGTCGGCCAGCTGTGGACCACGGACGCCGTGAACGTCAGGTCCGGGCCGTCGTCGGACACCGACCGCGTGACGACCGCCGCGTTCGCGACGGCCGTCGACGTCACCGGCGCCGTCGAGGGCGACTGGAGCCAGATCGTCTGGGAGGGCGCCGTCGCCTGGATCAACTCGGGATTCCTCTCGGCGACGCAGCCGCAGGCGACGGTCGCGAGCGCGGGCGCGGGCGGTACGTCGGACGCCACGTGCTCGGTGAGCACCGGGATCGAGTCGTCGCTGCAGGCCAACGCCCGTGCGGTGTACCGGTCCGTGTGCGCGAACTTCCCCCAGGTGACCTCCTACGGCGGGATCCGCCCGGGCGACAGCGGCGACCACGGCACGGGCCGCGCCGTCGACATCATGATCACCGGCGACACCGGCTGGGAGATCGCCCGCTACCTGCAGGCGAACGCCGGCGCCCTGGGCATCACCTACCTCATCTACCAGCAGCAGATCTGGATGGCGGGCGACGCCGCGAGCGCATGGTCCGGCATGGAGGACCGCGGCGGCACGACCGCGAACCACTTCGACCACGTGCACGTCAGCACGTCCTAGAGGCCTGCGGACCGATCTCGAGGCCCGCGGACCGATCCGCGGGACCTCGGGTCCACCCGGGACGTGCGCCCGGCGTCCGAGAACGGGTCCCCGCTCGCGTCGAGCCGTCCGACCGCCACCTCCGACGGTGTGCTCGTCAGCACAGGGGTCGCTGCGGCATCCCTGGCCCGCACCGACCCGGCCGTGGCAAGGGGTCTCGGAAACGCCGAAGACCCCCGACCGAACCGCGGTCGGGGGTCTTCGCCATCATGGTGGAAAGTGGAGCTGAGGGGACTCGAACCCCTGACCCCCTGCTTGCCAGTGCGAATCGATCGGCACCTGGAGAATTCTGGAAGCTCCTGGAGAAAACCAGGTCTCAACTGCACAGATCCCGGAGTCGGGATCACTGAGACCCGGACATTCTACAGCGGTTTCTGGGCTGATCTGGAGGCATCTGGAGGGATCTCGCGACGATGAAGTGTCGAGAATCTGTCGGCCGCTCCGAGCAACTTTCCGCCGTAACTCTGAGGTTCGGCGAGCGAGCTGCGCGCTCCGGGCGTTCCCGACTAGTACTACAGCCGTAGATCGTGACCCTGGCCTGCGGTGATGCTCGTGAGACGTGCTGGACGCCGGACGGGCACCGCGTCAGGGCAAGGTGTCTGGGTGGGCATTGAACCGTTAGCGGTTTCGCAGTGGACCACGCTGAATCGCGGAGTTGACCCCCATCTCCGCTGGCGGAGTTCGGGCGTCCTCCGGCTCAGGTCGTGCTCGACGCCTCCCTGAGCACTGCTGCCTCGTTGCCGACGATGAGCTCCTGTCCGGGGCAGATCGGACCCGCTAGTTCGAGGGTACGTCCGTCCGCGTACATCACGACGAGCGGACCGTCGAAGCACTCGTTCGTGAAGATGAGGACACCGCCGTCCGCTGGGATGTCCTCTTCGGCGTCGTCGTCGCTCAGCCAGACATCGACGGTCGCCTCCGCGTTGTTGGCGATGTGCACCTGTCCGTCTTCAGCGCAGCCTGCGAAAGCAAGCGCGCCGACCGTCAAGGTTGCCAAGACTGCTTTGCGCTTCCCTGCGTCCACAGCGGGCCCCTCGTTGAGTACGGTCCCAGTTGCCGACCATCCAGTCGGCTCCGCATCCGACCGTAGTAGTGATTGGTCTCTTGATCACAGATCTTCCTCGTGGCGCTTCTGGAGAGATTCGAAGGGGCGAACTTTTCGCATTCGAGCCACGTCTCATGGGTGCAATCGCGCGGCGGGTCGCATGCGTGATCGCCACCGCGTCACTTGCCGCGGATCTCGTCGAACGCTTGCTGCTCGGCGCCGTCGACCTTTGGCTGTAGTACTAGTACTACGGCCGTAGATCGTGTCGCTGACTGCGGTGATGCGTCGACGCTAGTGTGCTTTCCGGGCTCGGGCTTGGTGTCGTCGTCGCCATTGGGACCAGGCGAGGACGTGCTCAAGGCCTCGGGTCGTGATGGCGGTGATGGCGTGGAACAGGCGGCGGGCTTCGGCCACGGTGATGGCGATGAGCCTGTCGGGCTGGTGGTCGGCGGTGCGGGCGATGGTCGCCAGGACGGTGAGAAACGCGTGGGCGAGCATGGCCAGGGTGGTCCACCGGTGCCAGGAGTCCCACCGGCGTACCTGGTGCTGGTCGAGCCCGACCAGGGTCTTGGCGGCCTGGAAGCTCTCCTCGATGCGCCAACGCTGCCCGGCCACGCGCACCAGGGTGGCCATCGGGACTGGCATCGGGGCGAAACACAGGTGGTAGGCGAGCTCGCCCGTGGTCTCGTTGCGACGCACCAGCAGCACCTGCTCACCGTCCGCGGCCGAGTCCTTCCCGGCGGCGGACTCGGGCTCAGGCTCGATGCCGATCAGGGTCCAGGAGTAGTAGCGCGGCCCCTTGGAACCCTCGCCGGCGGAGTAGGTCTGCCACGCCGCGGGCGCCATCCTGGCGACGAGGTCTCGCACCGCGATCCGGCCTGTCTGGATGCTCACGTGCCGGCTGGCGGCGATTTGCATGACATACCCCAGCCCGAGGCCGCGGATCTTCGCGCGCAGCATCGCGTCCCCGCCGTAGACCTCGTCCGCGGCCACCGATGCAGCCGGGGCGCCTGCCGCGACGGCACGGGCGATCATCGCCCCCGCGAGCTGCGGCTTGGTCGCGAACCCGACCCTCCTCGGGCACGCCGGCCCGCTGGCGGCGGGCGGGGTCCTCGCACCACGACGCCGGCAAGTACAAGGCTCGGTCGATGAACGCGTGCCCGGCGGGCGCCGCGTAGGTGAGGTAGACCGCGACCTGCGCATTCTCGATCCACCCCACGGTGCCGGTGTACTGGCGCTGCGCCCCGACCGAGGCAGTGCCCTTCTTCAGGTCCCCGGTCTCGTCGATCACGAGCACCGCACCATCATCGGCGAGGTGGTCGAGCACGTAGCCACGCACGTCGTCCCGGACGCGGTCGGCGTCCCACGCCGCCCGGCCCAGCAGGTGCTGCAGCCCTTGCGGCGAAGAGTGGCCCGCGTGCTCGGCGATCGTCCAGCAGTTCTTGCGCTCCAACGGCGCGACCAGACCAGCGACGAGATCGCCCGCACGCGCGAGCGGCTCACGCCGGGCGAACCTGCCCGAGATCCGACCCACGGCGGACGTGAACTCTGCCTCCCACCTACGAGCCGCTACCCTGCGTACCGCGGCCACCGCCACAGGCGATTTGTTCCACACAAGCAACGAACCCTGACGCGGTGGCCGTCTCGCGTCCAGCACGTCTCACGAGCATCGCCGCAGGCCAGGCTCACGATCTACGGCTGTAGTACTAGGCCCTGTCCTGCGAATGTTCTTGGCATGTGTCCGGTAATGTCCGGGTTGT
>CAZFUQ010000048.1:0-1539 GCA_964521905.1 uncultured Cellulosimicrobium sp.
CTCTACTTCGGCGGACCGGGCCTCTACCTCGCGCTACCAGGGCTCTACTTCGGCGGACCACGGTTCTGATTCGGCGCACCCGGGGGCGTCGTCGGGCGACGTGGCGGCTGAGCGGGCCGTGAACGAGAGGTGGCCCGAGCGCCGAGGGCAGCTCGCCCGCGGACCGTGCTGCCGGGCTGCTTCGCGGGGTGTCCGAGATGTGAGCCGGAGGCGCACGGGGCCCTGGCGCGGTCGGGGCGACGGGTAGCGTGTCGCCCATGACCGCTCCGCACCCGGACTCCCTGGCCAGCGCCTCCATCCCGGCGACCGTCGACGGCCCCACGGGCCCCGTGCCGCGGGCGGAGGACGAGGTCGCACGGATCTGCCAGGAGCTGCTGCGCATCGACACGTCGAACTTCGGGGACGGGTCCGGGCCGGGGGAGCGCGCCGCGGCGGAGTACGTGATGGGGCTGCTGCACGAGGTCGGTCTCGAACCCGAGCTGTTCGAGTCGGAGCCGGGACGAGCGAGCGTCGTCGTGCGCCTCGAGGGCGCGGACCCCACGCGGCCGGCGCTCGTGCTGCACGGCCACCTCGACGTCGTCCCGGCGCAGGCCGGCGACTGGTCGGTCGACCCGTTCGCGGGCGAGGAGATCGACGGCCTGCTGTGGGGGCGCGGCGCCGTCGACATGAAGGACATGGACGCGATGATCCTCGCGGTCGTGCGCCAGATGGCGCGCGAGGGCCGCAAGCCCGCGCGCGACGTCGTCGTCGCGTTCTTCGCCGACGAGGAAGCGGGCGGCACCTACGGGGCGCGCTACGCCGTCGACCACCGGCCCGAGCTGTTCGAGGGCGCGACGGAGGCGATCAGCGAGGTCGGCGGCTTCTCGGTGGAGGTCGGCGGGCGTCGCGCCTACCTGCTGCAGACGGCCGAGAAGGGCATCGCCTGGCTGCGACTGGTCGCCGAGGGGCGCGCGGGGCACGGGTCGCAGGTCAACCCGGACAACGCCGTGACGCACCTCGCGGAGGCGGTCGCGCGGATCGGTGCCCACCACTGGCCGTACACGCTCACCCCCACGGTCGACAGGCTCCTGCGCGGCGTCGCGGACCTCACGGGCCTGCGCTACGACCCGCAGGACCCGGCGAGCGTCGACGCCCTCGTCGCCGCGCTCGGCCCGGCGTCGCGGTTCGTCGGCGCGACGGTGCGTCACACGTCCAACCCGACGCAGCTCACCGCCGGCTACAAGGCGAACGTCATCCCCGGCCGGGCGGAGGCGGCGATCGACGCGCGCCTGCTGCCGGGCCACGAGGAGGACGGCTTCGCGCGGCTGCGGGCCCTCGCCGGCGACCACGTCCGCATCGAGGAGATCCACCGCGACATCGCGCTCGAGGTGCCGTTCGAGGGTCAGCTCGTCGACGCGATGGTCGACTCCCTGCTCGCGGAGGACCCCGAGGCGACGGTGCTGCCGTACACGCTCTCGGGCGGCACGGACAACAAGTCCCTCGCCCGCCTCGGCATCACGGGCTACGGCTTCGCGCCGCTGCGCCTGCCCCGAGACCTGG
>CAZFUQ010000048.1:1549-14388 GCA_964521905.1 uncultured Cellulosimicrobium sp.
CGCGATGGTGGCGTCGGTGCAGGCCGAGGACCCAGGCTCGCGGGTCATCCCGTACTGCCTCTCCGGTGGCACCGACGCGAAGTCGTTCTCCCGGCTGGGGATGCGCTGCTTCGGCTTCTCCCCGCTGCGCCTGCCCGCGGAGCTGGACTTCTCCGGCATGTTCCACGGCGTCGACGAGCGGGTGCCCGTCGACGCGCTCCGGTTCGGCGTGCGCGTGCTCGACCGCCTCCTGCGCACCTGCTGAGCGGCGCTCAGCGCAGGAGCGCGGCGAGCATCGTGCGCAGCCGCGGGAGGTAGCCGCCGCCGAACAGGACCGCGTGCACCGCGACCGGGTACACCTGGTGCAGCGCGACGCGGTGGCGCCACCCGCGCGCGAGCCGGTGCGCGGCGTCGTACCCGGCGAGGATCTCGTCGAGGTACGGCGCGCCGAACAGCACGAGCATCGCGAGGTCGGCCTCCCGGTGCCCGCCGTGCGCGGCGGGGTCGATCAGCACGGCCTCGACGCGTCCCGCGCCGTCGTCGGACCGGCGCGGCGACCACAGCACGTTGCCCGACCAGAGGTCCCCGTGCACGCGCGCCGGGACGTCGTCGAGCGTGGGCCGGGCGAGGTCCGCGAGCCGGTCGCCGAGCCGCTCGAGCAGCCGGACGTCGTCGGGCGTCAGCGCGCCTCGGTCCCGCCCCTGGCGCGCGACCGGCACGAGCCGCGCCTCGGCGTCGAAGGTGGGCCAGTCCGGCCAGCCGCCGGTCGGCATCGGCAGCGGGTCGTCGAGCGGGCCGAAGAACGCGTCGCCCTCCCACCCGGGTGGCGGTGCACCCCAGGCGGGCGCGCCGGCGTCGTGCACGACGGCGAGTGCCCGGCCGAGCGCGGACGCGGCCTCGGGCGTGGGTGAGGCGGGCGGGACGCGCCCGAGGTCGAGGTGCGTGCCGGTGACGTCCAAGACCTGGGCCACCCGTGGCCCACCCGGGACCCGCAGCCACGCCAGGCCCGCCGCCTCGCACGCGAAGAAGCCCGCGGGCGCGTCGGCCCGGGACTTCGTGAAGACGCCCGGCGCGGGGCCCCGGCCGGTCACGAGGACCGGCTCACCGGGGCACGCCCACCGGGGTCGGGCTCACAGGGTCGAGCTCACCCGGATGATCTTGCGCCGCAGCCAGACGCGGCGCTCACCCCCGACGTACAGCCGCGTGCGGGCCAGCTCCCAACGCCCGTACTCGGCCTCGTCGGTGAGCAGCCTGCTCGCGTCCGACCGGCTCGTGGAGCGGTCGATCGTCAGGACGCGGTACTCGTACTGTCCACCGTGCGCGGCCCATCCGGACCCCCGGCGTGACGTCGGCCTCTCCTCCACGCGCCACCGTCCTTCCTCGTGCGTGCAGTTCCTGCGCGGGCCGTCGTGACGGATCCCGTTCGCGAGTGCCATTGTGCCCCTCGCGGCGCTACCGTCAGGGTATGACCGCTGACCCGCGTGCCGCGCTCGACCGGTTCATCGCCGCGCTCGAGGCCCACTTCAACGCCGTCGCCGCACGTCGCGGGGAGGACGACCCCTCCGTCGACGACGCCTACTACGTGCTCGCGGACGCCTTCGAGGTCTACGACGAGGCCCTCGGCCAGGTCCACGGGGAGGCGACGCCGTTCTACCTCGCGGAGGACGACGACGAGGACGACGACGAGGACGACGACTCGCTCGACGACGACCCGGACGACTCGCTCGACGACGACGAGGTGCTCGCCGGCGAGCTGGAGACGGACGGGGCGCGCTGAGCGCCGACGCGGCCGGGTCCGTGCGGTGCGCGGTCCGCCGTGCGGGTCACCAGCGCTCGGGGTAGCCCACGTCGATCGCGCTGACGTCGTCCAGGGCCGCGCGCACGGCGTCCGGCAGCTCGAGGTCGATCGCGGCGAGCGACGTGCGCAGCTGGGCGGGCGTGCGCGCCCCGACGATCGCGCTCGCGAGGGTCGGCCGCCCCAGCAGCCACGACAGCGCCACGTCGAGGGGTGCGCGCCCCAGCCCGTCGGCGGCCGTGACCACCGCCTCCACGACTCCCGAGGCGGCGTTGTCGAGGTACGGCTCGACGAAGGCGGCCAGGTGCGGCGACGCGCCGCGCGAGTCCGCCGGCAGGGAACGACGGTACTTGCCCGTGAGCACGCCCCGCCCGAGGGGTGACCACGCGAGCAGCCCGAGCCCCAGCTCCTCGGCCGCGGGTACGACCTCGCGCTCGGCGCCGCGCTGCAGCAGCGAGTACTCGAGCTCGACCGCCGCGAGACCGACGTCGTCCGTGCCGCCCAGCAGCGTCGCCGCCCGCGACGTCGCCCACGCGGGGTGGTTGGACAGCCCGACGTAGCGCGTGCGACCGGACGTCACCGCCTGGCGCAGCGCCGAGAGGGTCTCGGTGAACGGCGTGCTCGGGTCCGGGGCGTGGACGAGGAAGAGATCCACGTGGTCGGTCCCCAGCCGCGCGAGGGAGTCGTCGAGCGAGTCCAGGAGGGCGCCCCGGGAGGCGTCGAGGACGGGCCCCTGCGCGGAGTGCCGTACGCCGGCCTTGGTGCACAGGACCAGGTCGCGGCGGTCGACCTTCGTCCCGAGCAGCGAGCCCAGCAGCGACTCGGCGTCCCCGTCGGCGTACGAGGCCGCGGTGTCGACGAGCGTCCCGCCGGCGTCGACGAAGTCGCGCAGCTGCTCGGCGGCGTCGAGCTCGTCGGTGTCCCGGGCCCACGTCATGGTGCCGAGGCCGAGCGCCGACACGCGCAGTCCGGTACGGCCCAGGTGACGGAGTTCCATGGGAGCCGAGGGTACCGGCGAGGGTTCGCGAGCGACCGTCGAACCGCGTGATCCGGGCGCGTGGCGCCCCAGGTTCACCCGCTCGGCACCGTCCGCGGGGCTACCGGCGGACGCGTCGACCCGCCTCCCGGACCCGTGCCCGCACCGCGTCGACCTGCCCGTGGACCCTGGGCGACACCGCCCGTCCGCCCGCCGTTCAGGCCCGTGTCAGCCCCTGTTCACACGCCGCGCGCGCATGCCGGCGGGGCCTCTCGGAGCGGGTATCGTGCCGCTCGTGAACGCGTGGGAAGCAGTCCTTCTCGGCCTGGTCCAGGGCCTGACAGAGTTCCTCCCGATCTCCTCGAGCGCGCACCTGCGCATCGTGGGCGAGCTCATCGGCTCGCAGGATCCGGGGGCCGCGTTCACGGCGATCACGCAGATCGGGACCGAGACCGCGGTCCTGCTGTACTTCCGGAGGGACATCGCGCGCATCTGCGCCGCCTGGTGGCGGTCCGTGCGCGGCGACCACGGCACGGACTGGCGCTCTCGGCTCGGCCGGCACGACCACGACGCCGCGATGGCCTGGTACATCGCGCTGGGGTCCGTCCCGATCGTCGTGCTCGGCCTGCTCTTCCAGGACGCGATCGAGAACACGTTCCGCAACCTCTACCTCACGGCGCTCATGCTCGCGGTGTTCGCCCTCCTGCTCGGGTGGGCGGACCGTGTCGGCGCGAAGCGTCGCTCGCTGGGCGAGCTCACCTCCCGCCAGGCGGTCGCGTTCGGCTTCGCCCAGGCGCTCGCGCTCATCCCGGGCGTGTCGCGCTCGGGCGGCACGATCACGGCCGGCCTGCTCATGGGCTTCACCCGCGAGGCCGCGGCGCGGTACTCGTTCCTCCTCGCGATCCCCGCGGTCCTGGGGTCCGGCTTCTACCAGCTCTTCAAGTCGGCCGGCGACCCCGTCCCCGGTGCCCCCGGCGCGGGTGCGACGCTCATCGCGACGCTCGTCGCGTTCGTCGTCGGGTACTTCGTCATCATCGCGTTCCTCAAGATCGTCTCGACCTTCAGCTACACGCCGTTCGTCGTCTACCGCCTCGTGCTCGCGGCCCTCGTCGTGCTGCTCCTGCTCACCGGCGTGCTGGAGCCGGGCGGAGCGACGCCGTCGGCCACCTGACCTACAGCCAGCCGGCCCGCTTGAACAGCCGGTACAGCACGAGGCAGCCCACGACCATGAGGGCGAGCGCGAACGGGTAGCCCAGGAGCCAGCGCAGCTCCGGCATGACCTCGAAGTTCATGCCGTACACCCCCGCGACGATCGTCGGGTAGACGAGGATCGCGGCCCAGGCCGAGATCCTGCGCATGTCCTCGTTCTGGCGCACCGAGACCTGCGACATGTGCACCTGGAGCATGTCCGAGAGCAGGTCGTCGTGCGCGTCGAGGTGCCGGTCGATCCGCTCGACCGTCGCCAGGGTCCGCTCCAGCGTGCGGTGGTCCAGACCCAGGTGGGCGGGCACGTCGGCGTCGAGGAGCTCGGGCAGCTCCGCGGTGACCGGCATGAGCGCGCGCCGCGCCTCGGTGATCTCCCGCTTGAGGTCGTAGATGCGCTCGACCGGGTCCTCGCGCTGCTCGTCGAACACGACCCGCTCGGTGTCGGCGACCGCGTCGCCGAGGCGGAGCTCGACCTGCGACGCCTCGCCCACGACGGCCAGCACGGCGGCGGAGACCACGCGCTGGATCGGCGTCCCGTGCGGGTCGCCGGGCACGCAGAGCTTGGCGTGCATGATCGCGTGCACGTCGGCGTCGCCCTGCTCCGCCGTGAGGACGGTGCCCGGACCGAGGAGCATCGCGAACTCTCCCGTGTGGACCTGGCGGTCGTCCTCCGTGAACCACACCGTCGGGGTGAGGAGCAGGAGCCAGTCCGCGGCGAGCCGGCGCACGTTGGCGAGCGGGTGCCGCACGTGCCGGTCGAGGTCGCGGCGGTGCGGGTCCTGCGCCGTCGTCACGCGCGTCGCGGCGTCCAGGAGAGCGTCCACGTCCGCCAGACGTGCCCAGGTCGCCGGGCCCCGCCCCGCGGGGTCGTGCCGTGCCGTCAGGTGCTCGCCGGACGTCCCGACGCCGGATCCCGTCTCGTGCGCAGCGGGCGGCAGCGACAGGTTGCTCGGGTCGAGCGGGTGCACTCCCTCGGCGCCCGGACCGACCCGCCACGCCTCGACCGCGCGCAGGGCGCCTCTCGCGGCGTCGTCCAGGCCGTCGGGGGCCGACGACGCGCCCGCCGCGGGTGCAGTGCTCTTCGTCACGTCCGCATTCTCCCGCGCCCGCAGGTCGGTCGCGCGCCCAGTACCGCGCGGTACGGCGGCTAAGGTGGTCGCGTGCACAGCTGGCCCGCCCCGCAGATCCCCGAGCTCCCCGGACGTGGCCTCCCGGTCCGGGTGCACGACTCGTCGACCCGCGAGCTCGTCGTCGCCGCGCAGGGCGAGGACGCGACCCTGTACGTGTGCGGCATCACGCCGTACGACGCGACCCACATCGGGCACGCCGCCACGTACGTCACGTTCGACCTGCTCGTGCGCGCGTGGCGCGACGCGGGCCACCGGGTGACGTACGCGTCGAACGTGACGGACGTCGACGACCCGCTCCTCGAGCGCGCCGCGGCGACGGGCGTGGACTGGCGCGAGCTCGCCGTCGAGCAGACCGCGCTGTTCGCGGAGGACATGACGGCCCTCGGCGTCGTCCCGCCCGACGTGTACGAGGGCGCGGTCGAGTCGATCCCCGCCGTCGTCGACGCGGTCACCCAGCTCCTGGACGCCGGTCTCGCCTACCGCGTCCCGGTCGAGCCGGGTGCGGGCGGCACCGACCCGGGGCTCGGCGACGTGTACGCGGACCTGTCGGCGGACGCCGGCTTCGGCTCCGTCTCGCGCCTCGCGCGCGACGTCATGGAGCACCTGTTCGCCGAGCGCGGGGGAGACCCCGGCCGGGAGGGCAAGAAGGACGCGCTCGACCCGTTGCTGTGGCGCCGCGAGCGCCCGGGCGAGCCCGCCTGGGAGGCCGGCGTGCTCGGCACCGGGCGCCCCGGCTGGCACGTGGAGTGCGCCGTCATCTCGCGCGACGGGCTCGGCCTGCCGTTCGACGTGCAGGGCGGCGGAGCGGACCTGCTCTTCCCGCACCACGAGATGTCCTCCTCGCACGACCGCATGCTCTCGGGCGGTGGTGCCCCGCGCGTGCACGTGCACGCCGGTCTCGTCGCGTACGCGGGCGAGAAGATGAGCAAGTCGCGCGGCAACCTGGTGCTCGTGTCGAACCTGCGGTCCGCCGGAGCGGACCCGATGGCGATCCGCCTCGCGCTCCTCGACCACCACTATCGCGGCGAGTGGGAGTGGACGGACGACGACCTGCCCGCGGGCGTACGTCGTCTCGAGACCTGGCGCGATGCCGTCTCCGGCAACGGTGGGCCGGACGCCACGGGCACCCTCGCGGCCGTGCGCGGCGCCCTCGCCGACGACCTCGACGCGCCCACGGCGCTCGCGGCGGTCGACGCGTGGGCCGCGGAGTCCCTGCGGCCCGGTCGTGACACCTCCGCAGACGACGAGGGCGCGCCCGGCGTGATCGCCCGCGCCGTGAACGCGCTGCTGGGCGTGCGGCTGTAGACCGCGCGCGGGCGGGCGCCGTCGGCCGCCCGCGGGGGCGTCAGACGGTCGGGCCCTTGCCGCGGTCGCCGGGGTTGCCGTGGTCGCGCCGGCGCAGGTAACGCTCGAACTCGCGCGCGATGGCCTCGCCGCTCGCCTCGGGCAGCTCGGCGGTGTCCTTCGCCTCCTCGAGCTGCTGCACGTACTCCGCGATCTCCGTGTCCTCCGCGGCGAGCTCGTCGACCCCGTGCTGCCAGGCCTCGGCGTCGTCGGGGAGATCACCGAGCGGGATGGGCTCCGCCAGCAGCTCCTCGACGCGCGCGAGGATCGCGAGCGTCGCCTTGGGCGAGGGCGGGTGCGCCACGTAGTGCGGCACGGCTGCCCACAGCGACACGGACTGCATGCCGCGTTCGGCGGCCGCGTGCTGGAGCACCCCGACGATCCCGGTCGGTCCCTCGTACGTGCTGGGTTCGACGTCGAGCACGGCCTGCAGGCCGACGCTCTCGGACGTGGCGGTCATGGGGATGGGGCGCGTGTGCGGCACGTCGGCGAGCAGCGCGCCGAGCGTGACGACCGTGCGCACGTCGTGCTCCTCCGCGATGTCGAGGAGCTCGCGGCAGTACCGGCGCCACCGCATCGACGGCTCGATGCCGTGCACGAGGACGACGCGTCGCCCGCCGGGGGCGAGCACCGCGGACGCGACCGTCGTCGTCGGCCACGTGATCTCGCGACGGCCCTCGTCGTCGGTCGTGACGACGGGGCGGTTCACCTGGAAGTCGTGGAACTCCTCGGGGTCGAGCTCGTCGACGTCCTCGGCGCCCCAGACCTCGTGCAGGTGCTGGAGGGCGGCCGTCGCGGCGCTCCCGGCGTCGTTCCAGCCCTCGAACGCCGCGATCATCACGGTCTGGCGGGCGCCCTCGGGTGCGTTCTCGGTCATCACCACAGCCTATGCGGAGGGGCCCGACGACGGCGGAGCCGGTTCGCGCGTGGCGTAGCCGACGGTCGTGGTGCTCGGGAGCGCGAGGGCGTCTCGTCCGCGCGCCCGGTCGTCCCTCGGGACGAGTCCCGCGACGGCGGGGTCCGACCGTGGTGGGACGATGCGCCCGGTGGGACGGTCGAGGATCGACGCGTGCCCTTCACGCTGTCCCACCCTGCCGCGGTGCTGCCCTTCGTCCGGGCCCCGTTCGTCCCCGCCGCCCTCGTCGCGGGGGCCCTCGCTCCCGACGTCCCGTACTTCGTCCGTCTGCCGCGGTCCGCGGACGCCTGGTACGAGCCGTTCGTCAACGCGACGACGACCCACCAGCCGCTCGGCGCGCTCGGCGTGGCGGTGCCGACCGCGGCGGTGCTCCTCGCCCTCTGGCTCGTCGTGCGCGCCCCGCTCCTCGACCTCGCCGTCGGGAGCGAGCACGCTGACCTCCGGAGGGAGCCGGGGCGGAGCGGCTCCTGGGGTGTCCGGGCGTGCTGGGTCGTCGTGTCCCTGGTCCTCGGCGTCGCGACGCACGTGCTCTGGGACGCGCTGACGGACGACACCGGTCTCCTCGTCGAGCACCTCGTGCCGCTGCGCGAGGCCGCGACGGCGGGGTGGGACGGCAGCCGCGTGCTGCAGCACGCGAGCACGGGGCTCGGGCTGGTGGTGCTCGCGGTGTGGCTGTGGCGCAGGTTCGCGGCCTGGCGGGGCCACGGCGGCCGCCTGGGACTCACGCGCGGTCGGGTCGCGATCCTCGCCGGGATCGTCGCGCTCGTCGCGGCGGCGGCCGTCGCGGCCGCCGTGCACGCGGGGCAGGACGAGGTCGCGGGGGTCGAGGGCGTCCTCACCGCGGCCGTGAAGGCCGCGGGGTCCGCGCTCGCGGCAGGGGTGCTCGTGCACGCCGTCGTGTGGTGGTGCCTGGCCGGTCGACGGCGCTCGGCAGAGATCGCGACGGTGAGCCCGTGACGCCCGGGCGGCGCACGCCGCGCCGGGCGGCGCACGCGATCTCGTCCCGCGGGGTTCAGCCGAGCTGGTCGGCCGGACGCAGCAGCACCTCGTTGATGACCAGGTGCCGGGGGCGGGAGAGCACGAAGACGACGACCTCCGCGATCTCCTCCGGCTTGACCGTGGCGACGTCGTAGCCCTTCTGCACGGCCTCCCGGGTCGCCTCGTCCGTGATGTGGTGGGGCAGCTCGGTGTCGACGACGCCCGGCTCGACGAGCGTGACGCGGACGTCCGGCAGCAGCTCCTGGCGGAGGGACTCCGACCAGCCGTTGATCCCCCACTTGGTGGCGGCGTAGACCCCGTTGCCCGCGCGGGCCGTGCGTCCGGCGACCGAGGAGACGTTGACGAGGTCGCCGCCGCCGTCCTTCAGCTGGTCGAGGAAGACCTCGGTCGCGGTGATCGCGCCGAGGAGGTTCGCCTCGACCATGGCGCGGTAGTCCTCGCGTCGAGCCGACGAGAACGGGCCGAGCAGCATGACGCCGGCGTTGTTCATGAGCACGTCGGCCCCGCCGAGCTCGTCCTGCACGCGCCGGGCGGCGGCGAGGAGCTGCCCGCGATCGGTCACGTCCGCCCGGATCGCGATCGCACCGTTGCCGATCTCGGCGGCGAGGGCCTCGACGCGGTCGAGGCGGCGCGCGAGGAGCGCGACCCGGTAGCCGTCGGCGGCGAGGGCGCGGGCGGTGGCCGCGCCGATGCCGGACGACGCGCCGGTGACGACCGCGACGCGGCCGGAGTCCTGGTCGATGCTCATGTGCGGTACTTCCTCACCGTGCTGCGGACGGCGCTGCGGCAGCGGCGCCGGGGTCTCGTCGGTCGTTCTCGAGGGTCTCCCGTCCTCCCACCACCGCGCGACCGGGCGAGGAAGGAAGCGCCAGCTCTCCCCGTGGTGTCGCGCACGCCGACCAGGAGCACGACCACCTCAGCGACCTCGCCCACAGCGACACGTTCCGGCACCGCTGGTCCACGCACGACGTGCGCCACCACCGGACCGGGACCAAGCGCTCCCGTCATCCCGGGGCCGGCGACCTGGAGCTCTGCTACCAGGCGCTGCTCCTGCCGGAGCACCCGGACCGGTTCCCGTTCGCCCTCACCGCGAGCCCGGGCAGCCCGACCGAGGAACCGATGAGGATCCTCGCCAGCCTGGCCGCCGGTCAGGAGCTCGGCAGCGCGAGGACGTCGTCGAGCTCGAGGGGGACCCTGACCGCCGACCCCGGCGGAGAGGGGTACTGCCAGTTCCTCCCTCGACCGCCGTCCGAGGCCTAGCGTGGGAGCATGCCACTCAACGTGAACCTCGACAACGGCGTCGCGATGCCTGCTCTGGGATTCGGCGTCTTCCAGACCCCGCCCGACGAGACCGTCGAGGCCGTCGCCGAAGCGCTGCGCGTCGGGTACCGGCTCGTCGACACGGCTGCGGCCTACGGCAACGAGCGAGGGGTCGGCGAGGCCATCCGCCGGTCCGGCCTCGACCGGTCGGACGTGTTCGTCGAGACGAAGATCTGGATCAGCGACTACGGGTACGACGAGACGCTGCACGCCTTCGACAAGAGCGCGGGAAAGCTCGGTGTCGAGCAGATCGACCTCCTCCTGCTGCACCAGGCCCTGCCGACGGCCTTCGAGAAGACGATCGAGGCGTACAGGGCGCTGGAGAAGCTGCTCGCCGACGGGAAGGTCCGCGCGATCGGCGTCAGCAACTTCATGCCCGAGGCGCTCGCGGGCCTGCTGTCGAGGACGGACGTCGTCCCCGCGGTGAACCAGGTCGAGGTGCACCCCTACTTCTCTCAGCCGGCGGTGCAGAAGGCTGACGCCGAGCACGGCATCCTGACCCAGGCATGGTCGCCCATCGGTGGCATCACCAGCTACCGCGGCAACAGCACCGGGTCGACGTTCGACGACCCGGTCATCGGCGGGATCGCAGCCACTCACGACCGGACGCCCGCCCAGGTGATGCTGCGCTGGCACCTGCAGCAGGGGCGCTCGGCGATCCCGAAGTCGGTCAAGCCCGCCCGCATCGCCGAGAACTTCGACGTGCTCGGCTTCGAGCTCTCCGGTGCCGAGCTCGACGCGATCGACGCCCTGGACACCGGTGTGCGCGGCGGCCCCGAGCCGGAGTCGATCACCCTCGAGACGTTCGGCCGCGCGATCCCCGAGGCCTGACCGTCCTGTCACCGGGGAGAGGCACCGTGCCGACGACGAGCGCGCGGAGGTCCGGGGCCGAGCTCCGGTTCGACGCGATCGGCACCGGCTGGCGGATCGACACCCCGCATCCGCTGCCCGACCGTCTCCGAGCAGAGATCATGGCTCTCACGGAGGACTTCGACCGGGTCTGGTCCCGGTTCCGTGCCGACTCGCTGATCACCGAGATCGCCCGTGCCGCGGGCGGAGGAGAGTTCGCGGTTCCCGCGCGCGACGTCCCGCTCCTGGACCTCTACGACCGCCTGGCGATCATGACCGGCGGCGCCGTCGACCCGCTGGTCGGTCGCGACCTGGAGCTGCTCGGGTACGACGCGGGCTGCACGCTCACGCCCGACGACGACGGTCTCGCAGGTCGCGTCCCGGACTCGTGGTCCCGCGACGTCCGTCGCGCGGGGAGCACGATCACCACGGATCGTCCGGTGGTGATCGACGTGGGCGCGGCGGGCAAGGGCCACCTGGTCGACCTCGTCAGCGGCTCCCTGCGGAACGCCGGCGTCGACCGGTTCCTCGTCGACGGCAGCGGCGACCTGCGCCAGGCCGGACCCGAGCCCGTCGTCGTGGGGCTCGAGCACCCCACGCGTCCGGATCGGGCGATCGGGACCGTACCGCTGCAGGACCGCGCCCTGTGCGCGTCGGCGACCACCCGGCGGGCCTGGGGGGAAGGACTGCACCACGTCCTCGACGGCCGGACCGGGAAGCCGGTGTCCGACGTCGTCGCCACCTGGACGGTCGCCGCCGACGCGGCGACTGCTGACGGGCTGGCCACGGCCCTCTTCGTCGCCGAGCCCCGCCGGCTGGGCGCGTTCGAGTTCCACTGGGTGCGCATGCTCGCCGACGGGCGCGTGCAGTGGTCGGACGACTTCCCCGGAGAACTCTTCCTGTGAGCCCCGGGCCATCCTCTCGACCCCAGGAGAGCACACCATGAGACCACGCCTCCTCGCTCGTGCGGTCGTCGGCGTCGCGGCAGCCCTCGCCACCGTCGCCCCCCTGGCCGGCTGCAGCGACGCGAGCGAGCCCGCGTCGTCGACGTCGGGCCCGCTGCGGACGCCTCCCACGAGCACGCCGCCCGGCGCGGACGGCACGACCGGCAGCACCGAGTACGCGGACGGCACGTACACCGCCCGCGGCGACTACGGCGGTGCGCCGTCGTACATGGACTTCACCGTGAGCCTGGACGACGGGGTCGTCACGGACGTGGAGTCCGAGCTGATGCCGGACAACAACGACACCTCGCGCGGCTACCAGGAGCGGTTCGCCGCCGCGGTGCCGGACGAGGTGATCGGCGAGAGCATCGCCGACCTCGAGGTCGGCGTCATCGCCGGAGCCAGCGGCTGCGCGGACGGTTTCAACGACGCCCTCGCGAAGATCCGGCAGGAAGCCTCGACGAACGCCGGACGGAACGAGTGAGCCCGGACAGGGAGCACCCGGCGTCAGTCCGGTGTCGCCTCGCCCTCGTCCGGCCGCCACTCGAGCACGTCCCCGGGCGTGCACCCGAGCACGCGGCAGATCGCGTCGAGAGTCGAGAACCGGACCGCCTTCGCCCGGCCGTTCTTCAGCACGGCCACGTTGGCCGGGCTGATCCCGATCGCCGTGGCGAAGTCCCCGACCGACATCTTCCGCTGCGCCAGGAGCACGTCGACGTTCACGACGATCGCCATCAGACCACCTGCGCGAGCTCGTCCTGGAGCGTGGTCGCCTTGCGGAGCAGGCCGCGCATCACCAGGAGCACGAGCGCCGCGAAGACGGCGACCCCCGTACCCGCGAGGCCGGCGAGCATGAGCCCGGTCGACGTCATGCCCTCGGGGTCGACGGAACCCGGCACGCTCACCTGCATGACGGACACGACGAACGAGAGCACCGCCGCCGCCAGGGTGGCGCCGATGACCACGTCGACCCAGCGGAAGGCCCGCGGGGAGAAGATCTCGTCGCCCCAGGCCCTCGCGAGCAGCATCGCGGTGCACAGCAGCACCACCTGGAAGCAGGCGACGCCCAGGATCCCGATCACGGTGAACGGTGCCTGGAAGTGGCGGACCAGGGGGTCGAGCGCCGCTTCGTCGGCGATCGCGACCGGCAGCACCACGACCTGTGCGAACAGGCCGAGGAGGAAGGCGAACCCGATGGCGACGTGGAGCACGGGAATGAGGATTCGATTCACCGGATGAGTTTCGCTTGAGATCTATCGATAGTCAATGTGTTTCGATCGAACGGCGATCGCCCGTCGTGCTCTGACGCACCCACGAGGCGAGGAAGCGCAGTGCGTCGTGCGTCGGGCTGCCGGGGGCTGCGGTCCACACGACGAGCTGC
>CAZFUQ010000048.1:14488-16061 GCA_964521905.1 uncultured Cellulosimicrobium sp.
GCGGGGGAGACCAGATCCTGCTGTGCACCGCGGGGTCCGGCTGGTACCAGGCCGAGGGTGAGGACCCGGTCGGCATGGAGCCGGGGACCGCGATCCGCGTCCCGGCAGGGACCAAGCACTGGCACGGGGCGAAGGCGGACTCGTGGTTCTCCCACGTCGCCTTCATCACCCCGGGTGAGGGCGTCAGCAACGAGTGGCTCGAGCCCGTCACCGACGAGGTGTACGGCCGGCTGCCGAAGAACGGAGAGAGCGCATGAGCATCCTGGACGAGACCTACACCCTGTCCGGCGGCGTCGAGATCCCGAGGCTCGGGCTCGGCACCTGGTTCATCGACGACGCGGTGGCGGCGCAGGCCGTCCGTGACGCCGTGGAGATCGGCTACCGCAACATCGACACCGCGCAGGCCTACGGCAACGAGCGCGGGGTCGGTGAGGGCGTGCGCACGGCGAGCGTCCCCCGCTCGGAGCTGTTCGTGTCGACGAAGCTCGCAGCGGAGATCAAGGACTACGACCGCGCCGTCGCCGCCATCGACGGGTCGCTGAGCGCGCTGGACCTCGAGTACGTCGACCTGATGCTCATCCACTCCCCGCAGCCGTGGGACGACTTCCGTGGCGGCGACTACGCCGAGGGCAACCGTGAGGCCTGGCGCGCCCTGGAGGACGCGCACACCGCCGGGAAGGTCCGGGCGATCGGGGTGTCGAACTTCCTGCAGGCAGACCTGGAGAACGTCCTGGCGGGCAGCACGATCACCCCGCACGTCAACCAGGTGCTCGCCCACGTCGGCAACACCCCTGGCGACCTGATCGCCTACTGCGAGGGCAAGGGCGTGCTCGTCGAGGCCTACTCGCCGATCGCGCACGGCGAGATGCTGAAGAACGTGGCGGTGCGGGCGACGGCGGAGAGGTACGGCGTGACCGTGCCGCAGCTGTGCATCCGCTACACCCTGCAGCTGGGCACCGTGTCGCTGCCGAAGACCGCGAACCCCGAGCACATGCGCTCCAACGCGCAGGTCGACTTCGAGATCTCGGAGGAGGACATGGCCGCGCTGCGCGACCTGCGCGCCCAGGACTACGGGGAGCACAGCGCGTTCCCCGTCTACTCGGGCACGTGAGAGGAGAGCACGATGGCTGAGAAGGTGACCGCGGGCCGCGACGTCCTCGGCGACTTCGCGCCGAAGTTCGCCGAGCTCAACGACGACGTCCTGTTCGGGCAGGTCTGGAGCCGCGAGGAGCAGCTCTCCGCGCGCGAGCGGAGCATCGTGACCGTGACCGCGCTGATGGCCGGCGGCGTCCTCGACAGCTCGCTGCACGGCCACGTCCAGCGTGCGAAGGACAACGGTGTCACCGCCGAGGAGATGGCCGAGGTCCTCACCCATGCTGCGTTCTACGCCGGCTGGCCGAAGGCATGGGCCGCCTTCCGGATGGCGAAGGAGATCTACGCGGACTGACGCGCGCGACGGCCGCGGCGAGCGCCCAGCCCTCGTCGGTACGGGAGAGCGCGATGCCGCACCACTCGTCAAGCGAGGAGAAGTGAACGGCACCACCCAGGCGCCGGCCGCCGAGCGTGCCGGCAT
>CAZFUQ010000048.1:16161-19572 GCA_964521905.1 uncultured Cellulosimicrobium sp.
CGACCCGCGTGCTCGGCGTCATGGACGACCTCACCGCGGCGCTCGGCCCCATGAGCACCGACCGTGCTCGTCCACGTCGTCCTGCCCGACGGCGAGTACCTCTCGCCGGCCGGACGTGACGGCGAGCACTCCGCGCCCTGCGTGCGACTCGGTGCGGTTAGGGTCGGACGTTGCACGGTTCGTCGCACGACCACTGATGGAGACCTCTCTTGTCCTCTCGTACTGACGGTGTCGCCGCAGGTCAGAAGCCTCTGACGTCCGCCGGGCACGCCCGGCTGCCCGAGGCGGTCCTGTGGGACATGGACGGCACGCTCGTCGACACGGAGCCCTACTGGATCGCGGCCGAGCACGAGCTCGTCGAGGCGCACGGCGGCACGTGGTCGCACGAGGACGCGATGTCGCTCGTCGGGAACTCCCTGCTGGACTCGGCGCAGATGCTCCGCGACCGCGGCGGCGTCGACCTGCCGCCGGAGCAGATCGTGTCCTTCCTCGTCGGGCGCGTCATCGAGCAGGTGCACGTCGAGGTGCCGTGGCAGCCGGGCGCGCGCGAGCTGCTCGCCACCCTGCGTGACGCGGGTGTGCCGTGCGCGCTCGTGACGATGTCCTACCGCGCGCTGGCCGAGCCCGTGACCGATCTCGCGCCCGAGGGCGCGTTCCGGCTGCTGGTGTGCGGGGACGAGGTCGAGCGCGGCAAGCCCGACCCCGAGCCGTACCTGGTCGCGGCGCGCAGGCTCGGCGTCGACGTCACGAGGTGCGTCGCGATCGAGGACTCGCCCGCGGGCATCGCCTCCGCGCGTGCGGCGGGCGCCGCGACGCTCGGCGTCGAGGCCGTGGTTCCCGTGCCCCCGGCCCCCGGTCTGAGCCGGACGCCGTCGCTCGAGCTCGTCGACCTCGACCTGATCGCGCGCATCGCGTCCGGCGAGGTCGTCGACCTCATGCCCGACGACGTCCCCGCCGCCCCGGAGCCGGCCGCCCGGTCCTGACCGGGGCGCGGCGCGCCCTCGACCGTGTCGCGGACGCGGACGACCTCGTTCACGTTCCCGCCGGAGAGCTCGACCCCCGGCCGGGTGGGGATCGACGGTGCGCATCGACCGATGGTGGCACGGGCCACCGGACGAGGGCCGCACCACGCCGAGCGCTTAGTCTTTCGGGGTGGACCGACCCGAGCGCCCTGCCCCCCGCACCCCGGCACCGGCCGGCCCGCGCTCGAAGGGATGGGTCGTCGGCCGGGTCGCCGGGGCCCCGGTGATCATCACGCCGTCGTGGTTCCTCGCGGCGGTGATCCTCACGGTGCTCTTCGCGCCGACCGTCGAGGCGCTCGCCCCCCACCTCGGCAACGAGCGGTTCCTCGTGTCCTTCGCGTTCGTGCTGCTCCTGTTCGCCTCGGTGTTCCTCCACGAGGTCGCGCACGCACTCGTCGCGCGCGCTCGCGGTCAGCGGGTCACCGAGCTCGCGGTCACCCTGTGGGGCGGGCACACCGCGTACTCCGGGACGTCGTCGCGCCCGCTCGACGGTTTCCTCATCTCGGTCGTCGGCCCGCTGACGAACCTCGTGCTCGCCGTCGTGTTCTGGGTCACGTTCCAGGCGCAGCCCGAGTACTCGGTACCCGCGCTGCTGCTCTACGCGGGCGCCTTCTCCAACGCGTTCGTCGGGTTCTTCAACCTCCTGCCGGGACTGCCGCTCGACGGTGGCCAGATCCTGGAGTCCGCCGTCTGGGCGGCCACGGGATCACGGACGAAGGGCACGCTGGCGGCGGGCTGGGTCGGGCGCGCCGTCGCCGTCGCCGTCGTCGCCTGGGCCCTGCTGTGGCCCCTGACGTACGGGGGCTCGCCCAGCCTCTGGACCGTGGCCTGGGCGGCGCTCATCGGCGCCTTCCTGTGGAGCGGCGCGAGCGGTGCCATCACGGCGGGGCGTACGCGCGAGGCGGTCTCCGGGCTCTCGGCGCGCGGCCTCGCGCGCCCCGCGGTCGCCGTCCCGTCGTCCGCGACGGTCGCCGCGGTCGGACGGTCGGTCGCGCTCGCCGGCGGCCCGCACGTCGTCGCGGTCCTCGTCGGCGCCGACGGCCGCCCCGTCGGCTACGCGGACCCGGCCGCGGCCGCGGCCGTGCCCCCCGACGCGGCCGAGACCACGCCCGTCGGGGCCGTCGCCGTCCCGGTGCCGTCCGGCGCGACGATCGACGCGAACGCCTCCGGCCAGGAGATGCTCGCGGCGCTGTCGCGCGTGGGCAGGGAGGCGGCGGTCGTCGTCGTGACCGACGACGGTCGCGTCGTCGGGGCGCTCGAGGTCGCCCGGGTCGTCGAGGCCCTGCGGGACGCCCGGCGCGGTCGCTGAGCGCGCCGCGCACGCCCGGCCCGCGCGGCGGACGGGGCCCGTAGGATGGTCGCCCGTGACCTCCGAGCCCGCCGCGACGCCCGGCACCCAGACCACGCCCTCCGGACCGGACGGCACCGACGCCACCGAGTCCGCCGTCCCCGCGCGGGCCGCCGGCTCCGGGGCGACCGGCGCGGGCGAGCGGCGCGGCCCCCTGCGCGTGGGGGACAAGGTCCAGCTCACGGACCCGCGCGGGCGGCTGCACACCATCACCCTCGCGCCCGGCGCGACGTTCCACACCCACAAGGGCTACCTGCGCCACGACGACCTCATCGGGCAGCCCGAGGGCAGCGTGGTGCGCAACACCGCGGAGATCGAGTACCTCGCGCTGCGCCCCCTTCTCGCGGACTACGTGCTCTCGATGCCGCGCGGCGCCGCCGTGGTGTACCCGAAGGACGCGGGGCAGATCGTCGCGATGGCGGACATCTTCCCGGGGGCGCGCGTCGTCGAGGCCGGCGTCGGCTCGGGCGCCTTGACCATGTCGCTCCTGCGCGCCGTCGGCGACGCAGGCGACCTGCGCTCGATCGAGCGCCGCGACGACTTCGCCGCGATCGCGCGCGGCAACGTCGAGACGTTCTTCGGCGGCCCGCACCCCGCCTGGACCCTGTCCGTGGGCGACCTCGCCGACACGCTGCCGACGGTCGCCGAGGACGGCACCGTCGACCGCGTCGTGCTCGACATGCTCGCGCCGTGGGAGAACCTCGACGTCGTGGCGCGCGCGCTCGTGCCCGGCGGCGTGCTGGTCTGCTACGTCGCGACGACCACGCAGCTCTCCCGCCTCGCCGAGGACCTGCGCGCCGACGGCCGGTACGCCGAGCCCGTCGCGTGGGAGTCGATGGTCCGGGGCTGGCACCTCGAGGGCCTCGCCGTGCGCCCGCAGCACCGCATGATCGGGCACACGGGCTTCCTGCTCACCGCGCGCCGTCTGGCCGACGGCGTCGCGCCGCCCGAGCGCAAGCGCCGTCCCGCCAAGGGCGCGTACCCGACCGACGCCGAGCAGTGGTCGCCCGAGGAGCTCGGCGAGCGTCCCGTCTCCGAGAA
>CAZFUQ010000049.1:0-19544 GCA_964521905.1 uncultured Cellulosimicrobium sp.
GCTCGCCGACGTCCGGGACCGGCTGGCGGCCTCGGCGCCGCTCGTGGTGCCCGCCGCGGCCGACACGCTGCGCTCCCGCCTGGCCGCGGCCGGGCGGGGCGAGGCGTTCCTCCTGCAGGGCGGCGACTGCGCGGAGACGTTCGCCGAGGCGAACGCCGACCGCATCCGCAACAAGATCCGGACCATCCTCCAGATGGCCGTGATCCTCACGCACGGCGCGAGCATGCCCGTCGTGAAGATGGGCCGCATGGCCGGGCAGTACGCCAAGCCGCGCAGCTCCGACGTCGAGACGCGCGACGGCGTCACCCTGCCCGCGTACCGCGGCGACATGATCAACGGGCACGCGTTCACGCCCGAGTCCCGCGTCCCGGACCCGGAGCGCCTCGTCGAGGCGTACCGGATCTCCGCGGCGACGTGGAACGTCGTGCGCGCCTTCACCACCGGAGGGTTCGCCGACCTGCGCCAGGTCCACGAGTGGAACCGTGGCTTCATGCTCAACCCCGCGTACGCGCGGTACGAGCAGACGGCTGCCGAGATCGATCGCGCCATCCGCTTCATGGCCGCGTGCGGTGCCGACTTCGACGCCCTGCGTTCCGTCGAGTTCTTCGTCAGCCACGAGGCGCTGGTGCTCGACTACGAGCGTGCGCTCACGCGCCGTGACTCGCGGACGGGCGACGCGTACGACACCTCCGCCCACTTCCTGTGGATCGGCGAGCGCACGCGTCAGCTCGACGGCGCGCACGTCGACTTCCTCTCGCGCGTCGCCAACCCCGTCGGGGTCAAGCTCGGCCCGACGACGACCCCCGAGGTCGCGCTCGAGCTCGCCCGGCGGCTCAACCCCGACGACGTCGAGGGCCGTCTGACGTTCGTCACGCGCATGGGTGCGGGCAACGTCCGCGAGGCGCTGCCCCCGCTCGTCGAGGCGGTCGCGCGCGCGGGTGCGCCCGTCACGTGGGTCACCGACCCGATGCACGGCAACACCATCACGTCCGCCAGCGGGTACAAGACGCGTCGGTTCGACGACGTGCTCGACGAGGTCCGGGGGTTCTTCGAGGTGCACCGCGCCGCGGGTACCGTCCACGGCGGCCTGCACGACGAGCTCACGGGGGACGACGTCACCGAGGTCCTCGGCGGCAGCGAGGAGATCGACGACGCGGGCCTGGCCCTGCGGTACGAGACGCTCGTCGACCCGCGGCTCAACCACCAGCAGTCGCTCGAGATGGCGTTCCAGGTCGCGGAGATGCTCCGCCGCTGAGGTCGGCCGTGCGGCCGGGCCACGCGCCGCGGTGCGGGAGTGCGGGTCAGAAGACGTTGATGACGATCGTCGAGCCCTTGGGTGCGGTACGGCCGTCGCCGCCGGCGGGCTCCTGGGAGTAGACGATGTTGAGCGGGCTGATGCCCTGCGGGTGGCGGACCTCGACCTGGAAGCCTGCGTCGGTGAGGGCCTTCTCGGCCGCCTTGACGTTCATCGAGTAGGTGCTCGGCACCTCGACGAGCGGCGGGCCGAGCGAGACGACGACGTTCACCGTGTCCTTGCGGTGCGCGTCGGAGCCCTGCTCGGGGTCCTGACGGATCACCAGGCCCGCGGGGACGGACTCCGAGTACTCCTCGGTCACGGCGGGCTCGAGGCCCTGCTCCTGGAGCGCCTGCACGGCGGCGCCCTTCTCCGCGCCCGTGACCTGTGGCACGACGACGGGCGCCGGGCCGGAGGACACCGTGAGCACGACGGGCACGTCGTGGCGGACCGAGGACCCCTCCTCGATCTCGTTGCCGTCGGCGTCGGTGACGGCCATGACCTGGCCGGCCGGGACGTCGTCGTGCGGCTGCGTGACCGCCTCGCCGAGCGTGAGGTCGGCACCCTCGACGGCGGCGCCGGCCTCGACCTGCGTCGCGCCGACGAGCCCGGTCGGCACGGTGAGCATGCGCACGCCCTTCGAGACGACGAGCAGGACGCTGCCGTCCTTGCGCACCGACTCGCCGGACGACGGGTCGGTGGACACGACGGCGCCCGCCTCGACCGCGTCGTCGTAGCGCTCCTCCACCGTGTGCTCGAGGCCCGCGCCGTCGAGGATCGTGGCTGCCTCGGTGCGGGACCCGGCCACGAGCCCGTCGGGGACCTGCGTGTAGGCGCCGGGGCCGGAGGAGAACCACCATGCCGTCCCGGCCCCCAGGCCGGCCAGCACGAGCAGCACCGCGAGCGACCACGCGACGACGCGCCCCCGCCCGCGCCGTCGCGGCGGGGCGGGCGGAGCGGGCGGCGGCCCGGGACGCGTCGTCGGCACGACGACGTGGCCCACGGCGAGCGGCTCGGTCAGGCCCGCGGCCTCCCGGTCCCGGAGGCTGAGCTCTGCGAGGGGCGCGGTGGGTGCTGCGGAGCCGGGTGCCGTCGTCGGGCGTGCGCGCTCGGTCGCGTGGTCGCCGTCCGCCTGCCCGACGACCGCCGCTCCCGCGGGCGGGTCGGCGCGCCGACCGAGGTCGGCCGGGTCGAGCGCCGTGCGCACGGAGCGCACCAGCGCGAGGGCGGCACCGGCGTCCGCGGGGCGGTCCGCGGGGTCGCGCGCGGCGAGGGCGCACACGAGGTCGTCGACCTCGGGCGGGATCCACGGTGCGGTGTCCGACGGCGGCGGGACGTCCGTGTTGACGTGCTGGAACGCGACCTGGATCGGGGTCGTCCCGGTGTGCGGCACGGTACCGAGCAGCATCTCGTACGCGAGGATCCCGACGGCGTAGACGTCGGTGCGTGCGTCGCACGCCCCGGTCGCGATGAGCTCGGGCGAGAGGTAGGCGACGGTCCCGAGGATGGAGCCGGTCGTCGTGGCCGTGACCTCGTTGACGGCGCGCGCGAGGCCGAAGTCCGTGACCTTGAGCCGGCCCTCGGTGTCGAGGAGGACGTTCTCCGGCTTGACGTCGCGGTGCACGAGGCCCGCTCGGTGCGCGGCGGCGAGCGCGTCGAGGACGTCCTCGAGCACGTCGAGCGTGCGCCCGAGCGTCAGGGTGCCCTCGGTGAGCATCGCGCGGCGCAGGTTGGACCCCGCGACGTACTCCATCGTGAGGTAGCTCGTGTCGCCGTCGAGGCCCTGGTCGAACACCGCGACGAGGCCCGGGTGGGTGAGGCGGGCCGCGGCGCGGGCCTCGCGGCGGAACCGCGAGACGAAGTCCGCTCCCGACGCGCCCTCGGCGAGGTGCGCGTGCATGACCTTGAGCGCGACGTCGCGCTCGAGCCGACGGTCGACCGCGAGGTAGACCGTCGCCATGCCGCCCCGCGCGATGCGCGAGACGACTTCGTACCGCCCGTCGACCAGGCGGCCGACGAGGGGATCGGTCGTCACGGTGGCCACGGGGGAAGTCTAGGTGGCACGACGGCGTGATCCGGTGAGGGTGGGCGTGCGCGGCGTGGGTGTCGTGTGGAGGCACCGTAGGCTGGCCCGGTGAACGATCAAGACCAAGCCGTGCCCCAGGGCGAGCCCAGCACCGCCCGCCCCGAGCTCGACGCCCTGGTGGGCGAGTGGCTGACCCTCCCGGACGTCGCCGAGGCCCTGGGCATCGACGTCGGCAAGGTGCGGCGCCTCGTCCAGGACCGCCGCGTCGTCGGGACGAAGCGCGGCGAGCGCACGACGTTCCAGGTCCCGGCGCGGTTCCTCGTCCCGGTCCACCTCGTCGACCCGTCGAACGCGGGGCGACCGGACGACTCGGGCCGTCTCGGCGTGCTCGCGAGCCTGCAGGGCACGATCGTCGTGCTCACGGACGCGGGCTTCGACGACGCGGAGATCATCGAGTGGCTGTTCACGGTGCACGACGAGCTCGGCGAGCCGCCGCTCGACACGCTCCTGAGCGGCCACAAGGCGCGCGTGCGGCGCGTCGCCCAGACCGAGCTCTGACGCGGCGGCCCGACGCCGCGCGGTGCCGGGCCGGCCGGCGTGCGGGTCAGGCCGTGCGCTCGACGGCCGCCCGCGCGAGCCGGGCGAGCATCGTCGCGCCGGGCTCGGCGAGCCCGGCGGCGTCGAGCGCGGCCGACGCGCGGGCGGTGAGCTCGTCGATGAGCGCCTCCACGGCGTCGCGCGCCCCGGTCTCGACGAGCACGCCCCGCAGGTCCTCGACCGTCGTGGGGTCGAGCCCGGGGTCGCCCAGGTGCGCGAGCAGGAGCTCGCGCTGCGCGGGCGTCGCGGCGGCCAGCGCGCGGACCACGAGCACCGTGCGCTTGCCCTCGCGCAGGTCGTCGCCCGCGGGCTTGCCCGTGACGTGCGCGTCGCCGAAGACGCCGAGGACGTCGTCGCGCAGCTGGAACGCCTCGCCCACGGGCAGGCCGAACGCGCTCGTCGCGGCGACCGCGGGGTCGTCCGCCCCCGCGAGGGCGGCACCGAGCGCGATCGGGTGCTCGACGCTGTAGCGGGCGGACTTGGACCGGACCACGGCGCGCGCGCGCTCCTCGTCGGCCGCGGGATCGGCGCCCCACGGCAGGACCTGGGCGTGCACGTCGAGGTACTGGCCCACGGTGACCTCGGTCTGCATGCGCCCGAAGACGCCTCGTGCGCTCGTCGCGACGGGCGCGGGGACGGCGTCGAGAGCGTCGCCCAGCTCACGGTGGCTCGCGATGAGGGCCAGGTCGCCGAGCAGGATCGCCGTGTTCTCGCCGTAGCGGTCCGCGTCGCCCGACCAGCCGAGATCGCGGTGCCGCGCCGCGAACGCGCGGTGCGCGGTCGGGCGCCCGCGGCGCGTGTCCGAGGCGTCCATGACGTCGTCGTGGAAGAGGGCCGCGGCCTGGAACAGCTCGAGCGCGGCGCCCGCGCGCAGCACGACGTCGCGGTGCGGGCCCTCGGGGTCGCCGCCGTGCGCGCGCCACGACCAGTAGCAGAACGCGGCGCGCAGGCGCTTGCCGCCCGCGAGGAGCTCCTCGGCGGCGCGTGCCAGCGGCTCGGCGTCGGGGTGCGTCGTGGCGAGCTCGGCGCGCAGCGCGGCCGTCGCGGCCCGCAGCGCCTCGTCGACGCCGGCACGCACGTCCTCTCGGTCGACGAGCGCGCGGGCGGCCGGGTCGGGCACGGCGGCCCGGTCGGGCACGGCGTCCGGGGTCGACGCGGGCGGGACGGGCGAGGTCGGCAGCGGAGGGTTCGGCACGGTGGCAGCCTATGCGGTCAGGCCGGCGCGACCTGACCGCTGATCGTCACGAGGCGCTCGGTCTCGTCGTCGAACACGCCGACGGCGACGGACTCCGTGGGCGCTCCCTCGGCCGACCGGACGAACGTCGTGAGCGACGTCAGCGCGCTCGGCACGCTCGACGGGGAGACGGTGAACCCCAGCGTGCCGAGCGCCTCGGTGTAGAAGGCGGTGAGCGTCTCGACGGGCTCCTCGGCGCGGAGGTTGAGGGTGATCAGCACGAGCGTGCCGTCCTCGGACGCCCGGGCCGAGCTCGCGAGGACCTGCGCGCCCGAGGGGACGGGGACGAGGTCGGACGGGAAACCGTCGGCGAGGTCGCCGACCGCCGACGACGCGTCGTACTCCGGCAGCGGCGTGCCGGGGGCCGAGCCGTCGTCCGAGCCCTGCGCGACCGCGGCGTCGTCGCCCGCGCCCGCCGTCGCGTCCGCTCCGGTCTCCTCCTGCGCGGCAGGGGGCGTCGCCGCGCCCTGGGCGTCCTCGGCGTCGGCCTCGCACGCCGCGAGGGTCCCGGCGAGAGCGGTGACGATCGCGACGGCGGCGACGGCAGCACGCGCTCGGATGGGTGATGGCACGCGCACACCGTAGTACCCGCGCACGAGGGAGCCGCCACCTGTGTCCTGGGCCGACCACAGCGGGCCCGGCGTCCCCCTGGTCGTCCACAGGCGACCCGCTGGGCCCCCGCACCGCCCGCGTACCGGCTGGGATGGGCCCATGACCACGCTGATCAGGGCCAAGGGCCCCCGTGAGCTTCTCGCCTACGTCCCGTACCGGCTGGGGTACCGGCCGCAGGACAGCATCGTCCTCGTCGGGCTGAGACCACCGCGTGGCCGCGTCGGCCTCGTGGTGCGCGTCGAGGTCGCCGACCTGGCCGAGCCCGACCACGGGCCGCAGCTCGCGCGGTCCGTGGTCGGGCACCTCGCCGCGGACGGCGCGCAGCGTGTCGTCCTCGTGCTCTACTGCGACGACCCGCCGCGCGCGGACGGGACCGGTTCCGCCCGCGCGCGGGCCGCCGTCGAGCACTGCCGCGACGCCGTGGAGCCCGTCCACGGCCCGGCCGACGTGTGGGTGGTGTCCCCCTCGGGCTGGTTCGCGCTCGGCTGCGACGAGCCGGACTGCTGCCCGCCCGGCGGCCGGCCGCTGCGCGAGCTCGAGTCGAGCGAGGTCGGTGCGCACATGGTCCTGGCGGGGAACGCCCTCGCCGACTCGCGCGAGGAGGCGCTGCGGATCCCCCGGGCGGGCGTCGACGCCCGTCGCCGTGCGGCCCGCGCCGGCCGCCGGGTACGCGAACGGGCGCTCGCGGCGGGTGCCGACGCGACGGGTACCGGGGACGCCGTCGCACGCCGGGTCGAGGCTCTCGACGCGTGGCGCGACGCCGTGGCGCTGGTCGCCCGGGACGAGCCGGGCGACCCTGCGAGCGGGCCGACCGCGACCGAGCTCGGCCGCCTCGGGGCCGGGCTGGAGAGCATCCCGGTGCGCGACGCGGTGCTCGTCTCGCTCGTCCCGGGGACCGGTGACCTCGCCGACCGTACGGTCCGGGGCGGGGACGTCGACGCGGGGACGGGCGTCGCGATCGCGGCGATCGTGGACCCGGTCGCGGGGCTCGCACCGGACCCGGACGTGACGGGCCCGGCCCGCGCGGTGCTCGAGGCGGTCGTCGCCCACGTGCCGCGCGGGCGCGGTACGCCCGCGCTGACGCTGCTCGCGCTCGTCGCCTGGTGGCACGGCGACGGCAGCCGCGCGGCGCAGCGGCTCGAGGAGGCGCTCGCGCAGGACCCGACCTACCGCCTCGCGCTGCTCCTCGCGAGCGCGCTGGACGCGGGAGTCCCGCCGGGCTGGGTCCGCGCCGACGTGTGAGCCGGGCCGGTCACGTTCGGGTAGGTTCGACCGCAACACGTCGTGCGGGCCGCCGACCGCACCCACGAGCCGTCTCCGGAGGACACATGAGCGTCGTCGTCGCGCACCTGAGCACGCCCGAGGGTCGCGAGGCTCTCGACAGCGCCGCCACCGAGGCGATCCGCCGGGGGACCGAGCTCGTCGTCGTCGTGACCGAGTCGCCGGCGTCGACGCCGGAGCTCGTCTCGACGCGCGAGGACGACCTGCGCCGCGTCGAGGAGCGCCTCCGAGGCACGGGTGCGACCCTGCGCCGCGAGGACGGTGGCTCCGACCTCGCCGACGAGCTCGTCAACGCGGCCGAGCGCGCGTCCGCCGAGCTCATCGTCATCGGGCTGCGACGACGGAGCCCGGTGGGCAAGCTCATCCTCGGGACGAACGCGCAGCGCATCCTGCTCGACGCGCCGTGCCCGGTGCTCGCCGTCAAGCCGGTGCGTCCCGCAGGCGTCTGAGGGCGCTCGGCGGAACTGCTCGCCCGGGGCGGGAACGGGGAATCTTCGGGGCCGTCCGGCCGTTGTAGGGCTACAGGACCCGGTACCGGGACGTCGTCGAGACGTGGTGCGCGACCTCCCCTTTCGGCGGGAAGGCGCGACATCACCTCGTGTCGCGGCGTCCGGTGCACGGATCGCCGGTACAATATAGATGTCCGCCAGAGCCTGACGACTCACCGTGAGAGTCCACGAGCACCCCGCACTTCACGGTTCACGTCCCGTTCCGGCGGCCCTACCGCCCCCCATGATTGCCGAAAGGTCGGTTTGTGGCGCCCTCAACCCCGATTCCCGCACTCCCGCGAGAGTTCGAGCACCCCGCACTGCAGGATCTGCTGCGCCGCGGGAGCGCGAACGGTCGCGTCGACGCAGAGAGCTTCCGCACGGCGTGCGAGCAGGCTGCCGTCAACGACGCCAAGCGGCTGAAGGCGGTCTTCCGCGCGCTCGCGGGCGCCGGCGTCGAGGTCGACATCCCGACCACGACGAAGGTCGCGGCCGCCACGTCCGGCCGCTCCACGACGACCGCGCGTGCCTCGAAGCCTGCGACGCGTACGACGGCGAAGACCACCACGGTGAAGTCCGCCCCGTCCGAGACGGACGAGACCGACGCCCCGACGCCGAAGCGCGCTCCCGCGAAGAGCGCCGCCAAGGCGGCCCCGAAGTCCAAGGCGGCGCCGGCGCGCGCGAAGAAGAAGTCCGGCGACGAGCCCGACGCCGAGGCCGAGGACGTCGAGCTCGAGGCCGCCGAGGACGACACCGACGACGCGGCCGCCGGGCCGGCGAAGGGGAAGGCGGCCGACGAGCCCGAGGAGACCGGCTTCGTCGTGTCCGACGCGGACGAGGACGACGCCCCGGTGCAGCAGGTCGTGACCGCCGGTGCGACGGCCGACCCGGTCAAGGACTACCTGAAGCAGATCGGCAAGGTCGCGCTGCTGAACGCGGAGCAGGAGGTCGAGCTCGCGAAGCGGATCGAGGCCGGTCTGTTCGCGGAGGAGAAGCTCGCGGCCGAGGGCGACGACCTGGAGCGCAAGCTCAAGCGTGAGCTGCAGTGGATCGCGCACGACGGCAAGCGGGCGAAGAACCACCTGCTGGAGGCGAACCTGCGTCTGGTGGTGTCGCTGGCGAAGCGGTACACGGGTCGCGGGATGCTGTTCCTGGACCTGATCCAGGAGGGGAACCTGGGCCTGATCCGTGCGGTCGAGAAGTTCGACTACACCAAGGGCTACAAGTTCTCGACGTACGCGACGTGGTGGATCCGCCAGGCGATCACGCGGGCGATGGCGGACCAGGCGCGCACGATCCGTATCCCGGTGCACATGGTCGAGGTCATCAACAAGCTCGCCCGGGTGCAGCGGCAGATGCTGCAGGACCTGGGTCGCGAGCCCACGCCCGAGGAGCTCGCCAAGGAGCTCGACATGACCCCGGAGAAGGTCGTCGAGGTCCAGAAGTACGGCCGCGAGCCCATCTCGCTGCACACGCCGCTGGGCGAGGACGGGGACAGCGAGTTCGGTGACCTCATCGAGGACTCCGAGGCGATCGTCCCGGCCGACGCGGTGAGCTTCACGCTCCTGCAGGAGCAGCTGCACCAGGTGCTCGACACGCTGAGCGAGCGCGAGGCCGGCGTGGTGTCGATGCGGTTCGGCCTGTCCGACGGGCAGCCCAAGACGCTCGACGAGATCGGCAAGGTCTACGGCGTGACGCGTGAGCGCATCCGCCAGATCGAGTCGAAGACCATGTCGAAGCTGCGCCACCCGTCGCGCTCGCAGGTCCTGCGGGACTACCTGGACTGACGGTCTGTCCGGACACGGCGAGAGCCCCGAGGAGAATCTCCTCGGGGCTCTCGCCGTTCGTCCGCAGGATCCGGCGCGTCAGCGCGCGCCGTGCTCCGCGAGCAGCTTGTCGGTCTCGTCCTGGATGGTGGTCGCGAGGTCGGTGTAGGCATCGGCGTGCGCCCGCGCGTGGTGGCCGCAGAAGAGCAGCTCGCCGCTCGGCAGGACCACGCGGACGTACGCCTGGGCCCCGCAGCGGTCGCAGCGGTCGGCCGCGGTCAGCGGTTGAGTGGTGGTCGTGGTAGCAGTCACGTGAATATCAAACCATCCCGGGGCGAGCATTCGTCCCGCGAACGTCGGGGTTCGCTACCCGCGAAGCGCCGAGGGCCGTCACCCGCGGTCTGGCGGGGCTCGTTGCCCGCCGGGCGGCGGGGGAGCGCTGGACTGTCGGCGGGCTCGTCTAGGCTTGCCGCCGTGACGACCACCTCCGCTGAGTCGAGCTATACCGCTCGGCACCTGTCCGTGCTCGAGGGCCTCGAGGCCGTGCGCAAGCGCCCCGGCATGTACATCGGGACCACCGACTCGCGCGGCCTGATGCACTGCCTGTGGGAGGTCATCGACAACTCGGTCGACGAGGCGCTCGCCGGCAACTGCTCGAAGATCCTCGTGGTGCTGCACGCCGACTCGTCCGTGACGGTCGAGGACGACGGGCGCGGGATCCCCGTGGACATCGAGCCCAAGACCGGCCTGTCCGGCGTCGAGGTCGTCTTCACCAAGCTGCACGCCGGCGGCAAGTTCGGCGGCGGCTCCTACACCGCCTCCGGCGGCCTGCACGGCGTCGGCGCGTCCGTCGTCAACGCCCTGTCCTCGCGCCTCGACGTCGAGGTGGACCGTGGGGGCAAGACGCACCGCATGACGTTCCACCGCGGCGAGCCCGGCACCTTCGCGGACCCGCGCACGGGCCCGACGCCCGACGCCCCGTTCGAGCCGTTCGTCTCGGGGTCGGAGCTCGCGGTCGTCGGGAAGACGAAGCGCGGCGTGACCGGCACGCGCGTGCGCTACTGGGCGGACCGGCAGATCTTCCTCAAGACCGCCGTCTTCTCCTACGACGAGCTCGTCACGCGCGTGCGCCAGACGACGTTCCTCGTCCCCGGCCTGGAGATCACCGTGCGCGACGAGCGCGGCGTTCCCGGGACGCCGGGCGAGGACGGGCCGCACGAGGAGACGTTCGTCCACACGGGAGGTTCGGTCGTCTTCGTCGAGTTCCTCGCTCCGGACACGCCCGTCACCGCGACGTGGCACCTCACGGGCTCCGGGTCGTTCACCGAGACCGTCCCCGTGCTCGACGACCGCGGTCACATGACGCCGCAGGCCGTGCAGCGCGACTGCGAGGTCGACGTCGCGCTGCGCTGGGGCACGGGGTACGAGACCGAGGTGCGCAGCTTCGTCAACATCATCTCGACGCCCAAGGGCGGCACCCACCTCGCGGGGTTCGAGCAGGGCCTGCTCAAGGTCATGCGCAAGGCCGTCGAGACGAACGCGCGCCGTCTCAAGGTCTCGACCAAGGACGCGTCCGAGCGCATCGAGAAGGACGACGTGCTCGCCGGCCTCACCGCCGTCGTCACGGTCCGCCTCGCCGAGCCCCAGTTCGAGGGCCAGACCAAGGAGGTCCTCGGCACGGCGCCGGTGCGCGGCATCGTGACGCGCGTCGTCGAGAAGGAGATCAACGCGCTGCTCACGTCGACCAAGCGCGACGAGAAGACGCAGGCCGCGCTCCTGCTCGACAAGGTCGTCGCGGAGATGCGTGCGCGCATCACCGCGCGCAAGCAGAAGGAGATCTCGCGGCGCAAGAACGCCCTCGAGACGTCCTCGCTGCCCGCCAAGCTGGTCGACTGCCGCAGCGACGACGTCGAGCGCAGCGAGCTGTTCATCGTCGAGGGCGACAGCGCGCTCGGTACCGCCCGCCTGGCGCGCAGCTCCGACTTCCAGGCGCTGCTGCCCATCCGCGGCAAGATCCTCAACGTCCAGAAGGCGTCCGTGAGCGACATGCTCCGTAACGCGGAGTGCACCGCGATCATCCAGGTGCTCGGCGCCGGGTCCGGCCGCTCGTTCGACCTCGAGGCCGCGCGCTACGGGAAGATCGTGCTCATGACGGACGCCGACGTCGACGGCGCCCACATCCGCACGCTGCTCCTCACGCTCTTCTACCGGTACATGAAGCCGCTCGTCGAGGCGGGCCGCGTCTTCGCCGCCGTGCCGCCGTTGCACCGCATCGAGGTCATCGGATCGGGCCGGCGCAAGAACGAGTACGTCTACACCTACTCCGAGGCCGAGCTGGCGGCGACGCTGAAGAAGCTCGACAGGGCCGGGCGTCGCTACAAGGACGACATCCAGCGGTACAAGGGGCTGGGGGAGATGGACGCCGACCAGCTCGCCGAGACCACGATGGACCCGCGTCACCGCACGCTGCGTCGCGTCACCGCCGAGCACGCCGCCGCCGCGGAGAGCGTCTTCGAGCTGCTCATGGGAAGCAACGTCGCCCCCCGCAAGGACTTCATCGTCGCGGGCGCCGCGGAGCTGGACCGCGCGCGCATCGACGCCTGACGACGCCGGACGGCGCTGCCCGCGCGATCCCGCGGGCAGCGTCGGCTCGGAGCGAGGCCACGACGCCGTCCGCCTGGCGGTCGGTCCGGCGCGCGGAGCGGTCGCTCCGTACGCTGGTCCCGTGACCCTTCGAACGCTGCGCGAGTCGCCCGCGCGCCCGCTCACCGCCCTGGCCGCCCTCCTGCTCGCAGCCGGGCTGCTGGCCGGGTGCTCGTCCGCCGACGACGCGAGCGACACCACGTCGTCCTCGGCCGTGGCGACCGAGACCGATGCTGCGACGAGCGACGAGACGACCGCTCCCTCCGACGACGCGACGGACGACGCAGCCGCGCCCGAGCTCTCCTACGACGGGCGCGACGGGGCGACGGCGCTCGACCTGCTGCTCGAGGCGGACCCGTCCGCCCAGGTGACCGGCGAGGGCGAGAACGCGTTCGTCACCGCCGTCGACGGCGTCGCGGCCGACCCGTCCGGCGAGTTCTGGGCCCTGTACGTCAACGGCGAGATGGCTGCCGTGGGTGCGGGCTCCCTCGAGACGAAGGACGGGGACGAGATCACGTGGAAGCTCGAGACGTTCACCTCGTGACGCGCTCGTCGAGCGTGGTGCAGCGCTGGTGGCGCCCGGCGCTCGTCGTGGCGTTCGCGGCGCTCGCCGTCGTCTGGCGCCTCGTGCGCGCTGACCTCGGCGCCCCCGCCAACCTCGAGCTCGTCACGGCGGCGACGTTCGCCGCGACCGTCCTGCTGCGCTCGCGCTGGGCGTTCGTGGTGCCGCTGGCCGTGACGGTGGTGTCGGACGTCGTGCTCGGCAACACCGCGATCGCGCTCTTCACGTGGAGCGCCTGGCTCGTCGTCGGCCTGGGCTCGCTGCTCGCACGTCGCACGTCGGGCTGGCAGCGGGTCGGGGCGGGTGCCGTGTTCGGTGTCGCCGGTTCGCTGTGGTTCTTCGCGTGGACCAATCTCGGTGTCTGGCTGCAGGGCCGCGGTGTCTGGTACCCGGCAGGCGTCGACGGTCTCGTCGCGAGCTACGTCGCCGGACTGCCGTTCCTGCGCACCATGCTGCTCGGCAACCTCGTGCTCGTACCGCTCGTCGCGGCGGGCACGCTGCTCGTGGACCGGCTGGAGTCGTCGCACGGGATGGTCGCTGCCCGTCCTGCGTGAGCCGCGCGGTAGCGTGGTCGGTGCCGGACGATGGCACCGGCCGGGCCGGTGAGGACTCGCCGGGGCACGAGGAGGCAACCATGGCACGACACCGGATCTTCGGGATCAGCTTCGCGAGCGTCTACCCGCTGTACGTCACCAAGGTGGAGCGCAAGGGGCGGTCGACGGACGAGCTCGACCGGGTCGTCCGCTGGCTCACCGGCTACGACGACGCCGGGCTGGCGCAGGCCGTCGCGGACGAGATCACCCTCGAGGAGTTCTTCGACCGGGCGCCGGCGATGAACCCGAACGCCACGCTCATCACCGGGGTGATCTGCGGCGTCCGCGTCGAGGAGATCGAGGACCCGCTCATGCAGAAGATCCGCTACCTCGACAAGCTCGTCGACGAGGTAGCGCGCGGCAAGAAGATGACGTCGATCCTGCGCGGGGAGACCGCGGCCGCCTCGTAGCCGGGGGAGTCAGCCGAGCTGCTGCGCGATCCCGACGATGACGCCACCGGGCCCGCGCAGGTAGCAGAGCCGGTAGACGTCCTCGTACCGCACGACCTCGCCCAGCAGCTCGGCGCCATGGGCGCCGAGACGCTCGACCGTGTCGTCGACGTCGTCCACCGCGAACATCACCCGGTGCATGCCCAGCACGTTGGGTGGCGCGGTGCCCAGGCCGAGGTCGAGCGGCGCCGGCGCGTGGTACCGCGTGAGCTCGAGCCGCCCGTGGCCGTCGGGGACGCGCATCATCGCGATCTCCGAGCGCAGGCCGTCGAGCCCGACGACGCGCTCCGCCCACCGTCCCTCGATCGTCGTCCGGCCCTCGAGCTCCATGCCGAGCTCGGCGAAGAACGCGATGGCCGCGTCGAGGTCGTCGACGACGACCGCCACGTTGTCGAGCCGCCGGATCGTCATGCGGTGCCTCCTGGATCAGGGAGGATGCGGACCGGTACCAGGGTCACCCGTCCTGGTCGACGCCGCGCCCCGGCTCGCTCATGTCGCCCGTCCCGGGCGTGCCCTCGGCGAGGCCGTAACGGAGCAGCACGGTTCCTGTCGGGCCGGCCGCGGGCGGCTCGAGGAGGGTGAGGTTGGTGGGGACGGCGCCGCCGTCGAACACGGTCTTTCCCGTGCCGAGCACGACGGGGTGCACCCACAGGTCGAGGCGGTCGAACAGCTTCTCGTGCAGCAGCGTCTGCACGAGGTCGAGGCTGCCGACCACCTTGACGTGCTCGTGCCGGTCGCGCACCTCGCGCACCGCGGCGGGCAGGCCCGGGCCGAGCAGCACAGACCCCGCCCAGCGCAGGTCGGGCGTGCCGCGGGACGCGACGTACTTGGGGACGCGGTTGAACAGGGCCGCGAAGTCGTCGTCTTGCCCGCCCTCCTGGAACGGCCAGTACGACGCGAAGATGTCGTATGTGCGCCGCCCGAGCAGCAGCGCGTCCGTGCCCTCGTACGCCGCGGCGATCTGTTCGCCCGCGACGTCGTCGAGGAGCGGCGCCTGCCAGCCGCCGAACGCGAACCCGTTCTCCGGGTCCTCCTCCGGCCCTCCGGGTGCCTGCCCGACGAGGTCGAGGGTCGTGAACAGCTCGATCTCGATGGATCCCATGAGCCCGCTCCGATGAACTGGTGGTCCTGGTCGTGGGGTAGACCGGGTAGGACGACGGAAGTCATCGCGTGCTCGACGCACGATTCACCATCCGGCTGGCTACGACCAGCCTGTGACGGGCGGTGACTTCTGGCCGTGCGTCGGGTGCGTGACGGCACGGAGCACCGTACCCGTCGCCGGTCGAGGTTCCACCGCACCTCGAGCTGGTGGTCGGTAGGAGCTCCCAGCAGCCCGAGCACTTCGTCTCGTGCATCTTCGGGCGACCCCTCCTGCAGCGGTCCTCGCGTGGCTCCTCCTCGGATCGATCGATCGGACGGGACACAGCGTGCCGGCCGGAGACCGCGCGGTTCCCGCCCTGTGGATAACCCGTGGTCCCGTCGTCGTGCCGTCTAGCGTTCTGGCAACGAGCACAAGGCCAGGAGGATCACGATGCTTGACCTGCACGAGCGCACGACCACGACCGCTGTCGCGCGGCACTGTTCCGGCGAGCCTGCCGCGCCCGGTCGGAGGACATCCGTCGGCCAGGGAGTCACGGGTCTCGCCGTCGCGGTCGTCCTTGCCGCACTGAGCGGGTGCGCATCTCCGGTGGGTGTCGCGACCGACGACGACTCGGGCGATCCGGCCGCGTCCCAGAGCGAGGGCGCGCCGGCGCCGGCGGTTGCTCCCTGGGGGGAGGACTTCTCGATCGTCTCGGGTCAGCCGATCGAGACACCGTGCTGGTCGTACGAGGGCCCGCAGAGGTTCGTGAACAACATCTCGTCCGACGACGAGAACCTGTGCCTGGGAGCACTCGAGCTCTGGGGCGAGATCGTGGACGGCGCGGTCGTGCCGACGGGTGTCGGTGCGGTGTACGGCCGGGTGAAGGTCGAACCGGTACGTGTCTCGACGTCCGACACCTGGGGAACCGGGACCGACGTCGACCGGGCCGTCGACATCCTCGCGGACTCGTACTTCGCGGAGAACGGCGAGGTCGTGAGCCTGCGCGAGGCGACCACCCTCGACGGGGTCCCCGCCAACATCACCCGGGTCGACGGGGACCTCGACGTGACGCAGACGAAGGCGTTCATCACCGCGTTCGCGCCCGAGCCGTACACACCGGGCGCGGATGCGGTCCAGTTCTTCGTGATCGCGGTCGTCACCCCCTACGACAACGGCGACGAGCTCATCGATCAGGTCGTCAGCACCTGGAGATGGGCCTGACGCTCCGTCCCGTGCGCCTCAGCCCTGGTGAACGTCAGACGGAGAGCACTTCGTTCACGCGGACCCTCGCCAGATGACCTCGTTGGGCAAGATCTCGTGATGGCCCGTGAAGTCCTCCCCGGCGAACTGCTGCAAGAGGATCTCGGCCATGCGTACACCGGTGGCGTGGGAGTTCTGGCGCACGGTCGACAGCTGCGGGTGCGTCTGGGTCGCCCAGGGTGAGTCGTCGAAGCCGACGACCCCGACGTCGTCGGGCACGCATCGCCCTCGCGAGCGGAGCACGGCCATCGCTCCGGAGGCGAGCAAGTCCGATGCCGCGACAACTCCGTCGACTTCGGGTGCCCGGTCGAGCAGTCGCGCCATCGCGGCCGAGCCCGCGGCGAACGTCCACTCGTCCGCGGTCGCGACGAGGCGCTCGTCGTAGGCGTCCCCGAGTGCCTCGACGAAGCCGGCGTGCCGTAGCGCGGAGACCGGTACAGCGCCGGGCCCTCGGATCTCAGCGACTCGCTTCCTGCCCGTGGCGAGCAGCCGGCGGGTGATCGCTGTCGCTCCGCCGGCGTTGTCAGTGTCGACAGAGGGTGTGGTGGAGTCCTGCAGAGGAGTGCTGGCGGTGACCAGCGGGGTCGCTGACGACGAGAGTGCGACGGCCACGGGGTCGTTGTGCTGCATGGCGACGAGGACGGCTCCGTCCACGAACCCGCCGAGGATGATGTCGACGATGCGGTCGGCGGAGTCGTCGGTGTCCACGATGAGCATGAACATCTGGTATCCCGCGGCGGAGAGCGCAGCGTTCGCCCCGATAGCCATGCGGCTGAGGTTGGGGTCGGCGAAGAACAGGTCCGGGTGCTCGCGCACGATGAACGCGACGGCCTGCGTGTGCTGGCGCACGAGGGAGCGCGCGGTGCGGTTGGGTACGTACCCGACCTTGCGGATCGCGGCCTCGATCGCCGCTCCGGACGCCGCGGACACGTAGGACCTCTTGTTGAGGTAGCGCGACACCGTCGCGTGGGAGATGCCGGCAGCGACGGCCACGTCCTTGATCGTCGGGCGTCTACTGCCTCTCGCGGCGTTCATGTGTTCTCCGAGGTGAGGGGGTGTGCGCGGTTGCACGCCCGTGCCGAGAACCTACCCGGGGTGGAGGCCCGACGGCGCTTGCCGCGCGCATCTGGTGAGGAGGGGTGGTGACACCCATATGGAAACGTGTACAGTACCCGTCACGCAAACATGTTCACGTGTACACACGGGGGTGCGTGGACGACGTGAGAGTCCCAAGGAGGGGAACATGCTGAACACGCGGCGGATGCAGATCGGTGCCGTGGCGACCGCGATCGGTGTCGCGGTGGCCCTGACCGGCTGCAGCACGAGCTCGGACGGGGGCGCCGACGCGGACGCACCCGTGACGATCGACTACTGGGGCTGGGTACCCGGGATGCAGGAGCTCGTCGAGGAGTGGAACTCCGAGAACCCCGGCATCCAGGTCAACTACTCGGCGCAGAGCGCCGGTGACGACGCCACGTTCTCGAAGATCACGACGGCGGCCCAGGCAGGCGACGCGCCCGACCTCGTGCAGGCCGACGTCAAGTGGGTGACGAGCCTGCTGCAGTACGCGCAGGACGTCACCGACGAGGCCGCGCAGTACGAGGACAACTTCACCGCGGGCGCGTGGAGCAACGTCAGCCTCGGCGGCGCCACGTACGGCCTGCCGCAGGACTCGGGCCCCGTCGTCATGTACTACAACGAGGCGAAGTTCGCCGAGCTCGGCCTTGAGGTCCCCACGACGTGGGAGCAGTTCGGCGCCACCGCCGAGAAGGTCGCCACCGAGAACCCCGGCACCTACCTCGCGGGCTTCTCGTCCGACGACGTCGAGAACCTCCAGTCCTACGTCCAGCAGGCCGGCGGCCAGTGGTGGGCGATCGACGGCGACCAGTGGGTCGTCGACGTGACCGGCGAGGAGAGCGTCCGGGTCGCGGAGTTCTGGCAGGGCCTCGTCGACGCCGAGGCCGTGTCGCCGACCAAGCGCTGGGACCCCGCGTTCTACAACGAGCTCGCCAACGGCCAGATCCTCTCGGTCGTCGGCGCGGCGTGGCAGGCCCCGCTCATCGCCGACAACGCCGAGGCGACGGCCGGCGACTGGGCCGTGGCCCCCGCCCCGCAGTGGCAGGAGGGCGCCGAGGTCTCGGCCAACAACGGCGGCTCGACCATGCTCGTGCTCGAGGGCACCGAGCACGCCGAGGAGGCGCTCGAGTTCGCGAACTGGCTGAACACCAACGTCGACGGCCTGCTCGGCCTGGGCCTTTTCCCGGCCACGCAGGGCGCCGAGATCGCGACGCCCGAGAACATCTCGGCGTACTTCGGCGGCGAGGACGTCTACGGCCTGCTCGCCGACGCGTCCGAGAGCATCGAGACCCCGTGGCTCTTCCCGCCGACCTACGGCGACCTGAGCAAGGAGCTCACCGACGGCATCGCCGCGGTGACGAACGGCCAGACGACGCTGCCGGACGTCCTCACGGGCTTCCAGGACTCGAGCCTCTCGGCGTTCGAGCAGGCCGGCATCGACGCCATCCCGGCCGGCTGACCGGCGCGAGCGCGAGGCCGACTCATGACCGACGTCACGACGGGCCCCCGGCGCACCGCCGGGGGCCCGGGTGACCGGGTCACCGCCCCGGCGGCGGTCCCGGCACCCCCTGCCCGACGCACCTCCCGACGGCGCTCGCTGCCGTGGAGCGTGCGACTGCTCCTGCTGCCCTTCGTCCTCTTCTTCGTCGCGACGTTCGTCGTGCCGATCGTCTACTCGCTGTGGACGAGCCTGTTCTCGGTGACGAGCGGGGGAGGGCTCGGGCTCTCGAAGTCCGAGACCGTGTTCGTGGGGCTGGAGAACTTCGCGCGTGTCGCGCAGTCCGACGCGTTCTGGACGGGCATGGGCCGCGTGCTGCTGTACGGGCTCGTGCAGGTGCCGTTCATGACGGTGTTCGCGCTCGTCCTCGCGCTCGTCCTCGACGCGCTCATGGCGCGCGTCAAGAAGGCCTTCCAGCTCGTGTACTTCCTGCCCTACGCGGTGCCGGGCGTCGTCGCCGCGCTCGTGTGGGCCTACCTCTACGTGCCGCAGCTCAGCCCGGTGGTCCAGCTCCTCGAGCGGTTCGGCGCGCCGTCCGACGTCTTCCTGCAGCAGGACGTCCTCCTGCTGTCGATCGCGAACATCGCGACGTGGAGCTGGACGGGATACAACATGATCATCATCCTCGCCGGGCTGCAGGCGATCCCGCGTGACCAGTTCGAGGCCGCGCGCCTCGACGGCGCGGGCGAGCTGCGGATCGCGTGGAGCATCAAGATCCCGAGCGTCGCCGGTGCGATCGGTCTCGCCGTCCTCATGTCGATCATCGGGACCGTGCAGCTGTTCAACGAGCCGACCATCCTGCGCACGATCTCCAACAACATCGACTCGCAGTACACGCCGATGATGATGGGCTACAACGCGGTGAGCTCGGACCCGGGCTTCTCCAGCGCGATCGCGCTGTCCATGGCCCTCGTCACCGGGGTGCTCGTCTTCGCCTACTACCGACTGTCGACGAGGTTGTCCCGATGAGCGCCGCGACCGCCCCCACCACCTCCGCGCGCCCCGCCCCGCGCCCCGACGCCGCCCCGCGGTTCACCTGGCGCAGCGTCCCGCCCGTCGCGTTCCTGACGATCAGCGCGATCT
>CAZFUQ010000050.1:0-8157 GCA_964521905.1 uncultured Cellulosimicrobium sp.
GCTCAACGCCGGCCGCGTGCTGTCCAAGGCCCAGATCCTCGACCACGTGTGGCAGTACGACTGGGGCGGCGACGCGAACATCGTCGAGTCCTACATCTCCTACCTGCGGCGCAAGATCGACAACCTCACCGTCCCCGGCCCCGACGGCGAGCCCGTCGCGCTCCCGCCGCTCATCCACACCAAGCGCGGCGTGGGCTACCTGCTGCGCCAGCCGCCGGGTCCGTCGTCGACCTCATGACCGCCGGACCCGACCGCACGACGGACGAGCGTCCCGTCCCGCCACCACCTCCCCCACCGGCCGCGCGGCAGGCCCCGGCCGGGGACCCGACGTCGGGCGCGGGCGGCACGCCCACGGCACCGCCCGCGCCTCCCGCGGGCAGGACGGCGGAGCGCCCCTTCGGCAGGCCCGTCCCGACCGAGGGCTGGGGCTGGCTCGCGCGCGTGCCGCTGCGTGCCCGGCTCGTCGCGATCACCGTGCTCCTGCTCGCCGCGGGGCTGGGGATCGCCTCGCTCGCCACGACGACGGTGGTGTCCAGCTACCTGGTCGGTCAGGTCGACGCACAGCTCGAGCGGTCCGCGGAGGGTGTCGCCAAGACGACTCTCCGGCAGACTCCGGCCGTGGTCTCGCTGCCCAGCGACTACTACGTGCTGGTGCGCTACTCCGACGGCGACAGCTCGGCCATGGGCTGGCCCCAGACCACGTCGCGCTACGGCACACCGGACATCCCGGCGATGTCCGACCAGGAGGTCTCCGACGCGGTCGGGACGCAGTTCACCGTGTCCTCCGTGGGCGGAAGCGACCCCGCCGAGTGGCGCGTCACGCCCTTCTTCTTCTACGACACGTTCAGCGGCGAGCTCGGCGGTACCGCGTTCGTCGCGCTCCCGCTCACCGGCATCCACGAGACGGTCAAGGTGCTCGGTCGCGCGCTCGCGCTCTCGGCGCTGGGCATCGCGCTCGTCGGCGGGGCGGTCGCGTACCTGGCCGTGCACCGCGCGCTGCGCCCCCTGCGCGAGATCGAGGAGACCGCGGCGGACATCGCCGCGGGCGACCTCTCGCGGCGCGTGCGGCCCGCCCCGCCGACGACCGAGGTCGGCTCGCTCGCGGCGTCGCTCAACGCGATGCTCGCGCAGATCGAGGAGGCGTTCGCGGCGCAGGAGGCGTCCGAGGAGCGCATGCGGCGGTTCGTGTCGGACGCGAGCCACGAGCTGCGCACGCCGCTCGCGACGATCCGCGGGTACGGCGAGCTCTACCGCATGGGCGCGCTCGACACGTCGGACAAGGTCGACGACACGATGATGCGCATCGAGGACTCCGCGAGGCGCATGGGCACGCTCGTCAACGACCTGCTCGCGCTCGCCCGGCTCGACGAGGGCCGACCCCTGCGGCACGAGCCGGTCGACGTCGCGTCGCTCGTGCGCGACTCCGCGCAGGACCTGCACGCGCTCGACCCGACGCGCAAGGTCGAGGTCGTGGGGCTCACCACGGACGGGTCCGCCCCGACCGCGCTGCGCGTCGTCGGCGACGAGGACCGCCTGCGGCAGGTGCTCGCGAACCTCGTCGGCAACGTCGCGCGCCACACGCCGGCCGGCACACCCGTGGAGATCGCGCTGGGGACGGCCGAGGAGGACGACGGCGTCGCCGTCCTCGAGGTCAGGGACCACGGCCCCGGGGTGCCCGCCGGGCAGGAGAACCGGCTGTTCGAGCGGTTCTACCGCGCGGACTCGTCGCGCAACCGCGCCTCGGGCGGCTCCGGGCTGGGCCTCGCGATCGTCGCGGCGATCGTGGGGGCGCACCGCGGGCACGTGTCCGTGCGCACGACCGACGGCGGCGGGCTCACCGTCCGCGTGGAGCTGCCGCTCGCGTCCTGACGACCGCTACGATGGCGGGTCGTCAGGCGAGACCTAGGCTGGTGCCGAGGTCTCGCGACGACGTCGGGCCTCCGGTCCAGGCCTTCCGCCTGGTGGCCCCTCTCCTCGTCCTCGTCGAAGAAGGCTGAAGTTCATGGGCGTCAACAGCGCCGACGCACCGCAGTGGTTCCTGTCCTCGTTCCTCCGCAGCGCTCGTGGCGCCGGAGCGACCGCCTCCGACGACGAGATCCGCGCCGTCGGGCAGGGGCTCCTCGACCGCTGGGACCGGCCGGACCGCCACTTCCACAACCTGCGCCACCTGGCCGACGTGCTCGGGCGCGTGGACGAGCTCTCGCAGGAGACCCACGACCCCGACCTCGTCCGCCTCGCCGCCTGGTACCACGGCGCGATCTTCGACGCGAAGGGCCGCGCGACGTACGCCAACAAGGGCGGCGAGGACGAGTCGGCGAGCGCCGCCCTCGCGCACGACGACCTCGACCACCTCGGCGTGCCCGAGCAGGCGTCCCGGCGCGTCGCGTACCTCGTGAACGCGCTCGTCCGGCACGCCCCGGACGCCAGCGACTTCGACTGCGCGGTGCTGTGCGACGCCGACCTCGCGATGCTCGCCGCGGAACCGCAGCGCTACAAGGAGTACCTCAAGGACGTGCGCGACGAGTACGCGCACATCCCCAAGCCCGACTACGTGCGGGCGCGCATCGCGATCCTCACCAAGCTGCTCGAGCGCAGGTCGCTCTTCTCGAGCCCGCTCGGCGCGGCGTGGGAGGAGCCTGCGCGGCAGAACCTCGACGCGGAGCTGCAGCGCCTGCGCAAGGAGCAGATCAAGCTGGCAGAGGCGCCCTCGCCTTCCACAGCCCCCACGTCCTGACCGGTCGTCCACAGGTTCGCCGTCGGCGCCCGCGCCCGGGGCACGGACCGTCCTAGCGTCCTCCTCACGCGCAGGGGTCCACCCGGCGCGACACGGCCCGCGGGCCACCGGACGACGGAGGACGGCATGAGCAGGTACGAGGTCGACAGCGCGCGCGTCGCGACGGCGAGCAGCGCCGTGAGCGGCTCGGTCACGGCGATCCGCTCGGAGGTCACCGCGATGATGAGGCACCTGACGGACCTGCAGGCGTCGTGGCGCGGGAGCGCCGCGAACTCGTTCACGGGCGTCATGGCGCAGTGGCAGAGCACGCAGACGCACGTCGAGGCGGCCCTCGACGACATCACGGCCGCTCTCGGTGCGGCCGCGCGGACCTACGCCGACGCGGAGGCGCAGGCGTCGCGGCTGTTCACGACGAGGTAGACGCGGTAGCCGCGCGCTACGGTGCGGGCGTGCACTCCTCCTCGACACCCCCGACCGTCACGGTGTGGTGCGCGCAGCCGCTGGCGGACGGTGTCGGGGCGCAGTGGCTCTCACCTCGTGAGGCGGCACGGGCGGCACGGTTCCGCCGCGACGACGACCGCGGTCGCTTCACGACCGGACGCGCCCTGGTCCGGGCCGCGGTCGGCGCACGGTGCGGGATCGCCCCTCGCGGGGTCGACGTGCAGGTGGGTGCCCGGGACGGGGCCCGGCCGGGCAAGCCGTTCGTGCTCGGCGGGCCGTCGTTCTCCGTCACCCACGCCGACCGGTGGGTGCTGGTCGCGGTGCTCGACGGTCCGGGGACGCTCGACGGCCCGGGGACGGAGGTCGGGGTGGACGTGGAGTCGGTCGCCCCGGCACGTGACCACCTCGCGGACCTCGTCGCGGCGGTCCCACCGCAGGAGCGCCCGCCCGGTGGATGGTCGCCCGAGTCGTTCACCCGGTCCTGGGTGCGGCGCGAGGCCGTGCTCAAGGCCGCCGGCACGGGCCTCCTCGCCCCGCGCGACGACCTCGTGCTCACGCGCGCGGACAGGGAGGCGGGGGTCGTGCACAGCGGAGGTGCGCTCCCCCCGCCCGAGCGGCTCGCGGTGCGCGACCTGCTCCTCCCCGACCGCTGGACGGGACCCGCCTGCCTCGCCGCCGTCGCGCTGTGCGTGCGCGACGACGGGTCCCCCGCGGGTGCGCCGTTCGTCGCCCGGCTCGACGACGGGGACGACCTGCTCGCGCGGAGCGGTCTCGCGATCCCTTGACTCGCGGCGCCTCGACTCGGGGCGCCTCGACTCGGGGCCCCCTTGACTCGGGGCCTCACGGCCCCACCGCCCCGCGGTCCCGCGACCGCGGGGCGTGGCGGAGGAACGGGCCGGCCGGACCGGACCCCGGGCTCCGTCAGCGCACCTCGCGGCTCTCCCGCAGGAGCAGCCACAGCAGGAACGGCGCCCCGACGGCCGAGGTGACGACCCCGACCGGCAGGTCGACGGGCAGCGAACGCGCCCCGAGATCGGCGAGCAGGACGACGGCGGCACCCACGAGACCGGCGCCGAGCGGCGGCGGGCCCTGCGAGGCGAGCGCGCGCCACGCGATCTGCGGCGCGACGAACGCGACGAACGGGACCGGCCCGGCCGCGGCCGTCGCCGCCGCGGCGAGGACGACGGCGAGCCCGATCTGGAGCAGCTGCGCCGTCGACCTGCGGACACCGAGCGAGACGACGACGCGCGAGTCGAACCGCAGGACGGCGAGCCACCGGGCCGTGAGGGCGCTGGCCGCCACGGTGACCACGACCACGACGGCCACGGGAACGGCCACCGTCAGGCTCGCCCGGTTGAGGCTCCCCGTCATCCACACGAGGGCGGCGTTGAGGTCGGGGAGCTCGGCGCGCACCAGCAGCCACGACGTGACGGCGGACGCCCCGGCGTTCACCCCGAGCCCGACGAGCACCAGCCGGTACCCGTCGATCCCGCGGTGCCACGCGAGCCCGCACACGAGCGCGGTCGCGGCGAGACCGCCCAGGACCGCGACGACGGGCAGGCCCGCGGCGGCGAGGAAGGCGCCCACCGCTCCGGCACCGGTACCTGCCAGCACGATCGCCGCGACGGCCGCCGCGGTGGCTCCCGCCGTGACGCCGAGGATGTCGGGGCTCGCGAGCGGGTTGCGTGCGACGGACTGGGTGATCGCACCGGCAGCGCCCAGGGCGAAGCCGACGACGAGCGCGGTCAGCGCGCGCGGCGTACGCAGCCCCAGGACGACGAACCGGTCGGCGGGATCTCCCGCGCCCAGGAGCACCTGGACGACGTCGGCGGCGGGCAGCACGTACTCGCCCACGGCGATCGAGGCGACGAGCGCGACCAGGACGAGCAGGCAGAGCCCGGTGGAGACCAGCACGAGCCGGCCGCCGCCCGGGTGGCGGCGCCCCCGTCCGAGCACACGACCGGGCGTCGGGCGTCGGTCCCCGAGATCCGGTCGTCGGTCCCGGAGGGCTCGTCGACCCCGCAGGAGCGGTGACCCCGCGGGACGGGCCTGCTCGGTGTCCGTGTCCTGAGGCGCGGGCGCCGCGAAGCCGTCCGGGGCCCGGGACGCCGGCTCGGGGCGCGTCGTCGTCACGAGGGGTCCCCCCGGTGCGCACGGGCCACGACGAGGAACAGCGGGGCGCCGACGAGAGCGATGACGATCCCGACCTGGACCTCGGAGGTCGCGGGCGCGACGCGCCCCACGACGTCCGCCCCGAGGACGAGCACCGCGCCGCACAGGCCCGCGACCGGGACGCGCCACGCGGGGCCGCCGAGACCCAGCCGGGCCGCGGCGTGCGTCGCGGCGAGCCCGACGAACGCGATGGACCCGCACGCCGCGGTCGCGGCGCCCGCGAGGACCGTCACGGCGAGCAGGCCGACGACCCGGTCACGCGCGACGTGCCGTCCGAGGGCGACACCGAGGTCGTCACCGAGCTCGAGCGCGGAGAGCGTCGGGGCGTTGGCGACCGCGAGGACCAGGCCGGCCAGGACGAACGGGGCGACCGTCCAGATCACCTCGGGGCCGCGGCCGACGAGCGAGCCGATGCTCCAGAACCGGAAGACGTCCATCGTCGAGCGGTCGAGCAGCAGCACCCCGGACGTGACCGACGCGAGGAGCGCGGTGACGATCGACCCCGTGAGGACGAGCGTGACCCCCGGGGCGAGGACGCGGATGCGCTGCGACAGCACGACGACGACCATCCCGGCGCCGAGCGCGCCGACGAGCGCGAACCCGACGGCCCCCGACGGGCTCGTGACCCCGAGCACGTGGATCGCGAGCACGACGGCGCACGCCGCGCCCGAGGTCACGCCCAGCAGCCCGGGGTCGGCGAGCGGGTTGCGGGTGTGCGCCTGGGTGAGGGCGCCCGCCACGCCGAGCGCGACGCCGACGAGCACGCCGAGGACGGTGCGGGGCACGCGCATGTCCCACACGATCGCCGACGCCTCGGTGGTCCCGGGATCTCGCAGCACCGCGAGCACGTCCGGCAACGGGACGGGCTGGGAGCCGAACGCGACGCTGGCGGCCACGGCGAGCAGCAGCGCGAGCAGCAGACCGGCCCCGGCGAGGAGCGAGAGCCGGTCCGTCCGCGGGCGAGGGTCGGCGCCCCCGCGCCCCGGTGCGGGCGCGTCACCGCCCCGCGCCGACGTGGTCGCGGTCACGACGCACCCGCCGTGGTCGCGAGCGCACCGCGGGGAGCGGACACCTCCGCGGCCGGCACCGGAGCCCGGCCCGGTGCGAACGTCCCGGCGGCCAGCGCGGTCAGCGCGTCGCGCAGGACGTCGAGGACCTCCTCCGACCGTTCCCCGACGAAGAAGTGCCCGCCGGCCACGACGTGGCTCCGGACGCCGGCACGGGCTCGCCCCGCCCACGGGTCCAGCGCGGCGGGCGGGGCCGCCGCGTCGTCGGCCCCGGCGAGCAGGAGCAACGGGACGTGCACGTCGGGTGCGGGCCACGACGACGCGAGCGACTCGTGCACCGCGAGGTCTGCCCGCAGCACGCGTGCGTGCAGCGCGAAGAAGCCGTCATCGGCGAGGAGCTCGGACGGTGTGCCGCCCAGCGCCGCGACCCAGGCGCGCAGCGTCTCGTCGTCGCTCGACGCCGAGACGCTCGGCACCGCCCCGCCCGGCCCCCGGGAGCTCTGCCGGGGCACGCGCACGGACCGGTCGGCATGCTCCGCACGCCCCGAGACGACGAGCAGGTCGGGCGCCTCCTGCGGGCGCAGCCCGGCCGCGACCCGGACGGCCACCGACGCACCGAGGCTGTGCCCCAGCAGGACGGTCGGGACGTCGTCCGCCAGGAGCTCGCGCACCGGCCCGGCGACGGCCGCGAAGAGCTCGGTCATCGTGCGCGCGGGCGGCTCGTCGAGGCGCGTCTCGCGGCCCGGGTACTGGACGGCCACGACCGCGGGCGGGCCGGCGAAGCGCTCGTCCGGTCGACGCTCGTCCGGTCGACGCGCGCCCGGGGGACGCGCGCTCGGGCGACGACCCGTCGCCGGTGCCACGAGCCGCCGGTAGTAGCTCGCCGCCCCGCCGGCGTGCGGGCAGACCACGACGCGCCACGACGCCTCCGGTGGCGTGGCCAGCGCTCGCAGGGCGGGGTGCCGCGGACCCTCCTCACGCACCGGTCGTCCCCTCCTCCACCTCCGGGTCGCCGACGACGTCCGGCGAGCCCGCGTCGTCCGGGTCGTCCTCGTGGTGGTCGTGGTCGGCGACGCCGCGACGCCAGTACCCGTCGACGTCGTAGCTGTCCCGGCCCAGCCCCACGTCGTGCCGCAGGTACCGGCGCAGCGGCTTGATCGACGTCGCCTCCCCGGCGACCCACACGAACCCGTCGCCGTCGGGGAGCGCGGTGCCCCGGACGGCGTCCGCGAGCAGCGACGTGGTGCCGGGTGCGCGGTCCCCGCGGAACAGCCAGGTGACGTCGGCCCGCGCGGCGGTCGCGAGCGGGAGGACGTCGCCGGAGTCCTGGACCTCGACGTAGACGGTGACGGGGACGTCGGGGCGGAGCCGCTCGAGCCACCGGGCCGCGGCGGGCAGGGCGGTCTCGTCCACGGCGAAGACGTACCAGTCGAACACGTCGTTGACGAGGAACGAGCCGCGCGGCCCGAGCACCCCGACCTGGTCGCCGACCCGCGCACGCCCCGCCCAGCGACCGGCGACGCCGTGGTCGTGCAGCACGAGGTCGATGTCGAGCGCGCGGGCCTCCCGGTCGAACGACCGCACCGTGTAGTCGCGGCTCGTGAGGTGCCGGCCGCCGACCCAGCGGTCGTCCACGACCACGGGCAGCTCGGGCGTGCCGCCCGGCTCGTCGGGCAGGAAGAGCTTGACGTGGTCCTCGGGCGCGACCGTGACGAAGTCCGCGAGGTCCTCGCCCGTGAGGCGTACCCGGACCATGCGCGCGGCGATCCGCTCGACGGCCGCGACGGTCAGCAGCCGGGGGCG
>CAZFUQ010000050.1:8257-10311 GCA_964521905.1 uncultured Cellulosimicrobium sp.
CGGGCCGTCGTCCGCGGCGGGTGCGGAGACGGCGCGGCGGAGCCCCGGGACGAGCAGGGCGACGAGGCCCGTCGCGACGACGGCGAGCGCCCCGCCCAGGGCGACGGCCCCGCCGGGACCGATCGCCCGGGCGATCAGCGTGAGGACCGGGCCGCCGAGCGCGTCGCCCGCGGTGCCCTGCGCGGTCCACAGCGCGCTCACGCGTCCCCGCAGGTGGTCGGGGGTGCGCTCGTAGAGGAGCGTGAACCGCAGGATCTCGCCGAGCACGTCGCCGGCTCCGACGAACGCCATCGCCACGACGGCGAGGGCGACGGACTGCGACACGCCCAGCACGACGATCCCGGCGCCCGAGGCCGCGAGCACGACGAGCAGGAGGCGCCCCGTCCGGCGGACGCGGCTCGTCCATCCGCTCGTGAGCGTCGCGACGAGCGCGCCGACGGCGGGCGCGCTGAACAGCAGCCCGACCACCTCCGGCCCGGCCCCGAGCTGCGTGTCGACGAGCTCGGGGATGAGGACGTGCGGCGACGCGAAGAGGATCTGGACGAACCCGAGCAGGATGATCCCGCCGACGACGCGGTCGCGGGCGACGTGCCGGACGCCCTCGGCCAGGTCGGCCCACGGGCGGACGGACGCCGGCTCGTCGTCGGGGCCCCCCGGCGGGAGGGGCGGGAGCCGCACGAGGAAGCCGAGGCTGACGACGCTCGTGACGACGACCGCGGCGTAGACGAGGCTCGCCCCGCCGTGCGCGACGGCGACGCCCGCGACGAGCGGCGAGGCGACGGCCCCGACGTCGAGCGAGATCGCCTGGAGGGCCGCGACCGCGGGGAGCTGCGCCCGCGGGACGAGCGACGGCACGGCTGCCGCGAGCGCCACCACGCTGAACCCGCCGGCGAGCCCGTCCCACGCCGCGACCGCGTAGAGCACGGGGAGCGAGGGCGACTCGACGAGGGCGTTCACGAGCAGCGCGACGAAGCCCAGCGTGGCGGCCGAGCGCGACCACAGGATCACGCGTCGGCGGTCCACGCGGTCCGCGGCGACGCCCGCGACGAGCGTCCCCACGAACGCGGTGATCCCGAGGGTCGTGTTGACCCCCGCCACGTGCAGGGACGAGCCCGTGAGCGCGTACACCTGGACGGGCAGCGCGACGGCGAGCATGCCGAGGCCCAGCACCGACACGACCCTGCCCACGAAGAGCTGGCGGAAGCTGCGGCTCTCGCGCAGCGGTGAGACGTCCAGCGCGAGCGCGGCGAGCAGTCCGCCCGGGCCCCTCACGTCGTCGGGGCCGGGGCCGCCGCGTCCAGCACCCGGCGCAGCCCGGCCGGGCGCAGGTCGGTCCAGTGCGCGTCCACGTAGGCGAGCGCGTCGGCGCGCGACGACGCGCCGAGCACCACGGTCCATCCTGCCGGGACGGCCGCGAACTCGGGCCAGAGCGAGTGCTGCTGCTCGTCGTTGACGAGCACCAGGAAGGTGCCGTCGGTGTCGTCGAACGGGTTCATCGGGTTGCCTCTCGTCGGGTGCTGCGGGTGGCGGCGAGGTGCCGCGCGAGGACAGGGCCGAGCTGGCCGATCGCCGCCGGCGACACCATGTCGTGGTGGCCGGCGAGGACCTCGTGCTGGGTGACCGAGCCGGTGACGTGCGGGGCCCACGCGTCGCGCTGGGCGGCGGGAGGACGCCCGGGGTCCGCCTGCGCGGTGAAGAGCAGCAGGTCGCCGGAGAACGGGGCGTAGCGGGCCCCGGCCATGAGGTCGCACGAGTAGAGGTACGTGTCGACGACGGCGGCGAGCCCGTCCTCGTCGAGGTCGCCCCAGGCGCCGGGTGCGTCCGCGAGGACGTCGAGCACGTCGTCGCGCGTGGGCGCGGCGAGGAGCCCGGGGTCGGCGCCGCCCGCGGCGAGCAGCGACCGCAGCGCGTCGACCTCGGCGTCCCGCCGGGCGTCGTGGCCCGAGCCGGCCGCGTGGTCAGGACCGGCGTCGTGGCCCGGCGCGACGGCGCGGCCCCGGACGTTGGGGGCCAGGGTCTCGACGGCGGAGGCCTCCTCGTGCGCGACGGCCTCC
>CAZFUQ010000050.1:10411-15014 GCA_964521905.1 uncultured Cellulosimicrobium sp.
ACGAGCACGTGCCCGCCGCCGGCGCCGCGGCGCGCGACGACCGCGCACTGCGCGACGCGCGGGTCGCGCGCGAGGACCGCCTGGGACTCCCCGGGCTCCACCCGGTAGCCCCGGATCTTGACCTGCCCGTCACTGCGGCCGAGGAAGTCGAGCTGCCCGTCCCGGCGGCGGGCCACCACGTCGCCCGTGCGGTACATCCGCGCGCCGGGCGCGCCGAACGGGTCCGCGACGAACCGCTCCGCCGTCAACCCGGCCGCGCCGTGGTACCCCCGCGCCAGGCCGACCCCGCTCACGTACAGCTCGCCCGGCGTGCCGTCCGGCACGGGCGCGAGCCCCGAGTCCAGGACGTACACCGCCGTGTTGGCGATCGGGCGCCCGACGGTCGGGCGGCGGCTCTCGTCCGTGCCCCCGCCGAGCGTGTTGATCGTGTACTCCGTGGGCCCGTAGAGGTTGTACCCGCGGGTCCCCGGGGTGGCGCGGACGGCGTCCCAGACCTCGGCGCCGACGGCCTCGCCCCCGAGGAGCACGAGGCCGGGTCGGTGCCGGCCGTCGTCGAGCAGCCCCTCCGCGAGGAGCGCCGAGCACACCGAGGGCGTCACGTTGACGACGTCGACCCGCTCGGTGGCGCAGTACGTCGCCATCGCGTGCGGGTCGCGCCGGACGGCCTCGTCGAGCAGGTGCACCTCGTGGCCGTCGACGAGCCACAGCAGCTCCTCCCACGACATGTCGAACGCGAACGAGACCGTGTGCGCGACCCGGACGGGCTCCCCGCGCCGCTCGGGCGGCAGGGACGCGACGAGCGGCTCGAAGATCTCGGTCCGGTGGTTGCGCAGCATGTTGACGAGGCCGCGGTGCTCGACCGCGACCCCCTTGGGCGCGCCGGTCGATCCCGACGTGTACATCACGTAGGCGAGCGCGTCGTGCCGGTACGCGGGCCACGCCGGCGCGTCCGTCGCGACGCCGGTCGCGTCCCCCGGAGCGGCCTCCGGTCGTCCGGGCACCACGGCACGGCCCGCGAGCGCGGGCTCGACGAGCCCGCGGAACGACGCGTCGAGCACGACGGCGCGCGCGCCCGCCGCCTCGACGATCCCGCAGAGCCGCTCGGCCGGGTGCGCCGCGTCGAGCGGGACGTAAGCCGCGCCGGCGCGCAGGGTCGCGAACAGCGCCACGACGAAGTCGATGCCGCGCGGCACGGCGAGCGCCACGACGTCCTCCGGTCCCACGCCCGCCGCGAGCAGGGCCCGCGCGAGCGCGTCGACCCGCTCCCCGAGGGCCGCGAAGGTCACGGTGTCGGCCCGGGTGTCAGCCCCGTGCACGAGCGCCGTGCGGTCCGGGTACGCGGCGACGGCCTGGTCCAGCAGGTCGAGCAGCGACTCGTCGCCCACGTCCTGCGGCGCGCGGACGCCACGCCCCAGCAGGAGGGGCGCGACGTCGTCGGGCACCGCGGCGACCCGGGCGACCGGTGCCGCCGGGTCCTCGACCGCGCGGCGCAGGACCGCTTCGACCTGGTCGAGGACGCGCTCGGCGCGGGCCGCGTCCACGACGTCGGCGCGGTGCGACAGGATGAGGCGGTACGGCTGCCCCGGGTGGACGACGAACGTCAGCGGGTAGTGCGTCGCGTCCCCGCCGTCCACGTCGGCGAGCCCCACGGCCTCGCCGAGCCGGTCGAGCTCGGCGTCGTCCTCGGGCGTGTTCCGCATGACGTAGAGCGTGTCGAACAGCGTCCCGACGCCCGCGCGGCGCTGGAGCTCGCCCAGGCTCACGTGATGGTGGTCCATCAGCTCGGCCTGCTCGGACTGGAACCGGCGCAGCAGGTCGCGGAACGGCTCCCCGGGGGTCGTCGCGAGGCGCACGGGCACGGTGTTGAGGAAGAGCCCGACCATCTCCTCGACGCCGTCGAGCGCCGGCGGGCGCCCCGACACGGTGCTGCCGAGCACGACGTCGTCGCTCCCGACGAGCGAGCGCAGCACGAGCGCCCACGCCGCCGAGTAGACCGTGCTCACCGACACCGCGCACGTGCGCGCGAGCGCGAGCACCGCGACGGACAGCGTCGGGTCGAGGTCGCGCTCGACGACGTCGGGCATCGACGCACGACGACGCGGGTCGGGCGGGGCGACGAGCGTCCCCTGCGCGAGGCCGGCCAGCGAGGCGTCCCACGCGGTCGCGGCGGCGTCGGCGTCCTGCGCGGCGACCCACGCGAGGAAGTCGCGGAACTGCGGGGCGAGCGGAAGCGTCAGGTCCTCGCCGCCCGCGGCGTAGTGCCGCAGGAGCTCCGTCACGAGCAGCGCGTCCGACCACCCGTCGAGCAGGATGTGGTGGTTCGTCACGACGAGCGCGGCCCCCTGCTCGCCGAGCCGGACGAGCACGAACCGGATGAGCGGCGGGCGGTCCATCGTGAAGCGACGCTGGCGCTCGTCGTACTGGAGCCGGTCCAGCGCGGTGGCGCGCTCGTCGGGTCCGAGGCCGTCGAGGTCCTCGACGCGCCACGGGACCGTGACCGCGGCGGGCACGAACTGGACGGGCGTGCGGAAGCGCTCGTGCGCGAACCCGGCGCGCAGGACGGCGTGGCGCCGCAGCAGCGCCCCGCACGCGCGCTCCATGGCCTGCTCGTCGACGCCGCCCGGGAACCGGTAGGTCGACTGCATGGTGTAGACGTCGAGGCCCGTGTCCTCGGCGACCGCGTGGAAGAGCAGCCCCTCCTGGAGCGGGGCGAGGGGCAGGACCTCCGCGATCGCCGGGGCAGCCGTGCCCGCCGAGGTGCCGGCCGAGGTGCCGGCCGGGGTGCCGGTCGAGGTGCCGGTCGAGGTGCCGTGCCGCTCGTCGGTCGTCGTCATGTCAGGTTCCTCATCAGGTCGTCGAGACCGGCCAGCTCGTCCGCGGACAGCGCGACGAGCGGGGCGGCCGGTGGGGTGGCCGGGCCGGGTACCGGTGCGCCGGCACTCCGGCCAGGTGCCGCGTCGGGCCCCTGACCGGGGACGGCGACCGGTCGCGCCCGCAGCGCGAGGGCCGTGGGCGTGGGCGCCGCGAACACCGAGCGCGGGTCGACCGTCCAGCCCCGGCCGCGCAGCGCCGTCGTGAGCCGCATCGCGACGATCGAGTCGCCGCCGAGCGCGAAGAAGTTGTCGTCGTCGCCCACGACCGGCGTGCCGAGGGCCTCGGCGAACACCTCACGGACGACGGCGACGGGCGCCCCGACGACCGGGACGGCCGCGGGGTCCGGTGGCGTCGCGGGGTCGGGCGCCGCCGCGCGCAGCGCCGGGTACCGGTCCGCGAGCAGCGCGAGGACGTCCGCGACGAGGGCAGGACGAGGCGTGGCGTAGTGCTCGAGCACCTCGACGACCGCGGCGAGCGCCGCCCCCGCCCGGTCCGGCGGCACCGACGCCAGGTGGTCGAGCTGCAGGCTCAGCTCCGCCGACGCGTCGACCGTCAGGGCGAGGGGGTAGGACGTGCGGTCGTCGCCCTGCACGTCGCCCACCCGCAGGCCGGCCGCGGCGCCCGGCTGGGCGTCGGGGTCGCGCGGGTAGTTCTCGACCACGAGGAGCGTGTCGAAGAGCTCCCCCACCCCGAGCGCGCGCTGGACGTCGGCGAGCGCGACGTGGTCGACGTCGCGCAGGCGGGCCTGCCGCGCGTGCACGTCGCGGACGAGGTCCACGAGCGTGCCGCTCGTCCCCGGTGCGGAGGTCGTCGTCCCGGCGAACCGCCCGACCGGGACCCGGACGGGCACCGTGTTGACGAACATCCCCAGCGCCTCGTGCGCGCCCTCGACGTCCGCGGGCCGTCCGGCGACGACCGTCCCCGTCACGACGTCGCGCGCGCCGGTGAGCGCCGCGAGCACCGTGCCCCAGGCGGCCGTGACGACGTCGGCCGTCGTGACGCGGTCCCGGCTCGCGGCCCGGGTGAGGCGTGCTCCCAGGCCCTCCGGGGCGGCGTGGAGCACGACCGGGCGCTCGCCCGCGTCCTCGGGCTCCGCGACGCGGACCGGCCGTACCCCGGCGAGGTCGTCGCGCCACGCCTCCACCGCCGCCGCGTCACGGCGCGCGAGGCGCCGGGCGAGCCGCCACGCCGTGCCGGGGGCGGGCGCGGCCGGTCGTGCCCCGGACGCCACCCCACCGGCTACCGAACGCCGCGCGTACGCCCCGAGCAGGGCGTCGACGAGCAGCGGCACCGACCAGCCGTCGAGCAGGACGTGGTGGTTCGTGACCACGAGCCGGTGCCGCTCCGGGCCGAGGCGCACCACGACGAGGCGCAGCAGCGGCGCGCTCGCGAGGTCGAACGGGGCGTCGAGCTCGTCGGCCGTCAGGTCGTCGAGCGCGCGGCGCGCGGCGACGGGGTCCGCCGCGACCGCGGCGGGCAGGGCGACCTCGCGCAGCGGCACCTCGGTGACGTCCGTGACGACGAGCCCCAGGTCCTCGGGCCCGCGCGCGGCGACCGCGAGCCGGAGCTGCGGGTGCGCCGCGAGCACGTCGGCCGCCGCGGCGCGCAGGACCTCGACGTCGAGCGGCCCGTCGAGGCCCACGTCGACGACGCTCGCGTAGCGGTCGACCGGCGCGCCCAGCGCGTGCAGGACCATGCCCCGCTGCACGGGCGTCAGGGGCCAGGGCGC
>CAZFUQ010000050.1:15114-16657 GCA_964521905.1 uncultured Cellulosimicrobium sp.
AGCCAGCGCGCCACGAGCCCGGGCCCGTCCGGGCCGTCGACCACGTACGCGTTGAGCTCGACCGGGTGGGACAGCGGCAGGTCGGCGTGCAGGTCGAGCGACGACTCGACCTGCGCGGCGTCGTCGGCGCTCCCCCAGTCCTCGGTGCCGGCGGTCTCCCGGCCGAGGTAGTTGACCAGGGCCTGGGGCGGGCACGCCGCGGCCGCGTCACGCAGGAGGCGCGACGTCGTCGGCTCCAGGTGGCGCAGCAGGCCGTACGCGCGCCCGTCTCCCGGGACCGTCGCGACCTGACGGGCGGTCGCGCGCAGCTGCGCCGACGCCGGGCCGCCCGCGGGCGCGCTCAGCCGGACCGGCCAGGTCGTCGTGAACCAGCCGACCGTGCGGGACAGGTCAGGGCCCTCCCCGTCCAGCCGCCGGCCGTGCCCCTCGGCCTCGACCACGAGCTCGCGCGCGCCCGGCGCCACCTCGGCCGCGGCGGCCGAGAGCGCCGCGAGCAGGACGTGGTCGGTCCGGTGCTCCGGGGCGAGCGCGAGCAGGCGCTCCGTGTCCTCGGGCCCGAGGCGCACGACGTGCTCGCGCGCGGTCGCGACCGTGTCGAGGTGCGGGTCGAGCGGACGCGAGGCCAGCGTGGCCGCCGGTCCCGCGTGGACGTCGAGCCAGGCGGCGAGCTCACCCGCACGGTGCGCGGCCTCCGTGCGCGCCGCGGACGCCGCCGTCCGCAGGTTCGCCGACGCCGGCGGCAGCGAGCCGCCCGTCGCGAGGTCCCGCAGGTCGTCCACGAGGACGCGCCACGACACCGCGTCGACGGCGACGTGGTGCGCGACGAGCGCGAGGCGCCGCGCGTCGCGGTCCCACGCCGCGCGGAGCACGTGCCCCGCGGCGGGGTCGATCTCGGCGGCCGCGCTACGCACGGCCTCGTCGAGACCACGCTTGTCGGCGAGGTGGAGGACGCCCGCGTCGCCGCTCTCCGATCCCCACGCCGAGGACGTCGCCCCGGGGATCCACGCCCGCCCGTCGCGGAGCGTGAGGCGGAGCGCCCCGTGGGCCGCGACGAGACGCGCGAGCGCGGTGCGGAGCACGTCCTCGTCGAGGCCGGCGGGCGTGCGCAGCACGCGCACCTGGACGAAGCCGCGGTGATCGCCCCCGACCTCCACGAGCCACGCGAGCGCGGGCAGGAGCGGAAGGTCGCCGGTCTCCGCGAGCGCCACGTCGGCGCGCGTCCCGCGGTCCTCGCCGGCGCCCGGTCCGCCCGACGGCGCCACGCCGTGCGCGGGAGTCGACCCCGCCGCCGGCCCGACCACGGGTTCGACCGCGGACGCGGCGCGGGCGATGCCCGCGGCGGTCCGCGCGGCGAAGACCGCGCCGACCGTCACGACCAGGCCCGTGCCGCGCAGCGCGCCGACGACCTGCATCGCGGTGATGCTGTCGCCGCCGGCGGCGAAGAAGTCGGTGGTCGGGGTGACGTCGGTGCCCAGGACACGACCAAGCACCTGCCGCACGCGCTCGGTGCGCTCGCGCGCGTCGTCGCCGTCCGGGCCGTCGG
>CAZFUQ010000050.1:16757-19114 GCA_964521905.1 uncultured Cellulosimicrobium sp.
CCGTGCTGCCGGCCGTGCTGCCGGCCGTGCTGCCGGCCGTGCTGCCGACGATGCGATCGGCTGCCGTGCGGTCCGCGCGGTCCGTCGTGACGGCCACCGTGCGGGACCGCGGCCCCGCGAGGAGCGACGGCGCGTCGACCCCCGCGAGCTCCGCGCGCCACCGCGCCTCGACCTCGTCGCGGTGCTGCTCCGCGTCGCGCAGCCACACGAGGTAGTCGCGGAACGACGGCGTGCCGACGGCGACGGCGTCGGGTTCCGGCCGCCCCACCACGTCGAGCTCGGGGGCCGCGAGGGTCGCCCGCAGGTCGGCCGCGAGAAGCGGCACCGACCAGCCGTCGGTGAGCAGGTGGTGCATCGCGAGGACGAGCACGAGCCCGTCGGCACCGCGGACGACCGCGGCCGACACGAGCGGGGCTCGCGACAGGTCGACGGGTCGCGACCGCGCGTCGAGGTCCACCCGGTCGACGAGGCGAGCCAGGTCCGCCGGGGCCAGGTCTCGTCCGTCGTGCACGTCGACGGGCACCGCGGCCCGGTCCGGGACGACGAGGACGGGCGCGGGCAGGTCGAGCTGCAGCACCCCGCCGCGCAGGACGGGGTGGTGGCGCAGGAGCGCCTGCACGGCCTCGGCGACCCGCGCCGGGCCGTCGTCCCCCAGCCCGCGGACCGCGAACCGGGTCGTCGTGCGGTAGGCGTCGGCCGCGTCGCGCGCGCCCTCGGCGACCATGCCGAGCTGCGCCGGGGTCAGCGGCAGCACGTCGGCGACGCGCGTCGCGCCCAGCACCGTGGCCCGCACGTGCGCGTCGAACGCCGCGGCCTGGGCGGCGGTCAGCGGCACGAGCACGGCGTCCCGGTCGCCCGGCGACCGGCGCCCGGTCACGGCGGCACCGTCCGGCGCCGCACCGTCCGGCCGCACACGACGCGCCATCTCGCGGGGGGTGCGCGCGGCGAACAGGTCCGCGGGCGCGAGGACCAGTCCCTCGCGGCGCAGCGCGGCGACGAGCTGGAGCGCGTCGATGCTGTCGCCGCCGGCGGCGAAGAAGCTCTCGTCCAGGCCGAGGGCGTCCTCCCCGAGGACGCGCACGGCCGCGGCGAGGACCTGCGCCTCGAGCGGGGTGGGTGCCGCCGCGTCGGAGCCGCCCGCGCGCGCGGGGGCCCCGTCCCACTCCGGGGCGGGCAGCGCGCGCCGGTCCAGCTTGCCGTGACGCGTCAGGGGCAGGGCGTCGAGCACGACGAACGCGGTCGGCACCAGGTGCCGCGCGAGGCGCTCGGCCGCACCGGCGTGCAGGGCCGCGGTGTCGAGGTCGTCGCCCGACGCCGTCACGTACGCGACGAGGCGGCTGCCCCAGCGCGGGTGGTCGGCGAGCGCGACGGCGGCCTCGGCCACGCCGTCGAGCGCGACGAGCGCCTGCTCGACCTCGCCCGGCTCGATCCGGAAGCCGTGCAGCGAGATCTGGTCGTCGTTGCGCCCGAGCAGGCTCAGCGTGCCGTCCTCGGCGCGGCGCGCGAGGTCCCCCGTGCGGTACATGCGCTCGCCCGGCGCTCCGCCGGGACGCGCGACGAACCGGCTCGCGGTCAGCCCCGCACGTCCCAGGTAGGCCTCGGCGAGCTGGGGGCCCGCGAGGTACAGCTCGCCCACGGTCCCGGCGGGGACCTCGCGCAGCGCGGCGTCGAGCACCATGGCCTGCGTGCGGCCCACCGGGTACCCGACGACGGGCTCCGGCGTGTCCGCGACGTCCGCCGCGAGCGCGTCGACCGTCGCCTCCGTCGGGCCGTAGAGGTTCACGACGCGCGCCCCGGTCGGGGCCGCGAGCGCCCGCATCCGGGTCCACAGCGCGGGCCCGAACGCCTCGCCGCCCGCGACGCAGATCCGCGGCAGCGACGTCCACCCGGCGCCCGCGAGCAGCGCGGACCACACGGTCGGGGTGAAGTCGAGGTAGTCGATGCCGTGCTCGCCCACGTAGTCGCGCAGCGCGACCGGGTCGAGGAACACGTCCTCGTCGAGCACGTGCAGCTCGTGCCCGGCGGCGAGCGCGAGGAACGCGTCGTAGTGCGCGTCGAACGAGAAGGCGGCGGTGTGCGCGACCCGGAGCCGCTCGCCGGGCGGGTAGAGCTCGGTGCGGTGCCGGTCGAGCAGGTGCGCGAGCGCGTCCTGGCCGACGGCCACGCCCTTGGGCTCGCCCGTGGAGCCCGAGGTGAAGATGATGCTGCCGACGCACGCGCGCAAGGTCGCGGCGTCCGGTGCGGGTGCGAGCTCGGACGTGCGGTCGGGCCCGTCGGCCGCGTCCGCCGCTCCGGTGCCCTTCTCCCCGCCGCCCGTCGCCCCTACGCTCGTCGACCCGGCGCTCGTCGACCCGGCG
>CAZFUQ010000051.1:0-19001 GCA_964521905.1 uncultured Cellulosimicrobium sp.
CGACGTCGTCGTGCAGGAGTGCGGCGCGGGGCTCGTCACGGTCCGCCGCGAGCCCACGACCGGTGCGCCCGCGGCCGCGCCCGACGACGGGCCGCCCGGCCGCCTCGCGTTCGCCGCACCCCCGCTGCTCGCCGACGAGCCCGTCCCGGCCGACGACCTCGCGGCGATCGTCGCCGCGCTCGGCGTCCCGGACGACGCCGTGCTCGACCACCGCGTCCTCGACAACGGGCCGGGCTGGCGGGTGCTGCTCCTCGACTCCGCCGCCCGGGTCAGCGACCTCGCGCCCGACTGGTCGCGGCTGCGCGCCGAGCACCCGGACCTGTCCGTGGGCGTGGCGGGGCTCTACCCCGCGGGCCCCGAGGGCGCCGGGACCGGGCCGGACGGCGCGACCGTCGAGGTGCGCGGCTTCGCGCTCTCGATGGGCATCCCCGAGGACCCGGTCACGGGGAGCCTCAACGCGGTCGTCGGGCAGTGGCTCACCCGCGACGGCCGCCTGCCCGACCGCTACCTCGCCGCGCAGGGCGGTGCGCTCGGCCGGGCCGGGCGCGTGCACGTCGAGCGGGAGGGACCCGCGGGCGAGCCCGGGACCGTCTGGGTCGGCGGCACGAGCACGACGTGCGTCGCGGGGACCGTCCGCCTCTGATCCTCGGCCGCACCGGGATCCGTAGACTGCCGCGCGCGTCGACGACCCCGCCGCTGCTCGGCCTGCTCGTCGACGGCGTGGGCGCGCGCCGCGCGCTCCTCGTGATCCGTGCCGCGACCGTCCTGTCGCTCGCGGTGGCGGGCAGGTCGCCCGCTCCGGCCGCACACCGCGCGATCGCCGCGTTCCGGACATGTGTGACGATCGCCACAAGTGGTAGGCACGGCATCGCTCACCTGGGAAGATGCGGCCTGGAAGCGCGCCCACGACCCGGGGGCGAGGCCGAGGACGTCTCGCCCTGCCCCTGCCCCCGGCGAGGCGCGAGCACGTCTTGACGGAAGGTCCCTCCGGTCCCCATGCGCTTCGCGTCCGCGGCAAGCTGTGCCGTCGCCCTCGTCCTCGCCGGCCCTGCGGCGGCCGCCGTCGCCGGCTCGGACTCCCCCACCCCGTACACGGTGACCGCCGCGGGAGTGACGCTCCCTGGGTCCGCCACGTTCGCCGCGAACGGGCACGTGAACTACGCCGTGACCGCGCTCGACGGCAGCGACCGCCAGCGGTTCGGCACGCACCTCGACCCGAACAACGGCCACCCCGGCGGGGCGTTCATCGGCGCGAGCTCGTACCCGTTCACCGCGGCCACCGAGGCCTACCCCGACGGGTACTGCGTCGTCTGGGTCCAGGTCGACGGGTACGACGAGCACTTCGGCGAGGGAGGCCAGGAGCCCGAGTGCACCGACGCCCCGCCCACCCCCGCGACGCCGAACGAGCCGAGCGTGCCCACCGCCCCCACGCCGGGGACGGACCGCCCCGGCACGGAGACTCCCGTCGACGTCCCCGTCGAGATCCCCGCGGAGCCCGTGGACGAGGACGCGCAGCCCGAGCCGACGGAGACGCCCGCCGAGGACTCCCCCTCGCCCGCCGTCGACGCCGCGACGCCGGTGACGAACGAGCTCACGGCCGCGACGCCGTCGGGCACGACCGGCTCCGAGGCTCCCGCCGAGGCCGCCGCGAACCAGGGCGCGCTCGCGAGCACCGGCATCTCCACGACCGTCGCCGTCGTGGCGGGGGTCCTGCTCGTCGCGGCCGGAGCCGCCCTGCTCGTCGTCCGCCGCCTGCGGCGCGACTGACGTCCGCACCGCCGCCCGCCGTCCTCGCCGGGCTGCGCGCGTTCGTCGACGCGGGGCCGGCGCGCGGCACGGCGTGAGGTACCGCGTGAGGAGTCAGCCCGCCGTCTGCTCCTCGCGCTCGGCGAGGGCCGCGGCCACGGCCTGCTCGACGGCGCGCTGCTGGCTCGCGCGGGCCCGGCGGCGGGCGCGTACCCGCCGGACGACGAGGAGGACGACCACGACGAGCAGGCCGAGCGCGACCCACGGCACGGCCCACACGACCGCCGTCGCGGTGACGCCCGGCACGACGTCCGTCGGGTCCGGCACCGAGCCGGGCAGGGGCACGACCTCACCGCCGACGGTGAGGGTCGCGACCTCGCGGAACAGCGGCCACAGGTCGTCGACCTCGACCGTGCGCTCGACGGACGACCCGGGCAGGAGCTCGGGGACCTCGACGTCGAGCGCCGGCGTCGCGCCGAGACCGAAGGGCCCGGTGACGCGCACCGCCGCGGTGGGCGCGATGCGCGCGTTGCCCTCGTTGGTCACGGTGAAGGTGACCGTGGCGGTCCCGGCCGCGAACGGGTTGAGCGTGCCGTCGTAGGTGAGGCGGACGTCGTCGACCGCGAGCACGGGCGCGAGGTCGCCCTGGACGCGCAGGTGCACGCGCGAGCCGAGGCGTCGGTCGGTCGTGACGCCGTCCTCGGCCACCACCACGAGCGACGAGACGACGCCCGCGGCGTAGTCACCCGGGGTCGCGTCCGCGGGGACGGTGACGGTGAACGGGACCTCGGCCTGCTCCTGGGGCGCGATCTCGATCTCGGCGCTGTCCAGCGCGATCCAGGAGCCGAGCGCCGTCGACTCCTCGCCCGCGGGCAGGAGGTCGAGCGTGCCGTCGTCGGTGAGGTAGCCGTCGGCGGCGTACACGCCCAGCGTCAAGGGCGCGTCGCCGTGGTTCGACACGACGATCGAGTCGGTGAGCGAGCCGCCCGGCGCGAGCTCGTAGGCGAAGTTGGGGCGGTCGACCCCGTGCGCGGTGTCGCCGGGGCGCACGCCCCACTGCACGGTCTGCGAGGGCTCGACGTCCGCGGGGACGGAGCGCGCGACGTCGGCGGGAGCGGAGAGCCCGACGTCGCCCGCGAGGGGTGCGTGCGGGATCGCCGACACGGCGGGTGCGGCCGGAAGCGGCACCGCGAGCAGCGCGGCGGCCAGCAAGGGCGCGGCGAGCGCGCGGGAGGCGAGCGCGGCGCGGCGCGCTCGGCGGTGTCGTCGGTGGTCCATGCGCACGGTCCTTCGTCGGTGAAGATCGGGGCGGTCGCGGCGGCGGGGCCGTGACCGTGACCGCCGGGCCGGTCGGCCGCCACGGCGCTCGTGGCGGCCGACCGTACCCCACCCCTCGGCCCGGGGGTGGGGCGGGTGCTCGTCCCGGGAGACCCGGGCGGCGTGCGCCCGGGTGCTCGTGCACCCGGGCGCGGGGATCACCCGAGCGGGGTCACCCGAGCGCGGTGAGGGTGATCGTGGCGGTGTAGGTGCCGCGCGGGGTGTCGAGCGGGAGCTTGAGATCGAGGTCCGCGCCGATCACCGACGCGCCACGCGCGTGGCCCTCGTCCGCCCGTGCGAGGGTGCGGGCCTGCTTGAGGCCCTCGCCCTCGTCGAAGCCGGACGCCACGTGGTCGCCGGCGACCGCGTCGCCGCCGTTCTCGAGGACGCCCGGCGTCCAGCCGAGGTGCTTGCCGTCGACGGTCTGGCCGCCCGCGGCGAAGTCGGACACCTGGCCGGTGACCGACCACGCCGGGTCGCCCGCGCGCGTGTCCTGCACGCGCACCGGGACGAGCTGTCCCTGCGCCTGGTAGTACGACAGCTCCTCGGCCGCCACACCGAGGTCGACGAGGCTCGACGAGCCCTCGAGCGACCAGGTGAGCTCCCCGCCGGACTGCTCGGGCACCGTGACGGCCAGGGCCTGGTCGCCCTCGGGCGCCGCGCCCGGCTCCTCGCCGGTGTGGTCGCCCTCGACGCCGCCCGCCGTGTTGCCCGGCCCGAAGACCGCGGCCGGGTCGTTGCCCGCGAGGCGGATCGTGCCCTGCACGGCCGTCCCGGCGACCCGCAGGTTGCCCGAGTTGCCGCTGAGCACGAGATCGCCCGCGATCGAGTTGCCCCAGTCGTCGGCCTCGCCGGCGGCCGTCGCGCCGACCAGCAGGTCGCGCGCGCCGTTGCTCACGGTGAGCGTGCCACCCACCACGGCGCCCGCGACGGACACGCCGTACGCGGACCCGTCGAGCGTGGCGTCGCCGTGCACCGAGGTGCGCAGCAGGTCGACGTAGCTCGCCGCCTGCGTGAGCAGGGAGCCGGTGATCGTCGAGTCCGAGATCTCGACGTCGATGCCGCCCGCCGCGACGGACCCGCCGACCGTGAGGTCGTTGAGGTAGAGGAACCCGTCGCGGGTGCCCGCGGAGTAGGCGCTGACGTCGCCCGCGACGCTCGCGCCGTCGAGCAGGACGCCGTACGCGTCGGTGGCGACGACGTCGCCCCCGATCGTCACGGACGTCGCGTCGAGCCAGCCGTCGGGGTCGATGATGACGTCGCCCTCGACGGTCGCGCCGCCGAGCACGCAGTCGACGCCACCGGGGACGACGAGGTTCCCGGCGATCGTCCGGTCGCCCAGGTCGCCGGTGCAGTCGACGTCCGCGGCCTGCGCCGCGGGGGCCACCGCCGTCGCGGTGGCCACCGCGAGCAGTGCGGCGGCCGGGACCTTCCACTTCCACTTCATGTGATGCTCCTTGTCAGGTCGTGAGGTCGGGGCGCGTCAGCCGCGCAGCGAGGAGATCTCGGCATAGCTGCGGCGCGCGTTGCCGAGCGAGTCGAGCTCGTTCGGCGGCTCGGCCACGCTGGCGGCGTTGTCCTGCTCGTACATGCCCGCGCGGGCTCCGCGGTCGCGGAGCTGGGAGAGGAAGGCGGCGTACGGGATGTCGCCGGCGCCGAACTCGATGATGTCGTAGCCGTTGCCGCTCGCCGGGTTCGTCTTCCCGTCCTTGAGGTGCAGGAGCGGGAACCGGCGCGGGTCGCGCGTGACGTAGTCGATCGGCTCGAACCCGGGGCTCTGGTGCCGGCCCACGTACGCCCAGTACACGTCCATCTCGAAGAACACGAGCTCGGGGTCGAACTCGTCCCACAGCAGGTCGTAGACGCGCCGGTTCGGGTCGTCGGTCGTGAACGCGAACTCGCCCGCGTGGTTGTGGGCGTAGAGCTTGAGACCGGCGGCCTTCGCCTTCTCGCCCATCTGGTTCCACGTCTGCGCGGCAGCGGTCCACGCCGAGACCGTGTTGGTCCCGTTGATCGGACCGCCCTGGCCCAGGTTCGGCATGCCGAGCTGGAGCGCGATGTCGATCTGCTGGTCGATGTTGTTCGGGTTGAGGTTGACGTGCGAGCCGGCCGCGCGCAGGCCGTTGTCGTCGAGGAGCTGCTTGATCTCGGCGATCGTGATGGCCCCGACCTGGTTCTGCGTGTACCCGGCGAACTCGACCTCCGAGTAGCCGATGTCCGCGAGCTCCTCGAACACCGCGCGGAATCCCTGGGACGCGACCTTGTCGCGCACCGTGTAGAGCTGGATGCCGATGCGGTTCACCGGCACGAGCCGGTTGCGACCGCCGGACGGCGCGACCGCCGTCGCGAGGCCGCCGCCGCCGAGCGCGCTCGCCGCGGACGGCCCGAGGGCGGCCCCCACGCCCACGGCGACCGACGACGCCGCGAGCGCCTTGAGCAGGTTGCGACGGCTCATCGGCTTCGCCGAGACCGTCGGGTGGTGGTGTGAACTCATGTCTCTCCTTCGAGGTGAGCCGCCCCGGGACCGCTCCCGGGGACGCCTGGGGAGCCGGTGGCCCGGGCTCGGCCCGGGCCACCGGCGGACGGTCAGCTACGGACCGTGAGGGTGAGGTTCAGCGTGCTGGGGGCGACCCCGGCCGAACCCTGGTAGCGGGCCTGCACCTGGTAGGTGCCGGTCTGCGGGAGCTTCGGGAGCGTCACGACGACGTTCCCGGCCTCGTCGAGCGTCCCCGTGAGCGAGGCGACGGTGGCGTTGTTGCGACGCACCAGCACCTGGACGTCGCCCGTGGGGACGACGCCGGTCGCGGACTCGACGTGGAGCGTCGCCTTGGCCGCGACCGCGGGCTTGACGGGGTTCGGCGCGACGCTGCCCGTCGTCGTCGACCCCGCCTGCGCGACCGTGAGGCGCACGGTCCCGGACGACGCCTTGAACACCGTGTCGGCCCCGTACGCGGCCGTCAGGGTGTGCGTCCCGACGGCGAGAGCCGGGTCGATCGCGATCGTCGCGGTGCCCTCGGCGAGGGTCCCGCGCCCGACCTCGGTGTCGCCCGAGGTGAGCACGACCTCGCCCGACGGCGTGCCGCCCTCTCCCGTGACCGTCACCACGGCCTCGCCCGGTGCCCCGAACGTCACGCGGGCGGACCCGACGGTGACCTTCGTGGCCGAGTCGACGGTCGGCGCGTCCGGCGCGTCGAGGTCGATCGTGAACGACACCTCGCCGGACGCGGAGACGTTGCCGCCCGTGTCGGTCGCGCGGTACAGCAGGTCGTACGTGCCGTTCTCGGAGAACGTCACCCCGTACTGCTGGTTCGCCGCGAGGGCGGTCCACGTCGCCCCGGCGTCGCGCGAGTACTGCACGCTCGCGAGGGCGCCGTCGTCCGTGGCCTGCACGGCGAAGCGGACCGGCTCGTTGAACACGCCGCCGACGCCGGTGGGTGCCTCGGGGGCGAGCGTGTGCTCGACCGTCGGCGCGGTGACGTCCGCGACGCCGTCGCCCACCATGGTGATCGCGTCGACCGCGAGCTCGTCGGCCGAGGTCACGAACAGCGTGCCCGAGCCCTCGGGCGCGTCGAACGTGATCTCGACGTCCTTCCAGCCCGCACCGGCGGGGATCGTCGCCGTGGCGAAGGGCTCGGCGTCGGCCGCGCCCCAGCGGAGCTGGACCTCGCCGCCGCCGCTCGCCCGGACGACCGCGCCGTCGATCCCGGCGAAGTTCACCGGGTCGTAGCGCAGGAAGTCGCCGCTGCCGAGGCCGCGGACCGCGTTGCCCCCGCTCGCGCCCTCGTCGGCGTACACGACGACGCCCTGGCGACCGATCGCGTGCTCCGCCTGCTGCTCCTTCGGGTTGAGGCGCAGCGTGGCCTCGCCGGCCGCCGGCGGCAGCCCGTTGTGCCCGGCGTCGGTGTACGTGACGACGACCGCCGCGTACAGGAGGGCGCCCGGCCCGTGCTCGGGAGAGTTCGGGTCCGTGCGCCACGCGCCCGTGCAGCCCGTACCCGTGTTCTCCGGGTGGGCGTGCTCGTCGTGACCGAGCCCGTAGGTCCACGCCACGCGCGAGCACACGGTGCCCGACCCTGCCTGCGGGTCCTCGAACGCGGCCGCGTAGGCCGCGAGGACGGCGTCGACCATCTCCTGCGTCACCGCGCCCTCGGACAGCGGGACGAGCTGCTCGAGCGTGATGCCGGACGCCTCGCCGAGCGTCTCGGCGTCGACGCCGAGCGTGTCCACCAGGATCTCGTGGCCGATCGCGTCGGCGAGCCAGTCGCCGATCTGGTGGCTCGCCGTCAGGTGCGGCGTCGGTGCCTCGCCGCCGGAGGCGTCGTCCTCGGCGTCGGTCGTCGTGACCCGGTACGGCACGGCCTGGCCCCAGTCGAAGAAGGCACCGTTGCCCGGGTGCTCGATCGTGACCTCCGGCGCCTGGTTGCCGACGGAGACGACGCGCGAGGTGAGCGAGAACTTGCCCGACGCGTCGGTGACGCGCAGACGCGCCGTGTACGCGGCGATCTCGGTGTAGGTGTGGGTCGCCTCGACGCCCGTGTAGTCGAACGTGCCGTCGCCGTCGACGTCCCACTCGTAGGTGAGCGCGTCGCCCTCGGGGTCGGTCGACGTCGACGCGTCGAACGTGACCTCGAGCGGCGCCTCCGAGGAGGACTGCGGCGTCACGGTGAACGCCGCCTGCGGGGCCTTGTTCCCCTCGGCGTAGTCGATCCGGTACAGGCCGGCGTCGGGGTTGGCGCGGAAGAACCCGTCGCCGTAGTCGAGCACGTAGAGCGAGCCGTCCGGGCCGAACTCGAGGTCCATCGGGTTGTCGTGCGGCGGCTGGCCCGCCGCGGTGAGCGCGGAGTTGGGCAGGAAGTCCTCGATGTGCGTGACGTCGAAGGTCTCCCAGTCCACCGTGAACGCCGCGAGGTAGTCCTGCGAGAACTCGCCGAAGAACGCCTTGCGGTCCCAGTACTCGGGGAGCTTGGTGGTCGACGGGTTGTCGGCGTCGTAGTGGTAGACCGGCCCGCCCATGGGCGCCTGGCCGGAGCCGGACCCGAAGTTCACGAGCTCGTCCCACGGCTGGTCACCGGGGTTGTCGCCGTACCAGAGCGTCGCGGCCCGGGCGGGAGGCAGGTCGACGAGACCCGTGTTCCAGCGCGAGTTGTTCCTCAGGTTCTCCGGGTCGAAGAACTCGCCCGGCGTGCCGGTCTCGAAGTCCCACTCGTTGTAGGCGAAGTTGTCGCCCTGCACGTAGGGCCAGCCGGCGTTGTGCGGGTCGTCGAGCGAGACGACGTTCCACTCGACGAGGCCCATGGGCCCGCGGTCGTTCGCCTCGGCGACGGCCTTCGTCGCGTCCGGGCCGTAGTCCCCCCAGGAGAGCGAGTTCGTCTCGGGGTCGACCTCGAACCGGAACGGGTTGCGCACGCCCATGACGAAGATCTCGGGGCGCGTTCCCTCCGTCCCCGGCGCGAACAGGTTGCCCTCGGGGATCGAGTACGACCCGTCCTCCTGGACCGTGATGCGCAGGATCTTGCCGCGCAGGTCGTTCGTGCTCCCCGCACCGCGGCGCGAGTCGAAGCCCGGGTTCATGCCCGGGGCGTCGTTGTTGGGCGCGAAGCCGTTCGCGCCCGGGGTGCTCGCGGGGGTGTTGTCGCCCGTGGTGAGGTACAGGTTGCCCTCACCGTCGAAGTCGATGTCCGCGCCGACGTGGCAGCACTGCCCGCGCTGGACCTCGACGTCGAGGATCGCCTGCTCCGTCGACAGGTCGATCGCGTCGCCGGTCCACTGGAACCGCGACAGCCGGTTCACGCCGACCCACCGGTCCCAGTAGCTCTCGTCCTCGCCCGCGGGCAGCGAGTTCGGGGCGTTGCCCGACGGGGTGTCCGCGACACCGTCGCCGTCCGCGTCGCGCGGTGCGTAGACGAGGTAGACCCAGCCGTTCTCCTCGAAGTCCGGGTCGAGCGCGACGCCCTGCAGCCCGTCCTCCGAGTTCGCGTAGACGTCGAGCGTGGTGATCACGCGCGTCACGCCCGTCGCCGGGTCGGTGAGCCGGACGTCGCCGTTGCGGGCCGTGTGGAGGACGCGCGAGTCCGGGAGGATCGCGAGGTCGATCGGCTCGCCCACGTCCTTCGTCAGCAGGACGCGCTCGTAGTTGGTCCAGTCGAGCGCCGCCTCGGCGCCCGGCTCGGTCTCGTGGTCGATGCCGTCGTGCGCGACGGCGGGTGCGGTGACGGCGCCGAGGCCCGTGAGCGCGAGCGCACCCGCGGCGAGTGCCGCGGTCACACGTCGGCTCCGGCGGGCGCGCCGGTCGATATCCTTCATCTGATGCCACTCCTGTGAGGTTCAGTCGCCTGTGAGGGGTCATCCGGACCGGGTCGCCCCCGTCGCTCCAACGACGGATCACGGGTGGCCCGGTCTGTGTGTCTGCTGGTCAGGGCGCCGTGAGCCCCCTGCGCTGGTCCTCCTCGTCTCGTCGTCGAGCGGGGTCCTCCTGCACCTCGTCGTGCGGGAGGAGAGTGCCACCGCGAGCACCGGAGCGCACGCGGAGACCGATCGGGCCGTTCCTGGACGGGTGAACTTTCACCTACCGCCCGGTCGTCATCCTACGAGGCTTCTGTCGGGTGTCAATCAAAAGTCGAAAGTTCGCCGATAGACGGACAAGGCGCAGGGAGACGGCGAAATCGTGAGCACGCTCCCAGGCGCACCCGCCGAGGGAGAACCCCCCGGTCGGCCGAGACAAGCCCAGGCCCCCACCTCGCAGGCCCGCGCACGTCGCTCGCCGAGAAGTGCGGATCCGCCCCGAATCCGCGCTCGTCAGGGGCGGATCCTGCGGTCTCGACGGGTTGTCGCGCGCAGGTTCTCGGTGGCGCGGTCGTCGAGTCGCTGCGCGATGCGGCTCGACAGCGCGCCCGACCGGAGCTGGGTCTCGCGCGCCGTCGTCGTGAGCACGATGTCGGCGTGCGCGTCGCGGTGGCCGTCGTGACGAAGGGGAGCTCCGAGCAGTCCCGGCTCGTCGCGTTCGACCTGCGGGACGGCCACGTCGCGTGGCAGGCGGAGCTCGAGGAGAGCATCGGCGCGTCGTACTTCGCCTCCCAGGGCCGGTTGCTCCGCACGGACGGGACGACCGTCACGCGGCTCGGCTGACCCGGCGCACGGGCGGACGGCGACCCGTCACGTGGGGGCCGGTGCCTCACGGCCTGCCGGCACGATCACCGTGTGGACGCAGCGCCACGCATCGCCGCGCCGCACGAACGTGTCGACCGACCACTCCTCGTCGCGGAACGGCGTGCCCTGCCACGTGCCCGCCGACACGCCCCGGGCGAGGGTGACGGCGAGGTCGTCGTGCACGCTCACCGACACGAGGGTGGACGACATCTCGGTGTGGACCAGGTCGCCCGACGCGACGACGGCGAGGAGGTCCGAGCGTTCCTGCGCGTTCCCGTCGGTGCCCACGAGCACCCATCCGGGCTCGACGTGCGCGTCGATCGCGGCCGGGTCGTTCGCGACGAGCGCTGCGCCCCATGCGCGCAGGAGCGCGCCGAAGGTCTCGCGCGCGTCCTCGCGCGGCGCGCTCCCCGGCCCGGTCGTCCCCATCCGATGACCTCCGTCCCCGTCCAGCGTTCACCGCTCTCAGCGGGCGAGCCACTCCTTGCGCTCGGCCGGGGGCAGCTTCTCGACCGAGGCGCGGAGCACGTCGCGCGGCATCGTCGCGGCGCGGTCCTCGAGGAACGCGCGCAGACGCTCGGGCTCGACGTCGCCCGCGTGCCGCAGCATCCAGCCCACGCCCTTGAGCACGTAGGGCTCCGGGTCGTCGAGGAGCGCGTCGGCGAGGCGGAAGGTGTCGTCCACCTGACCGCGGCGCAGGAACGCCGCCGTCGCGACGATCGCCGACCGGCGACGCGGCCAGTCGGACGCCCGCGCGAGGTCGTCGAGCACGTCGCGGGGACGGTCGAGCAGCCACGTCCCGAGCACCTGGGCCGCGGTGAGGTCCACCAGGTCCCACGTGTCGATGCGGTCGTGGCGACGCAGGAACAGGTCGACGAGCTCGGCGTGCCGCTCGACGGCGACGCGCCGCGCCGTCGCGGACTTGCCCATGATCGAGCACGCCCCGGCGCGCACCTCGTGGACGCGGTCCTCGAGAAGGAGCTCGATCTCGGCGACCGGCATGTCGAGCGCCGCCTTGGCGAGCGTGAACACGTCGCCCATCCGCACCCCGACGAACGACGTGTCGCCCGGGAAGTAGCGCGTGTAGGCGCGGCGCTGCGAGGCGGTCGCGCGCGCGAGCAGGTCGCTGCGGAAGTCGCTCGCCGTCGTCTGCGGCGCCATCGTCGCTCCCCTCTCCGTGCGGGCCGTGCCCGCGTCCACCCCGACCGGTCCCACGGCTCAGCGGGGCGCCATGCGGATCGCGCCGTCGAGGCGGATCACCTCGCCGTTGAGCATGGGGTTCTCCACGATCGCGCGCACGAGCTGCGCGTACTCCTCCGGCCGCCCGAGCCGGCTCGGGTGCGGCACCTGCGCCCCGAGCGACTCCTGCGCCGCCTCCGGCAGCGAGGACATCATGGGTGTGCGGAAGATGCCGGGCGCGATCGTCATGACCCGGATGCGGTGCTGCGCGAGGTCGCGCGCGAGCGGGAGGGTGAGGCCGGCGACGCCCGCCTTCGACGCCGCGTACGCGGCCTGCCCGACCTGCCCGTCGAACGCCGCGACGGACGCGGTCTGCACGACGACGCCGCGTTCCTCCCCCGCGGAACCCGGCCCGTCCGGGCCCAGCGGGTCGAGGGCGAGCATGCGCTCGGCCGCGAGCCGGACGACGTTGAACGTCCCCACGAGGTTGACGTCCACGACGCGCCGGAACGCGTCGAGCGCGTGCACCCCCGACTTCCCGAGCACGCGCTGCGCGAGCACGATCCCGGCGCAGCTCACGACGACGCGCGCCCCGCCGAGCTCGTCCGCGACGTCGAGCGCCCGCGCGACGTCGTCCTCGCTCGTCACGTCCGTGGGGACGAACCGCGCCGCCTCGCCGAGCGCGCCGGCGACCGCCGCGCCGTCGGACGACGCGAGGTCCGCGAGGACCACCCGCGCGCCCGCGGCGACCAGGCCCTCCGCCGTCGCGCGTCCGAGGCCCGATGCCCCGCCCGTCACCAGGGCCGCCGTGCCCTCGATCTGCATGTCTTACCCTCCGTCACCTGGGCAGGCGCCGTCGCCGCCCCGACCGACCGTACCCAGGTCGGCCCGTGCACCGCGAGCCTGCGGGGGGCGTGGCGTCAGTGCGACGGTCTCTCCGGGCAGACGTCGGCGGCGACGGGGCCGCCCGCGTCGAGCGTCACCGCATCGGGCGCGACGGCACCGTGGACGCACCCGCCCGGGACCCGGACCCCCACTCCGACGATCGGGGCGCCGTCTCCGTCCGCCGTCGTGCCGACGACCTCCACGTGCTCGAAGCCCGTCCCGACGAGCGCCTCCCGGACCTCGTCGACGTCGACCGCGGACCCGTCGGCGAGCGGGTCGAGCGCGGCCTGCACCGCCGGCAGCGACAGCGCCGCCTCGGCGTCGCGCGCCGGTGCCGACCGCACGGAACCACCGCGCGAGTCCGCCCACGACGGCATCCCGACGGCGACGACCGCGAAGTATCCGACGCCGCCGACGAACGCGAAGATCGCGAGACCGACGACGACCCCGACCACGGCCCTGCCCAGCCGCGACCCGCCGTCGGCGGGCTCCGGCTCGATGTCGGACGAGGTGCTCATGGTGCGATCCTCACCGCCCTCCGCCCACCCGGCCACCGCGCGCGAGCCCGGCGACGGATCTTCACGTCCCGGGCGAGCCAGGGTGCAGGATGGGAGGACGTCCCGGGCGACCGTCCCCGGCCCGCCACCGTCAGGAGAGCCCGCATGAGCCTGTACGACATCCCGTTCGACGCGATGGACGGGACGACGCGCACCCTGCGCGAGCACGCGGACGAGGTCGTGCTCGTCGTCAACGTCGCGTCGCGGTGCGGCCTCGCGCCGCAGTACGCGACGCTCGAGGCGATGCAGGAGAAGTACCGTGACCGCGGGTTCACCGTCATCGGCTTCCCGAGCAACCAGTTCCTCCAGGAGCTCGGCACGAACGAGGCGATCCAGGAGTTCTGCTCCATGACCTACGGCGTGACGTTCCCCGTGGTCGACCGCGTGCGGGTCAACGGCCGCCAGGCCCACCCGCTCTACCAGGAGCTGAAGAAGGCGGAGGACGCCGAGGGCAAGGCCGGTCGCGTCACGTGGAACTTCGAGAAGTTCCTCGTCCTGCCCGGGGGCGAGGTGCACCGGTTCCGCCCGCGCACCCTGCCCGACGACCCGGCGATCGTCGAGCTCGTCGAGACGCACCTGCCGCGCTGAGCGCGCCGGCTCAGCGCACGACGAGCGCGGGGTGCCGCGCGTCGTCGACGCGCGCGACGACGTCCGCGACCTCCGCCGGCCGGGTCTCCCGTTCGTAGCGCGCGTACGCGGCGAGCGTCCACGCGCGCTCCGGCATCGTCCGGCGCGCGAGCGTCGCCTCGCGCAGCGCGAGGTGGACGGCGAGGTCCGTGCTCAGCCCGCGACCGAGCGCGAGCGAGCCGTCGAGCACGACGACGAGCCCCGGGTCCGCGGCGACGTACGCCGCGCGCGTGGACCGGCTCGTGACGGGGTCGCGCAGGCTCGGCAGGTAGCGCCCGGTCCCGCCCGGCCCGACGGCGTCGAGCACCTCGCGGTTCAGCCCCGCCACGTCGACCCACCCGTCGAGCAGCGCGTCCGGGTCCTCGCGTCCGCGCTCGAGCCGCAGCGACGCCTGGCGCCAGAAGTCCTCGACCCGGACCCGGGCCACCGGGCGGCCCGCCGCCCGCAACGGCGCGACGAGCGCGTCCGCGAGCGCCTCGGGGCGCGTGGACGGGTGACCGTCGACGAGGAGCCGGACCGCGCCGTCGGGCACGTGCGTCCGCAGGACGAGGTCCACGACCCGGTCCACGAGGATCTCCTCGCTCACCGGTTCCACGCGCACCGGGCCAGGATGCCACGGGTCGGGCACGGTCGATCAGGATTCGAGAAGCCCCGGACCTGCGCGGCGGATACCGTCGCAGACCTGGACGGATCCCGGACGGACGAGAGGAAGGACCGCGATGAGCGCGACACCCCAGGATGACGAGCGGACCACGGGCGGCGGGTTCTCGGAGCAGGAGCGGGCCGCGATGAAGCAGCGTGCGGCGGAGCTCCGCAAGGAGGCGCGCGGCGGCAAGGCCGGCAGGGCCGCCGCCGACGAGGCCGACGTGCTGGAGAAGATCGAGCAGATGCCCGAGCCGGACCGCGCCCTGGCGCAGCGCGTCCACGCGATCGTGACGGCGGTCGCGCCGGACCTGGCTCCCAAGCTGTACTACGGGCAGCCCGCCTACGCCCGTCAGGGCAAGGTCGTGTGCTTCTTCCGCAGCGGCCTGGCGGACAAGGAGCGTTACTCGACCGTCGGCTTCGCCGCGGAGGCGGGGCTCGACGACCCGAGCGGCCTGTGGCCGACGGCGTACGCGCTGACGGACCTGAGCGAGCCGGCCTGGGACCGGCTCTCGGAGGTCGTCCGGCAGGCCACGCGCTGATCGGCGGCGCAGCGGACGGCCCGCTCAGCGGTGGTGCGGGGGCGTGTCGTACAGGGCGTGCTCGGTGTGCTGCAGGACGTTGGTGACGAGCGCGGCGACGTGCTCGTCCGGCTGGCTGTAGTAGACCGTCGTGCCCTCGCGGCGCGCGGTCACCAGGCGGCCGGCGCGCAGCCTGGCGAGGTGCTGGGAGACGGCGGGGCCGGGGCGGTCGAGCGCGGCGGCGATCGCGCTGACGGACATCTCGGCCCCGTCGAGCATGGCGAGGATCGCCAGGCGGGTGCGGTCGGCGAGCAGGCGCAGCACCTCGACGGCGTCGTCGAGGTCCGCGTCCGGCGGGGCGGTGCGTCGCGTGGTGGCCACGGTCGTCATGATCCCACCCGCGCAGCCGGGTCCACGGGAGACTCGACGGGCGACGCCGCGCGGGGCCAGAGCCGGACGGCGGCGAGCGTCGCGAGGGATGCGACGGCGGCGAGGCACAGGGCCGCGACGTCGAGCCCGGCGAGGCCGAGCCAGCCGGCGAGCGGGTAGGTGAGCAGCCAGCAGGCGTGCGAGAGGGAGAACTGCGCGGCGAACGCCGCGGGCAGGTCGGCCCGGTCGACGCCGCGGCGGACGATCCGGCCCACGGGCGTCTCGACCGCGGACCAGCCGAGGCCGACCAGCGCCCACAGGCCCACGATCGCGGGCAGCGCGGCACCCGTCGGCGCGAGAGCGAGCGGGACGAGCGCGGTGGCGGCGGCGAGCACGACCGCGCCGGTGAGCATGACGCGCCGCTCGGGCACGCGCCGCAGCACGGCGGGCAGGGCCACGGCCGCCGTGACCGACCCCGCGCCGACGACGGCCAGGAGCATCGCGACGGTCCCGTCCCCCCGCCCGAGCACGTCGCGGGCGACGACGACGGTCTGGACGAGCACGAACGCGCCGGCAGCGGCGACGGTGAGATCGAGCGCGAGCACCGGGCGCAGGCTCGGGGTGCGCCAGAGCAGCACGACCCCGCGGCGGGCCCGGCGCCCGAACGGCAGCCCGGTCCCGTCCGGCTCGGGGGTGCTCGTCCCGCCGCGGCGCGGGAGCACCGTCCCCGCGACGAGCACCGCGGAGGCGGCGAACCCGAGCGCCGTGCCGCCGAACAGCGCCGCGGACGGGACCAGCAGGAGCAGCGCGGCCGCGAGCATCGGGGAAGCCACGGACTCCAGGTCGTAGGCGAGACGGGAGAGCGACAGGCCCGCGGTGTAGTCGTCCTCGTCGGTCAGGACGTCCGGGATCACCGACTGGAACGTCGGGGTGAAGGTCGCGGACGCCGCCTGCAGGACGAAGATCAGGACGTACACCTGCCACACCTCGCCGACGAACGGCAGCGCCGCGGCGACCACGAGGCGCACGACGTCCGCCCCGACGAGCACCGCCCGCCGGGGCAGGTGCGCGACGAGCGCCGCGGCCACGGGAGCGACGACCACGTAGGCCACCATCTTGACCGCGAGCGCCGTGCCGAGCACCGCGCCCGCGCGCGACCCGGCCAGGTCGTAGGCCAGCAGCCCGAGCGCGACCGTCGCGAGCCCGGTCCCGGCCAGCGCGACGACCTGGGCGAGGAACAGACGACGGTAGGCCGAGTGGGCCAGGGCGCGCAGCACTCGTCCATCGTCCGCATATATGCGTCTCTGCGCAAGTATGCAGGTAATGGTTCCGGGTGATGCCCGGACGACACCCGCCGGCAGCCGGGGCGCTTCGAGAAGAACCTCGAGGCGACCCGTCGGCCGACCGCTCTCGCCGGGTCCGAGGAGGCCACGGTCGCCCGGCCGGCGCTCGCACGGCTCTTCGCCCAGGGCGGGCACGTCGTACCGATCCCCGGCACGCGCAGCCCGGAGCGCGTGGCCGAGGACGTCGCCGCCGCCGACCTGACGCTCACCGACGAGGACCTCCGTCGCATCGGCGAGATCCTGCCGGCCGGTGGCTTCGGTGCCCGCTACGGCAAGGGGTCGCTGCCCGTCCGGCAGCAGCCACGGGGGGCAGCGGGAACAATCGCGGCGAGCAGGTCGCTGAGCAGGGCGTGACGACCACCACCGCTGTCAGGCTCGACCGTTTCGGCGACGTCGCCGACCTCGCGCTCCGGACCGTCGAGACCGGCCCGGTCACGGGGACCCAGGTGCGCGTCGCGATCACCGTCGCGGGGCTGAACCCGGTCGACTGGCAGATCGTGGAGTCCGAGGACCTCGCCCGAGAGTTCGGGATCACCGCACCCGCAGGCTTCGGCAACGACTTCGCCGGCGTGATCGCGGAGACGGGGCCGGCGGTGACCCGGTGGAACGTCGGTGACCGCGTGCTCGGCGGCGCGCGCGGCGCCGCCGTCGCGCGCTCCGTCGTCCTCGACGAGCGGCACCGGAGCCTGCGTCGGACGCCGGACGGCATCGACGACCTGACCGCGGGCACCCTGGACATCGCGGGCCGGACCGCCTCCGCGGTCGCGGACGCGCTGGCCGTCCGTGCCGGCGAGACCGTCCTCGTCGGCGGCGCCGGAGGTGGGGTCGGATCGATCCTCACCCAGCTGCTCGTGCTCTCCGGCGCCCGGGTCCTCGGCACGGGTTCGCGCTCGTCGGCCGACCACCTCCGGGCGCTCGGAGCCGAACCCCTCGAGTACGGGCCGAACCTCGCGCGCGACGTCCGGGCCGCGGCGGCCGCGGCGGCCATGCCGGTCGCGGCCGCCGCCGACCTGCACGGCGTCGCGACGGCGGCCACCGCCCTGGAGCTGGGCGTCCCGCCGCACCGCATCGTCACGATCGAGTCCGACGCGCCACCGGCCGGCGTCGTCCCCGTCAACGGCTCCGACGCCCGCCCGGACGCGCTCGACCGGCTCCTCGACCTCGTGCTGGAGGACCGGCTCACCGTCCCGATCGCCGCGGTCTACGACCTCGAGCACTTCGCGGAGGCCGTCGCGCACCAGCGCAGCCGGCACGTCCACGGCAAGATCGTCATCACCACCGGGACGTAGCGGGCCGCTGCTCCCGGAGACCCGGGAGCAGCGGGAGCCGTCGGGTGCGGGGTCAGGCCGCGGGGGACCAGCCGAGCAGGGGCCCCAGACGCTGCGCCATGTCGGTGACGATCTGCGCGTAGTCCGCCTCGTCGAACGTGAACGGGAGCGCGAAGACCACCTCGTCGACGCGCTGGAACCCCGCGTGCGCGTACAGGGTCTCGGCGATCTCCTCGGACGTCCCGACGAGGTCGGGGGCGAAGAGCATGCCGCGCGGCCCCTGCGGCGCCAGGGTCCGGTCGTACCGGGAGCGGGCGAACGCCGTGTACCTCTCCACCTGCTCGGGGGTCGCGGAGTCGGTGGGGATCACGACGAGTCCCTGCGAGACCCGGGCACTCGCCGGGTCCGGGTGCGCCGCGCGGAAGGCGTCCACGTGCTCGGCCTGCACGGTCGCGAAGTCCCGCGAGGCCGTCCCCTCGGTGCTGACCACCGAGCTCGTGAGGAAGTTCATGCCCTGCTGCCCGGCCCAGACGGCGGACGACAGGAACCCCCCGTACCAGGCACGACCCGCCAGCCCCGGAGAGTGCGGCTGCACCCGCGGGGTGAACGTCTCGATCCCGGCCACGCCCTCGAACGTGCTCACGGGCTCGCCGCGCAACGCACGCAGCAGCCGCAGCACCCGCTCCTTGGAGAAGTCCTCGACGTCCGCCGTGCCCGGGTAGAGCGCCTCCTTCACCGCGTCGTAGTGCATCGGCGGCCCGACGGAGACGCCCGGCTGCAGGCGGCCGCCGGAGAGCAGGTCGACGGTGGCGAGGTCCTCGGCGAGCCGCAGCGGGTTCTCCCAGCCGAGGGGGATCACCGCCGTGCCGAGCTCGATGCGCCGCGTGCGCTGCGTCGCGGCCGCGAGCACCGCCACCGGCGAGGAGATGCCCAGCTGCAGGTGCCGGTTGCGCAGCCACACGCTGTCGAACCCGAGCTCCTCCGCGCGCACGACCGTCCGGAGGGTCTGCTCGTGCCCGGCGGCCGGGTCGCGCTCGTCGAACAGGCCGATCGTCAGGAAGCCGAGCTTGCGCAGCGGCTCTCCGGGCAGCGGCATGGCGGCTCCTGTCGTCCGTGGGATGCGGTCCCGCGCAGCCTACGTCCGCCTCCGCAGGGGACCCGAGCACGTCTCGCGGTCCCCGCTCTCAGGCCGTGTCGACCTGCTCGCGGACGGCCCGCGCCACCCGGGGCCACAGCGCCTCGGGCAGGTCGTGCCCGACACCGGGCCAGGTGATCATCCGGGCTCCGGCGACGCGCTCGGCGACGGCGCGTCCCGCGGACACCCGCAGGATGGGGTCGGCGTCGCCGTGCAGGACGAGGGTCGGCCTCGCCATCTCGCTCAGGCGCGGTCCGTGCCACCGG
>CAZFUQ010000052.1:0-2067 GCA_964521905.1 uncultured Cellulosimicrobium sp.
CACGCGCGAGTGGCGGAATAGGCAGACGCGCACGGTTCAGGTCCGTGTGCCCGAAAGGGCGTGGGGGTTCAACTCCCCCCTCGCGCACGTGAAGAGGGTTTCGACTTCTCAGTCGGAAGACCTTCGGAAAGTCCCGGTCAGGTGATCCTGGCCGGGACTTCTCGCGTCCCGGGGTGCTCCGGCCCGTGGACGACGACGGCCCGGACCCGGCCCGCTCGGCTCTCCTCCACGGGACCGCGCCCGGGCGGGGCGGGCTCCCTACACTGGTCGGCATGGCGTGCCGCATCAGCGAGCTGGTCCTCGACGTCGTCGACCCGGAGCGGCTCGCGGCGTTCTGGAGCGAGGTCCTCGGGTACGTCGAGCTCGGCCGGGAGGCCGACGGCAGCATCGAGATCGGACCGCCCGAAGGCTTCGGCGGGCCGCAGCCGACGCTCGTCCTCAGCCCGACCGACGACCCGCGGCCGGTGAAGCTGCGTCTGCACGTCGACGTCAGCGCGACGGACCGCGACCAGGACGCCGAGCTGGAACGGTTGGTCGCCCTCGGCGCCCGCCCGGCCGACGTCGGTCAGACCGGTGACGAGAGCTGGCACGTCCTGGCCGACCCGGAGGGCAACGAGTTCTGCCTGCTGCGCGCGCGGGTCCGCCCCGCCTGACGAGGCGAGTTTCCGTCGGCTGCTGCCCTCGGATGCCTCTTGCAGAGGTCAAGAAGGTTCCGCTTGCGTCCGGAGAAACCGGTCTCTATCATCGAGAAACCGGTTACCCGCCTCCAGGCCTCTGCCGGGGCTGCGGTCGAGCATCGCGGTGGGCCGCCCGACGAAGGCGTCGGCGGCTCGCGGAGCGTGCCGCACCCGGCGCACCTCCCGCACCGGCCGAGGACACCGCGTCGACCGACGCGAGGACAGGAGCTGACGGCGAACCGCGACGCACCACCGCACTGCCCCGAATTCGACGACGAAGGTGAGGCACGACGATGAGACGACCAGTCGCACGACGACTGCTCGCAGCGGGAGCCGCGACGGCCCTGGTGGCCACCCTGGGCATCACCGCCCTGACGACCACGGCCGCCGCGGCCGTGACCGGGAGCCCGACGGGCTACGCGACCCAGAACGGCGGGACGACCGGCGGCGCCGGTGGCCAGACGGTCCGCGCCACGACGGGGACCCAGATCCACGCGGCCCTGTGCGGCCGCGCGAGCAGCAGCACGCCCATCACGATCGAGGTCGAGGGCACGATCGACCACGGCAACACGACCAAGGTCTCCGGGCCGAGCTGCAACACCGCCGCGGGCGTGATCGAGATCAAGCAGGTGAGCAACGTGACGCTCGTCGGCGTGGGGAGCGGGGCCGTCTTCGACCAGCTCGGCATCCACATCCGTGAGTCGAGCAACGTCATCATCCAGAACGTCACGGTGAGGAACGTCAAGAAGTCGGGCTCCCCCACGTCCAACGGCGGTGACGCCATCGGCATGGAGACGAACGTTCGGAACGTCTGGGTGGACCACGTGACGCTCGAGGCGTCGGGGGGCGAGTCGGAGGGTTATGACGGGCTCTTCGACATGAAGGCCGGGACGAAGTACGTGACCCTGTCCTACAGCGTCCTGCGCAACTCCGGACGCGGCGGGCTGGTCGGGTCGAGCGACAGCGACCTGGACAACGGGCCGGTCACGTTCCACCACAACCTCTACGAGAACATCGACTCGCGGACCCCGCTGCTGCGCGGCGCGACGGCCCACATCTACAACAACCACTACCTCTCGCTCAAGGAGTCGGGCATCAACGCCCGCGCGGGCGGCAAGGCGAAGGTCGAGAACAACTACTTCGAGGGCTCGAAGGACGTGCTGGGCACGTTCTACACGAGCCTCCCCGGCTCGTGGCAGGTCGCGGGGAACGTCTTCGACGACGTCACGTGGTCGAGCCCCGGCAGCGGCAACAACCCCGCCGGACCCGACCCGACGTCGACGACGACCGTGAGCATCCCCTACGCGTACACGCTCGACGGGGCGAGCTGCGTGCCGGCGCTCGTGAGCCGGACGGCGGGCGCGAACAAGGGCCTCAAGGTCTCGGACGG
>CAZFUQ010000052.1:2167-17577 GCA_964521905.1 uncultured Cellulosimicrobium sp.
GCCGGCGCCGACGGGTCGAGCAAGGCGAGCGGGACGAGCTACGGGAACGTGATCGACGGCGACGTCGCCACCTACTGGTCCCCGAACGGGTCGACGGGCACGGTCTCGGTGAAGTGGAGCTCCGCGAGGACGGTGTCGACGGTCGTCATCCGCACGGCGTCCGGCGGCGGCACGCTCGGGACGTGGCGCCTCGTGAACAACGACACCGGCGCCGTCCTGAAGACCGGCAGCGGCACGGGGGCCGTCACGTTCCCCGCGACGTCGGCCAAGAAGATCAACCTCGAGATCACGAGCGCGTCGGGGACGCCGCGCATCGCCGAGCTCGAGACCTACGCCGGGTAGCCCCGGAGCGGCCCTGAGCTGCCACGGCGCCCGCACGGCGTGCCGCCGGTACCGGACGGTCGCCTCCAGCAGCGGCCGGCCGTCGTCGCCGACCTCCTCGGCGACGACGGCGACGCCCCGACCGACGACGTGCCTCAGTCCTCGGTCGGGGCGTCCTCGTCGGTCGTCACGACGACGACGTCGATGCCGTCGGTGACCTGCTCGGCCCGCTCCTCGAGGTCGCGCCGCTCGTCGGGAGCGAGCGGTGCCCCCTGCGTGCGGACGGTGACGACCACGCGGTCCTCGCCCGGTTCGTGGCGGGCCTCCTTGAGGTGCGGGTCGTCGGCGAGGGCGTCGAGCACCGCGAGCTCGATCGAGGTCCGGTCCGCGTCGGGCTGCTCGGTCGACCCCTCGGAGGAGGACGCGGGGCCGGCGCCGTCGTCGGGCGCCCCCGCGCACGCGCTCGCGCCCAGCAGGACGACGGCGACGAGCGCCGGGACGGCCCCGGCGCTCCCCCTTCTCCTGGTGCGCCCCATCAGCTCGTCTTCACCTTGACGGTGCCCGAGATCGAGCCGACGTGGGCGACCGGGGTGATGTACGACCCGCCGGAGTTGCTCCCCGTCGTGAAGCCGTAGCCCTTGCTCGCGACGAACCACGGCCCGCCCGAGTCGCCACCCGACGTGACCTTGTCCTTCGTGTAGTAGAGGTTGCACCACACGTTGCCGGAGGAGAACGTCACGCACCCCTTGTAGGACTCGACGGTCGACGACCCGTACCCGGTCGTCTTGCCGTACTTGAAGAGCACCGAGCCGGTGCTGACGATCCCGGTGGAGGTGATGGTGCGCAGCGTCGACGCGTTGATCCGGAACTTGTTCTCGGCCCTGTCGCCGCTGAGGGCGGTGAAGCGCACGTCGCGGTTGTTCGAGGCGACGTACGTGCTGCCCGTCGTGTCCCCGTCGTAGCGGGAGGGCTTCGTCGTGCAGTGGGCCGAGGTCGTGATGCCGTAGGCGGAGCCTCGGGTGGCCATGAACCCCCCGGTGCACCCGCCGTAGACCTCCCCGCCCTGCGTCGTGTTCTCCTGCGGGACGTCCTGCGCCGGCTCGTACTCGACGGCGATCGCCGGACCCGCGGCCGCCCTCGCGCCCGCCCGGGCGAGGAGCCCGTCGACCTGCTCGGCGGTCGCTGCCTCGTCCTCGGTCCAGGCGGTGACCACCACCGCGTGCGCCTCCACGTCGTACCGCGCGGCGAGCGACTCGGCACCCGAGTCCTGGAGTCGTTCGATGGCGGCGAGCTCGACGGCCGAACGGTCGAGGTAGGGGACGGCGCCTGGTGCCGCCGTCTCGACGGTGACGTCGGCACGCTCGGCGGTGAGTCGTGCTCCCACCGAGGCGGCGGCGTCCGGAGCGACGACGAGCGTGCCACCGTCGCCGTCCCACGAGAAGTCCACCACCGCCTCGGGGTGGGACTCGAGCGTGCGGGCGACGAGATCGCTGAACACGGCCTGCCCGGTGGTGGCGCGCAGCTCCTGCGCCACGAGCCGGGTGTCGTCCGAGCCGGCCCGGGAGGGCTGGGGTGCGGCGTGCGCGGTGGACAGGCCGAGCGAGACGACGGCCGCCGAGGTGATGACGATGCCGAGGAACGGCGTGCGGGCGTGCTGAGACATACGGATGACCCCCTGCTTCTCCGAACGGTGCCGTGGCGTCGTCGCCGCCGGCGCGTCCGACGCTAGCAGCCGGAGCGCTGCCCGTGGCGGCGCGTCGACGTTCGTCGACCAGGGTTCACGCGGTGTTTCTCGGCCTGCGGCACGGCCGCCCTCGGGTTCCCCCCTGGCCGTCCCCGAGGCCGTCGGGTCGTCCTGAGGCCGTCAGGTCGTTCCCAGGTCCTCCAGCTCGGCGACGAGCGTGCTGTGCTCGGCGTCGTGGCGGATCGCGGTGCCGAGGGCGGCGGCACCGCGCGCGTACGACGGGTCGTCGAGCACGTGCCGGACGGCGGTCGCGATCCGGCCCGCGGACGCCGCGCGCGAGAGCGCGACGCCCGCGCCGCGCAGCGTCACGCGCACGGCGTTGTCACCCTGGTCGCGGCCGTGCGGCAGCACCACGACGGGGCAGTCGGCCGCGAGGGCCTTGAGGAGCGTGCCGTGACCGCCGTGCGTGACGACGAGCGCGGCGTCGGGCAGCACGGCGTGGTGCGGCGCGGAGGCGACGACGGCGACGTTCGCCGCACCGGGCACGGTCCCGGGTGCGAGCCCCTGGCCGGTCGTGACGATCCCCCGCACGGGCGACGTCGCCAGCGCGTCGACGATCCGACGGAGCAGCGCCGCCTGGTCCTGGAACGTCGACGACAGCGCGACGAGGACGAGCGGGTCGTCGCCCGGGGGCGCGGCCCACGGGACGTCGTCGGCCCACGACGGGTCGTCGAGGACGGGGCCCACGTACCGCGCGTTCGGGGGGAGCGGGCCGGGCAGGTCGAACGCCGGGCTCGTCATGACGAGCTGACGGCGCGCGGCGCTCATCTGCTCCCACGACCGGGCCAGCGGGCCGAGGCCGAGGTCGGCGCGCAGGGCGTTGAGCCGCTCGCGCGTGTAGCGGTCGAAGACGCGCGTCGACAGGCCCGTCATCGCCCGGTCGCGCAGGCGGCCGAGCGGCCCGTGCGCGGGCTTCAGCCCGGCCCCGAAGGGCGTGCGGCCCGGGGTGGGCAGGGCGTAGACGTTGGGGATCAGCACGTCGAACGGGACGTCGCGCGACTGCGCCGCGATCATCGCGCCGAACGCGAAGACCGACGTGACGACGAGGTCGGGCCGCTCGTCGTCGACGGCCGCGAGGACGTCGCGCGCGTAGTCCGGCGCGGGCCCCGCGATCAGGTGGTCCCCCATGTCGCGCGCCTGCGCGAGGAGGCTGGGCGCCTCCCAGTCCTTGAGCGGGTCGTTCGCCGGGTCGCGGTCGGGGCGGTTGGGCGCGGTGCGCCACGGGACGAGCGTCGCGCCCGTCGCGCGCACCTCGGGCGCCATCGAGTCCTCGGCCAGCACGCGGACGTCGTGCCCGCGCTCCACGAGCCGACGCACGGCCCCCACCTCGGGCGGGACCGTCCCGCCGCCGTCGGTCAGGGCGAAGAGATAGCGGTGCGTCACGGCCTGCTCCCCCGAGGTGCCCACGGGGCGCACGCGCCGGTCGGCGCGACGACTCACCTCGTCGACGCCACCACGCTAGTGGCCCACGACACGCTGTGCCGGGCCGAGCGACCGCCCGCCCCGGACGCGGTGCTACCAACCCTAGATCTGCTAGGGTCGCTATCCCTAGCACCACTAGGCATAGGAGTGCCATGCGTATCGACAAGGACCTCGTGGCCGCGTCGGCCACACCCCTCGTCCTCGGGATCCTCGCCGACGGCGAGTCCTACGGCTACGCGATCCTCAAGCGGGTCGACGAGCTCTCGGGCGGCCGCATGCAGTGGACCGACGGCATGCTCTACCCCCTGCTCCACCGGCTCGAGCGGCTCGGGTTCGTCGAGGCGTCGTGGGGCACGTCCGACGTCGGGCGGCGGCGCAAGCACTACGCCATCACCGCGGCGGGGAGCGCGGCGCTCGCCGAGCGGCAGGAGCAGTGGAGCGTCGTCGCGGACGCGCTCCAGCAGGTGTGGAAGACGGCGCAGGACGGCCTCGCGCAGCCCCCGCGCGTCGCGGAGGGGTGGGCCTGATGGCGCCGGGGGCCCCCGCGGTGTCCCCGGGTGCCGCGGGCCCCGGACCGCACGCCGCGCTCGAGGCGCAGATCGACCAGTGGCGCGGGTACGTCCGCCGTCGCGAGGCCATCTCGGCGGCCGACGTCGACGAGATGGAGGACCACCTGCGCGAGCGGGTCGAGGACCTGCGCGCGACCGGGCTCGACGACGACGAGGCGTTCCTCGTCGCGGTCAGGCGCATGGGCACGCTCGACGACCTCTCGCGCGAGTTCGCCCAGGAGCACTCCGAGCGGCTGTGGAAGCAGCTCGTCCTCGTCGGGGAGCAGCCCGCGGGCCGCACGCGCTCGTGGCGCGAGCTCGCGGTGGTGCTCGCGCTCGCCGTCGGCACCGGCGTGGCGGTGAAGGTCGCGACGACGGTCCTCGACGAGGAGACGGTCGGGCTGAACGTGGGGCTCCTCGTCCTGCCGTTCCTCACCGCCTACCTCGCGTGGAAGCGGCAGGTCACGGCGCGCGTCGTCGGGGCGCTCGTCGTGCCGTTCGTGGTCGTCGCCGTCGTGCTCAACACCTACCCGTTCGAGCCCACGGGCTCGACCCTCGTCCTCGCCGCGCTCAGCGCGCCGGTCACGCTGTGGGCCGTCGTCGGGCTCGCGTACGTCGGGGGGCGGTGGCGCTCCGACGCGCGGCGCATGGACTTCGCGCGCTTCACCGGCGAGCTCGCCGTCTACTACACGCTCCTCGCGCTCGGCGGCGGCGTCCTGCTCGGGCTGACGGTCGGCGTCTTCTCCCTCGCCGACGTCGACCTCGAGCCGTACCTCGCGGACTGGATCCTGCCGCTGTGCGTCCCCGCCGCGCTCGTCGTCGCCGCGTGGCTCGTCGAGGCCAAGCAGAACGTCGTCGAGAACATCGCGCCCGTCCTGACGCGCGTGTTCACGCCGCTGACGCTCGTCATGCTCCTCGCCGTGTTCGTCGTGCTCGCGACGGCGGGGAACCTCGCCGCCGTGGACCGCGAGCTGCTCATCCTCATGGACGCGATCCTCGTCCTCGTCCTGTGCCTGCTCCTGTACTCGGTCTCGGCGCGCGACCCGCTCGCACCGCCGTCGTTCTTCGACGGGCTCCAGGTCGCGCTCGTCGTCGCGGCGCTCGCGGTCGACGCCGTCGCGCTCACCGCGATGCTCACGCGCATCGCCGAGTTCGGGGTCAGCCCGAACAAGGCCGCCGCCCTCGGCCTGAACCTCCTGCTCCTCGTGCACCTCGCCTGGTCGGCGGTGCTCGCGGCAGGCTTCGTGGGGAACCGGCGGCCGTTCGCCGACCTCGTCCGCTGGCAGACCCGCTACCTCCCGGTCTACGCGGCGTGGGCGGCCCTGGTCGTGATCGTCTTCCCGCCGGTGTTCGGGTTCGTCTGACGCGGCGCGGGCGGGCCCGAGGTCAGCGGTAGCCGTCCCACAGCGGCGACGGGAAGAAGACGGGCTCGAACCGGGCCCACTCGTCCGCGAGGTCGACGGGCGGGTTGCGGAAGATGCGCAGCTGGATCCCGTCCATGGCCTCCAGGCACATCTCGACCAGGCTGCGCTGCTCGTCCCACGGGCCGACCTGCGGAGGCAGGCGCCAGCGCGTCGCGGAGTAGAGCTCCCACACCGCGTCCGGTCGGTCGGTGAAGTGGGCGTGCGCGGGGTGGTCGGGCGAGGCGGACTCGGCCCCGAGGACCATGTAGAGCTTGACGAGCTCGAGGTTCTCGGCGTTGTGCGCCACGAGGTAGCGCAGGTACCCGGGGAAGGACGCGCCGTCGGGGTGGACGGCCGCCGGGTCGCCCGTCGCGACGTAGTCCTCCGGGTCGAAGCGGCGGTCGTAGCGCTGCTCGACGAGCAGGCGCAGCAGGCCCTCCTTGTTGTGCACGTAGTGCAGCAGCCCCGGCTGCGACAGACCGACCTCGTCGCAGACGTCCTGGAGCGAGAGGCCGTAGAAGCCCTTCTCGCTGACCAGGCGCGTCGCCGCCTCGAGGATCTGCGCGCGGCGGCGTTCGGGGGTGAGGCGCACCCGCGTGCGGGCGGGGCCGGGCCGTGCGGGGGACATCAGGGGAGGCTAGCGCACCGCGTCGCCGCCTTGACACGGCGGCCGATGAAAACCTACCGTCTGGTATATATCTAGTAGGTACTCGGTAGTGGGCCGCACCGGGAACCGTCGCACCGGTCGCACCGGGGCGAGACCTCGCGCAGAACGATCTGCCACGAACCGAAGAAGGTTGCGCATGGATGGACAGCCCGGCGTCGTCGCCGACGTTCCCGAGAACGCCCGCGGTGCCGCGGAAGACCTCGCCCCGGACACGGGCCTGCCGTTCCCTCGCGCCCGCGTGCTGCGCTTCGGGGCCGGATTCCTCGGCTTCGGCCTCCTGTGGATCGTGGGCCTGCAGATCGTTGCCGCGGTGCTGCTCCCCCAGCGCCTCAAGGACATCGGCGTCGACGAGCCCGCGGCGCTCATGGGGACGATCAGCGCGGTCACGGCGATCGTCTCGCTCCTGTCGAACCTCGTGTTCGGCAACCTCTCCGACCGCACGCGCAGCCGCTTCGGACGACGCTCCCCCTGGATCCTCGGCGGCGCCGTCATCGGCGGTGCGTCGCTGACGGCGATCGGGTTCCTCGAGACGCCGCTGCTCATCACGGTCTCCTACTGCGTGAGCATGGTCGGGCTCAACATGATGCTCGCCCCGGGCGTGGCGGTCCTCGCCGACCGGGTGCCGCCGCGGATCCGCGGCACGATGTCGGCCTTCTACGGCGGCGGCCTCGCGGCGGGCGCCCCGCTCGGGTCTCTCGTCGGCGCGCTCTTCATCACGAACGCCGTCCCCGGCTTCGTGCTCGGCGGCGTCCTCATGGTCGTCGGCGCGGTCGTGGCCATGGTCGTCTGGCCGCGCGAGCGCTCGTACGCCGACGTCCCGGCCGCCGCGGGCGGCTTCAAGGAGCTCCTGCTCTCGTTCCGGCCGCCGCGGAACGCGCCGGACTTCTGGCTCGCGTTCGTCGGGCGCCTGTTCATGCTCGTCAGCTACCAGATGGTCATGGCGTACCAGCTGTACATCGTCCAGGACTACGTCGGGCAGACGGTCGCGGAGTCCGCGGTGACCATCGCGACCATGTCGACCATCCTGCTCGTGGTCTCCCTCGTCGGGTCGGTCGTCTCCGGGCCCGTCTCGGACCTCATCCGTCGTCGCAAGCTCCCGGTCGTCGCGTCGAGCGTCCTGTTCGCCGTCGGCATCGCGATGCCGTGGGTCTGGCCGAGCCCGATGGGCATGTACCTCTTCGCGGGGATCGCCGGCTTCGGCTACGGCGTCTACACGTCCGTCGACCAGGCGCTGAACGTCGACGTCCTGCCGAGCGAGAAGGAGGCCGGCAAGGACCTCGGGATCCTCAACCTCTCGACGACCGCGGGCCAGACCATCGGGCCGCTCGTCACCTCCGCGCTCGTCGTGGCGACCGGCGGCTACTCGCTCGTCTTCCCCGTGTCGATCGTCGCGGCGCTCCTCGGGGCCTTCTTCATCACGCGCATCAAGAGCGTGCGCTGACCCCCCCGGGGGCCGCAGCGCCCCCGGGCCCGCACCATCACGACGAACGGAGCACCACCGTGACGACCTGGACGCGCTCGACCGAGGACGCTCGCTGGCAGGACGCCGGCACGCCCGACGCCGGAGCGACCTCCGACCGGACCCTCGCCCTCACCGGGACCCGGGGGCGGCCGATCCGCGGCTTCGGCGGGACCTTCAACGAGCTCGGCCACCGCGCGATCTCGTCGCTGCCGGAGGAGGAGCAGCGGCAGGTCTACCGCGAGCTCTTCAGCCCCGACGAGCTCGACCTGCGGGTCAACCGCTCCGCGGTCGGGGCGAACGACTTCGCGACCTCCTGGTACAGCTACGACGAGACGCCCGGCGACCTCGCGCTGGAGCACTTCTCCGTCGACCGCGACGAGGAGCACGTCCTGCCGTTCATCCGCGAGGCCCAGGCCTACCAGCCGGAGATGGTGCTGCACTGCTCGCCGTGGAGCCCGCCCACGTGGATGAAGTCCCCGCCGGCGTACAACTACGGGACGATCGTCATGACGCCCGAGAACCTCGACGCCTACGCGCGCTACTTCGTGCGTTTCGTCGAGGAGTACGCGGCCCGCGGGGTGCGCGTCGACCAGATCCACGTGCAGAACGAGGTCTTCGCCGACCAGAAGTTCCCGTCGTGCGTGTGGAGCTCCGAGCAGCTGCGGACGTTCGTCCGCGACCACCTCGGCCCGGCCGTCCGGTCTGCGGGGCTCGACGTCGACCTCTACCTCGGGACGCTCAACGGTCCCGAGGACATGGCGTTCACCGCGACCGGGCAGAAGCTCACGAGCTACGGCCGCTTCGTCGACAACATCCTGTTCGACGACGAGGCGCGCCAGTACCTCGCGGGCGTCGGGTACCAGTGGGCGGGCCAGCACGCGATCGCACGAACGCACGAGGCGTGGCCCGAGCTCGACATCATGCAGACCGAGTCCGAGTGCGGGTTCGGGGACAACGCGTGGCAGGACGCGGAGTACGTGTTCCACCTCGTGCGGCACTACCTCCAGCACGGCGCGACGGGCTACACCTACTGGAACATGGCGCTCGAGCCGGGCGGCCTGAGCACGTGGGGCTGGCCGCAGAACTCGCTCGTCACGGTCGACCCGGCGACGCGCACGTGGACGCGCAACCCCGAGTACTACGTCCTCAAGCACTACAGCGCGGCCGTGCGGCAGGGCGCCGTCCGTCTCGGCACCACGGGCCGCTGGTCCGCGCAGGGCTCGGCGTACCTGAACACCGACGGGAGCACGGCCGTCGTCGTGCAGAACCCGCTCGAGCGCGAGGAGACGTTCTCCTTCGTCGACCCCGACGAGGCCGCGCGATCGTTCACCGCGACCCTCGCGCCGCGCTCGCTCAACACGTTCGTCGTCCCCGCCTGACGGGCAGGACCGTCGGGCCGACCCGGCCGGCGACGACGAAGGGGCCGCCCACCGGGCGGCCCCTTCGTCGTGCTCGGCCCGGGGTGCCCCACGTCGGGGGCTCCCCGGGCGGGCGTCAGCCCTCGACGACCACGAGGTCCCACGCGCCGACCGTCACGGGCTCGCCCGCGGCGACCGGTGCGCCGTCGAGCACGGAGGTGCCCGACGCCGGTGCCGCCACCGTGACCGGCTCGCCCGAGTAGTTGAGCAGGTAGGTCAGCTCGCGCCCGCGACCGTTGGTCCCGCGCCGCACCGTCACGCGGCCCGCGAGGTCCTGAGCGGTGCCCCACAGGCCTGCCTCGCGCAGCACCACGGTGAGGACGGCGCGCAGCGTCGCCGGGTCCGTCATCGTGCCGACGTACGTCGCCGAGCCGTCGCCGACGACGTGGCGCGTCACCGCGGCGTACTCCCCCCACGCGGGGTGGTCGTACGCGGCGAGCACGTCGGCGCCGTCGGGCCGCAGGAGCTCGAGGAAGCGCTCGGCCGCGGGGGTGCCGTCCACGAGGTCGGCGAGCGGTCCGCGGGGCGCGAGGCGCGCGCCGTCGGGCCGGCTGAACTGGCTGTACGTCATGCCGAAGACGTCCGTGAGGTCGTGCGGGGCGCGGTCGGCCCACACGCCGAGGTCGTCGTCCGCGACGAACGAGCGGAACGTCGCGACGAGGTGGCCGCCGCCCTCGACGAACGCGCGCAGGGCGTCGTGCGTCGCCTGCGGTGCGGTGTACAGCGCGGGGGCGAGGACGAGCGCGTAGCGCGACAGGTCCGTCGCGTCGACGGGCACGAGGTCCACCTCGACGTTCAGGTCGAACAGGGCGTCGTACACCCAGCGCAGGACGTCGTTGTAGCCGATCGACGAGCCGAAGACGCCGTCGATGAACCCGGTCTCGACGGTGAACCACCGCAGCGCCGTGAGCGCCTCGTTGCTCACCATGACCGCGACGCGGTTCTGCTTGCGCAGGTGCAGGAGGGACTGCCCGTGCTCGCGCCACTCGCGCCCGACGACGCCCGACTCCTCGTACGTCGGGTTCGGCTCCAGGTCGTGGGAGAGCAGGCCCTTCCAGTACGTCTCGAACGAGTGGTGGATCGAGTGCCAGTGCCAGTACATGACGCCGTCGGCCCCGCTCGCGAGGTGGCTGTAGGCCTGCAGGCGCAGCTGGCCGGGGTACGGCAGCCAGCCGTGCTGCCCCTGCGCCTGCGTCTCCAGCACGAGGTAGTTCGCGCCGTCCTTGACCGAGCGCATCATGTCCCCGCCGAACGCGATCTCCTTGCCGGTGAGGCGGGACTGCGTCGGGTGGTAGACGTCGACCCCGGCCACGTCGACCGTGCGCGCGGCGGTGAAGTGGTTCACCGACGGCTGCAGGCCGTAGGACCAGCCCGGTCCCCAGTCGAAGTCGAAGTTCTGCGTGAGGAACTGGTCGTCGCGGGCGTGCTCGCGCACGATCGCGGCCTGCCAGGCGAGGTAGTCGTCGACGAGCGTGCGGCGCCAGCGGTCGAACGCGGCGCCGAGCGATCCGTTGATCGTCCCGCGCACGTCGGGGAAGTCCTCCCACGCGTCGACGCGGTTGGACCAGTAGTCGAGGCCGAACGCGGCGTTGAGCGCGCCGAGGTCGTCGTCGAAGCGGTCCCGCAGGTGCTTGACGAAGCGACGCTGGACCGCGTCGGACGCGGTGTCGTAGTACTTCGTCTCGTTGTCGAGCTGGAAGCCGACGACGCTCGGGTGCCTCGCCGTGTGCTCGGCCAGCGCGCGGATCACGCGCTCGGCGTGCAGGAGGAACGCGGGGTGCGTGATGTCCATGTTCTGGCGGGCGCCGTACCGGCCACGGCCCGTGCTCGTCTCGGCGAGGACGTCCGGGTAGGACCGCACGAGCCAGGCGGGCACGGCGTAGGTGGGCGTCCCGACGATCACGTCGAGACCCGCCTCCTGCGCCGCCGCGAGGGCGCGGTCGACGTGCGTGAAGTCGTAGATTCCGGGCTGGGGCTCGAGCGTGCTCCACGTGGACTCCGCGATGCGGATCACGGTGTGCCCGGCGTCGGTCATCATCGCGGTGTCCTTCGCGATGCGGTCGTGCGGCATGTACTCGTCGTAGTACGCGGACCCGTACAGGAGGCGGTCCATCGGTCACCCTTCGTCGCGTGGTGCAGCGCGCGTCGGCGCGCCCTGCCACACTACCGAGTACTTACTCGGTAATCCATCTCGCACCGATCCCGGGCGACGACGCGCAGGCGCGCGGGGTGGACGGGTGCGGGTGCGGCGACGCGTCAGGAGCGGCGGGGGCGGCCCTCGGGGACGACGAGCGGGGTGCCGGTCACGGGGTCGTCGATGATGCGGCACGGGAGGCCGAACACGTCCTCGACGAGCTCGGCCGTCACGACGTCGGCCGGCGCGCCCTCGGCGACGATCGCGCCGTCCTTCATCGCGATGAGGTGCGTCGCGTAGCGGCACGCGTGGTTGAGGTCGTGCAGCACCGCGACGAGCGTGTGCCCGCGGTCGCGGTTGAGGTCCGTGCAGAGCTCTAGCAGCTCGATCTGGTGGGCGATGTCGAGGAACGTCGTCGGCTCGTCGAGCAGGAGGATCGGCGTCTCCTGCGCGAGGACCATGGCGACCCACACGCGCTGTCGCTGGCCGCCGGACAGCTCGTCGACCAGGCGTCCGGAGAGCGGCGTCGTCCCGGTGGCCTCGAGCGCGCCGACGACCGCGGCCTCGTCCTCGCGCGACCACTGCCGCAGGAGCTTCTGGTGCGGGTAGCGCCCCCGTGCGACGAGGTCGGCGACGGTGATGCCCTCGGGCGCGATCGACGTCTGCGGCAGGAGGCCCAGGCGGCGCGCGACCTCCTTCGCGGGGATCGCGGAGATGGACCGGCCGTCGAGCACGACCTGGCCCCGCGACGGCTTGAGCAGGCGCGACAGCGCACGCAGCAGCGTCGACTTGCCGCACGCGTTCGGCCCGACGATCACGGTGAACGACCCGTCGGGGATCGTCACGTCGAGCTCCGACGAGATGACGCGGTCGTCGTAGCCGATGGTGACGGACTCGGCGTGCAGCCGGTCGGCCGCGGGCGCTCCGGGCGTGCCGGACGACGCGAGGGTCGGCGCGGGGTGCGCGACGCCCGGGGCGTCCGCGATGTCGGTGAGGGCCACCGGTGTCCTTCCGGTTCTCGGGGTCGGGGTCACTTGCGGGCCTCCCGCACGAGGAGCCACACGAGGTAGGCGCCGCCGACGCTCACGGTCACGACGCCCACGGGGAGCTGGGTCGGGGCGAAGGCGCGCTGCGCGACGAGGTCGCTCGCCGCGAGGAGCACGGCACCCATGAAGGCGGCGGGAAGGATGCGCACCCCCGCGCTGCCGGTGAGGCGGCGCGCGAGCTGCGGCGCGGCGAGCGCGACGAACGCGATCGGTCCCGCGGCGGCGGTGACGAGCGCGGTGAGCGCCACCCCCAGGATCACGAGCGCGAGCCGGGTGCGTTCGCTGCGCAGGCCGAGCGCGGCCGCGGCGTCGTCGCCCAGCTCGAGCAGGCCCATGCGCGGCGCGAGCCACACGAGCGGGAGCGCGATGACGGCGGCGAGCACGCACGCGGGTGCGGCCTGCGCCCAGGTCATGCCGTTGAGCGACCCCGCGCCCCACACCGCGGCGGCCATCGCGGTCTCGAGGTCGGCCTTGATGATGAGCCACTGGTTGACCGACGCGAGCATGGCGGAGACGGCGATCCCGACGATGATGAGCCGGAAGCCCTGCACCCCGCGCCGGTACGCGAGGACGTAGACGACGCCCGCCGTGACGATCCCGCCCACGAGCGCGCCCGCCGCGACCCCCGTGTACCCGCCGCCGAGCAGCATGATGACGACGAGCGCGCCGGTGTACGCGCCGGTGTTGAAGCCGATGACGTCCGGGCTACCGAGCGGGTTGCGCGTGAGCGACTGGAAGATCGCGCCGCTCGCTCCGAGCGCTGCGCCGAGCACGAGCGCCGTCAGCGCTCGGGGGAGGCGCCACTCGACGACGACCATGTGCACGGGCCCGTCGGCGCCGCCGACGAGCGCCTGCAGCACCTGCGGGACCGTCAGCGGGTAGTCGCCCGTGGTCAGCGCGACGACGCCGACCGCCAGCCCGACGAGCAGCAGGGCCAGGCACACCGAGATCGTGCGCAGGTCGAACCGGTGGCTCGTGCGGTCGCCGAACCCGCGCACGACGCGCGTGGGGCGGCCGAAGTCCACGCGGCGCGGAACGCCGTCGGGCAGCCCGTCCCCGGGGCGCACGGGTGCCGGCGCGCTCACAGCCCGCTCGCCTTCGACCGGCGCACGAGGGCGATGAGGACCGGCGCCCCGACGAACGCGGTGACGATGCCCACCTGGAGCTCCCCCGGCATGACGACGACGCGCCCGACGACGTCGGACACGAGCAGCAGGACCGGCGCGAGGACGGCCGAGTACGGCAGGATCCAGCGCTGGTCGGGTCCGACCGTCCACCGCGCGACGTGCGGCACCATGAGGCCGACGAACCCGATCGGCCCGGCGGCCGCCGTCGCGGCGCCGCACAGGAGCGTCACGGCGATGCCCACCAGGATCCGCGTGCGACCGACGTGCGCGCCCAGCGAGCTCGCGAGGTCGTCCCCGAGCGCGACGGTGTTGAGCGGGCGCGCGACGAACAGCGCGATGACGAGGCCGACCACGACGAACGGCGCGATCGTCCCGGCCATCTCCATGGTGCGTCCCGCGAGGGATCCGGCACCCCAGAACCGCATCCGGTCGAACGCCGTCGGGTCGAGCAGCGTGATGCCCTGGGAGATGCCGCCGAGGACCGCCCCGAGGGCGACCCCGGCGAGCGTCAGGCGCACGGGGGTCGCTCCCCCGCGGCCCTGCGACCCGATGGCGTAGACCGCGACCGTCGCGACGATCGCCCCGACGAACGCGAACCAGATGAACGACGAGATGTCCGTGAGGCCGAGGAACGCGACCGCGAGCACGACGGCGAAGCCCGCGCCCGCGTTGACCCCGAGGATGCCGGGGTCGGCGAGCGGGTTGCGCGTCATCGCCTGGATGAGGGCGCCGGAGACGCCGAGCGCGGTGCCCACGAGCAGCCCGACGATCGTGCGCGGCAGGCGCAGGTCGCGGATGATCACGTGGTCGCCCGAGCCGTCGTAGCCGGTGAGCGCGTCCCACACCGTGCCGAGCGGCACGGGCTTCGACCCGACGACGAGGCTCAGGCCGAGCGCGAGGACGAGGACCACGACGGCGACGAGGAGACCGAGGCTGCGGCCGGCGTTGGTCCGGGCGAGCCCGGTCGGGCGGTCGTCGCGGTCCCGGGCGGCCGGGGTCGCCCCGTCGGGAGCGTCGGCCGGCGCGTCGGCGGTCGCGGACGAGGTCATGCGTGCTCGGATCTGTTCGGGGGCGTCGGCCCGGGCGGCTGTGAGGTAATGCTCACCTTAATTCACGACGCGGTACCCTCGCCAAGATGCCGTCGGCTCCGGACGTGACGCCGCTCACGCGCGAGGGTCGCGGACGCCGACGGCGAGTGCCCGCCCGCGCGCGCGTGTGCGAGAGTGACGGCATGAGCTCCCACGTCCCCGTCGCCGCCGACCACGTCGTCACGGTCGACGACCAGGGCCGTCGGACCGGCACCTTCGAGCGTGCCGCGGTCCACACCACCGAGACCCCGTTGCACCTCGCGTTCTCCTGCTACGTGCTCGACGACGCGGGTCGTCTCCTGCTGACGCGCCGCGCCCTCGCGAAGCGCACGTGGCCGGGCGTGTGGACCAACTCCTTCTGCGGGCACCCGCGCTGGACGGAGACCACCGAGGAGTCGATCGTCCGCCACGCGCAGCACGAGCTCGCCCTGGAGATCACGGGCCTCGAGGTCGCCGTGCCGGGGTTCCGCTACCGCGCGGTCGACGCGTCGGGCGTCGTCGAGAACGAGATCTGCCCCGTGTACGCGGCGCGCACGGCCGGCGCCGCGGAGGCCGTCGTGCCGAACCCGGACGAGGTCGTGGAGATCGCGTGGGCCGACCCGCGCGACGTCGCGCGCGCCGTCACCGCCACGCCGTGGGCGTTCAGCCCGTGGATGGTGCTGCAGGTCGCAGCCCTCGGCGGCGCGCAGCCCGCCGGCGACGGCCCGACGGCGCAGCTCGCCGCCGCGTTCGGGCCCGCCGCCGTCTGAGGGCCCCGCCCTGGTCGGCGCCCGTCGTGCCTGGTCGAGGCATCGGCGCCGCCGGGTGACAATCGATGCATGCCTGCCGCGGTGCCTGACATCCCTGCCCCGTCCGACCCGGCGCACGACGCGCCCGTCCCGTCGCCGGACGCCTCGTTCGAGGAGCACGTCGAGTGGGCCCGGGCGGTCCCCGTCGTCGGGTTCGACCTCGCTCCCGTGGACGGCCGCATGGTCGAGGACCCGCTGCCCTGGGACTACGCGGCGCTCGCGCGCGAGCTGGTCGGCATCGG
>CAZFUQ010000052.1:17587-18900 GCA_964521905.1 uncultured Cellulosimicrobium sp.
GCAGCGGGCGAGGAGCGGTGCTGGACCTGGGCACGGGCGGCGGCGAGCTCCTCTCGACGCTCGTCCCGCTGCCTGCGGGGTCCGCGGCCACCGAGGGCTGGCCCCCCAACCTGCCCGTGGCCCGACGCCGGCTCGAGCCCCTCGGGGTCGACGTCCGGTCCGTGGACGGCGACGAGGAGCAGCTCCTGCCGTTCTTCGACGAGCAGTTCGCGGTCGTGCTCGACCGCCACGAGGAGTTCGACCCGGACGAGGTGCTGCGGGTCCTCGAGCCCGGCGGGGTGTTCCTCACCCAGCAGGTCGACACGCGCGACGGCCTGCGCCTCAGCACGGCGCTCGGCACCGAGCTGCCGTGGGACCCGGACTCGGTGACGCTCGACGCCGCGGTCGAGGTGCTGCGGGACGCCGGGTTCGTCGTCGACGTCGCGCGCGAGCACGAGGGTCTGCGCCGGTTCCGCGACCTGTCGTCCGTGCTCTGGTACCTCAAGATCATCGCGTGGCAGGTGCCCGACCTCGCCTCGCTGTCCCCCGAGGCGATCGCCCGGTACGAGGCACCGCTGCGCGCCCTGCACCTCCACCTCGCCGCGGGCCACGAGTTCGTCGACGAGGCCCCGCGCTTCCTCGTCGTGGCCCGCAAGCCCTTCTGACCCACCCACCACCCCCCGCGTGAGTGCATGAAATAGTCGCGCCCGGACGCCTGCGGCGCGACTATTTCATGCACTCACGGGGTGGTCGGGCGGGGTGGGGCCGTTGAGTCGCGGACGACGAGCTCGTGGTCGGTGCGCTTGCGGCGGGGGCGGGCCGACGGCGGTCGGAGCGCCAGCTCGAACGCCGTCGCGCCCATCTCGCTCATCGGGAGCCGCACCGTGGTCAGCGCGGGTGCGAGGTCCTGGGCGACCTGGATGTCGTCGAACCCGGTGACGGACATGTCGCGCGGGACGACGACGCCGCGCTCGCGCAGGAGCGACAGCACCCCGGTGGCCATCGCGTCGTTGAGCGCGAGGATCGCCGTGGTGTCCGGGCGCTGGGCGAGGATGCGCTGCGTGGCGTCGCGCCCACCCTCGCGCGTGAAGGGCGCGTGCACGACGAACAGGTCGTCGGGGTCGAGCCCGCGCGCCGCGACGGCGGCCCGGATGCCGGCGGTGCGGTCGGCGACGGTCGTGAGCCGCTCGGGCCCCGCGGCGATGGTGATCCGGCGGTGGCCCAGGCCGAGCACGTGGTCGGTGAGGCTCGCGGCGGCCGCCTCGCTGTCCGGGAGCACCGCGTCGCTGTGCAGGTGGTGGCGTCCGATGACGACGACGCGGCCCCCGGCCTCC
>CAZFUQ010000053.1:0-4124 GCA_964521905.1 uncultured Cellulosimicrobium sp.
CGCCTTCAAGGTCGAGCTCGACCGGTTCGTCTACTCGCGCTACGGCAACCCGACCGTGCACGGTTTCGAGGAGCGTCTGCGCCTGCTGGAGGGCGCGGAGGCCTGCTACGCGACGGCGTCGGGCATGTCCGCGGTGTTCACCTCGCTCGCGGCGCTCGTGCAGTCGGGGTCGCGGATCGTCGCTGCGCGCGCGCTGTTCGGGTCGAGCATCGTCATCTTCGACGAGATCTTCGCCAAGTGGGGCGTGCGGACCGACTACGTCGACGGCCACGTGCTCTCGCAGTGGGAGGAGGCGCTCTCGACGCCCGCGGACGTCGTGTTCTTCGAGACGCCGTCCAACCCGATGCAGGACATCGTCGACGCGCGGCGCGTGAGCGAGCTCGCGCACGCCGCGGGCGCGGTGGTCGTGCTCGACAACGTGTTCGCGACCCCGCTGCTGCAGAAGCCGCTCGAGCTCGGGGCGGACGTCGTCGTGTACTCGGCGACCAAGCACATCGACGGCCAGGGCCGCGTGCTCGGCGGCGCGATCCTCGGGACCGAGGAGTACATCACCGGGCCCGTGCAGACGTTCATCCGCAACACCGGTCCGTCGCTCTCGGCCTTCAACGCCTGGGTCCTGCTCAAGGGTCTCGAGACGCTGCCCGTGCGCGTCGCGGCGCAGAACGCCGCGGCGGCCCAGGTCGCGGAGGCGCTCGAGCAGCTCCCCGGGATCGGGCGCGTGCGCTACCCGTTCCTCGCCTCGCACCCGCAGCGCGAGCTCGCGCAGTCGCAGCAGAGCGGCGGCGGGACGGTCGTCACGTTCGACCTCGCGGTTCCCGAGGGCACCGACCCCGAGACGGCGAAGAAGCGCGCGTTCACGTTCCTCGACGCGCTCCAGGTCGTCGACATCTCGAACAACCTCGGCGACGCGAAGTCGCTCGTCACCCACCCGGCCACGACGACGCACCGCAAGCTCGGTCCCGAGGGCCGCGCCGCCGTCGGGATCGCGGAGACGACCGTGCGCCTGTCCGTGGGCCTCGAGGACCCGCTCGACGTGATCGAGGACGTGGAGCAGGCGCTCAACGCCTGAGCCCCTTCACGCCGACCATGTGGTGGTGGCCCGTCCCGACGCCAGGACGGGCCACAGCCGCATGCTCGGCGGGGTGGATGCACGTGCTGGACGGCGGTGGGTCGCCCTAGCCTGACGGCGTGACCACCTACGTCCGCCCACCGATCGCGCGCCAGGTCTTCCACGACGGCGACGGGACCCCGATCGAGTACGGCGCCCGCTGGGCGGACCTCGACGGACCTCCCGAGCACGCGTACTCCGTGGACTCCCACCCGGAGCGGTTCGCGCCGCTCGTCGACATCGCGGACGCGCTCGTCCGGCACCTCGCGGCGACGTACGCCGTCACGGTCGAGGACGTCGACCTGCGGGGCGTCGACCTGACGGCGCACGCTCCCGACGCACCCGCCCACCCCGTGCTCGCCGGGCTGCGCACCGTCGGTCCCGACGCGCTGCGCGCGGTGCGCCTCACGCCGTCGTCGGACGACGCCGCGCCGCTGACGCTCGTCGTCACCGGATACCCGAGCATCGTCGTCGGAGCCGGCGTGCTGCACGAGGACGGGTTCCCGTCGTGCGGCTGCGACGCGTGCGACGACACCGCGGACGGTGCCGCCGAGGCGCTTGAGGACCTCGTCCTCGGCGTCGCGGCGGGACGGTTCTCGGAGGCCCTCCGACGGACGCTCCTCGGTCGGCGCGAGTGGTGGGTCGCGCACCGCCTCGACCTGCCCGACGGCGGGTACCGGTCCGGCGAGGGACGCACCCGGCTGTCACGCGGCGTCGGGCAGCAGGCGCGACGCCGCCTCGCCGCACTCCCCGACGGCCGCTGGCGGCCGTGGCCCGTCTCGGCCTGACGCACCTCCCGCCAGGCGCATGGTGGACGGGACGCCCGGAGAATGGCGTGGACCGGCGGCGTCACGCCTTCGTAGCGTCGGAGGATGCCCGACGCGATCTTCGACGACCCTCGACTCGCCATCCTCTACGACCCGCTCGACCCGGACCGCGCCGACCTCGACGCCTACGCGGCGGTCGTCGACGAGCTCGGCGCGCGGCGCGTGCTGGACGTCGGGTGCGGCACCGGGACGTTCGCGTGCCTCCTGGCGCGGCGCGGGATCGACGTCGTGGGCGTCGACCCCGCGGGCGCGTCGCTCGACGTCGCGCGCGCCAAGCCGGGTGCCGAGCGCGTGCGCTGGCTGCACGGCGACGCGACGAACCTCCCGTCGCTCCAGGTCGACCTCGCGACGATGACGGCGAACGTCGCGCAGGTGTTCCTCACCGACGAGTCGTGGACCGCGACGCTGCGGGGCATCGGCTCCGCCCTCGTGCCGGGCGGCCACCTCGTGTTCGAGACGCGCGTCCCCGCACGCCGGGCCTGGGAGGGCTGGGTCCGCGAGGCGACGACCGTGCGCGTGGACGTGCCCGACGTCGGGCCGGTCGAGTCCTGGACCGACCTCACCGACGTGTCGCTCCCCTTCGTGTCCTTCCACGACACGACCGTGCTGCCCGACGGCACCGCGCTGCACTCCGACTCGACGCTCCGCTTCCGCGATCGCGACGAGGTCGAGGCGACGCTCACCGCGTGCGGCTTCGTCGTCGAGGACGTGCGCGACACGCCCGACCGCCCCGGCCGCGAGTGGGTGTTCGTCGCGCGCCGCGCCTGACGGACGCGTCACTCGTCGTCCAGTCGGAACCGACCCCTCAGCCGATGCGCTCCAGCAATGCGGCGACGTGCGCCCCGAGGCGGGGCAGGAGTCGCTCACGGACGCTCGCGACTGACCCGTCCCGGTCCTCGTCCAGCTCGTCCACCTCGTCGAGCGCACGTGTCACCGCCCTGGGGACTCTCTCCGCGATCTCGCGCACACGGACGAGCAACGCTTCGGGGTCGAGACGGTTCTCCCGTGCGAGGCGCCTCCACGCCGCTGTGTCCACCTTCTCGGCATCCCACACCCCACCGACGCTCATGGACAGAGGACGCCCCTCGGGCGGGGGGTCGTAGGCGAGACCGGTGGCCACGTCGAACGCCGGTGCAAGACGCACGCGCTCCGCGTCGAGCAGGACGGCGTAGTTGCGTGCATGCGCGTCGGGGGCAGCGATGACGGTGTTGTACACGAGCGCGTCGACGAACCTGCGGACGTTCTCCCTCGCGTCGGCCGGGGTGGCGGACGCGTCGCGCAGGATTCTCACGACGTCCTGCGCCGTCGGACCACCCTCGCTCTCGTACTTCTCAGGGACGCCGAAGGACTGGCACAGGTCCTCCTGATGAAGGCGGCGCAGGCCACCTGCCGCATCTGCGGCCCTGTCGAACCGCGTGATGACGATCGCTCTCTCGCTCTTGAACGACATGTACTCGGTGTGAGCGACGTCGACACCGCACAGAGCCGCGGCACGCATGCTGACGTGCTCGATGAGCGCCTGTGCCTGAAGGCGTCGGATCCCGGGCTTGACGATGTGGCTCGTCGGCTCGGCACCGGTGGCCTCGTACCAGTTCCCTTCCATCCGTCGCACCGCGAACTTCTGCTGGCTACCACGACAGGCCTGCAGTGTCGCCATACGTAGACATGCACGCAGCGACCGCGCGCACGGGCGCTGTGGACGGCGGTTCGCCCATGTCGGACGCACCTCGTAGCCTCCTCGTAGCGCCCGGCCGACCGGCGGGCGACGTTCCTGCCTGACGGGGGTCCTCCGTGCTGCACGTGCACCGCTCCGAGCGCGCGGAGGCGCTCGTGGCGCCGCTCGCGGTCGTGCTCGCCGAGGCGCCGGAGGACCCGTTCACACCCGACGTCGTGGCGGTCCCGACGCGTGGGGTGGAGCGGTGGCTCGCGCAGCGGCTCTCCCACCACCTGGGCGCGGGCGAGACGTCGGGCATCTGCGCGAACGTCGACTTCCGCGGCCCGCGCCGGCTCGTGGAGCAGGTCGTCGCGGACCTCACCGACCTCGACCCCGACGACGACCCGTGGCGTCCCGAGCGTCTCGCGTGGTCCGTGCTCGAGGTGCTCGACGCGCACCTCGCCGAGCCGTGGGCGGCGCCCGAGTTCGAGGCCCAGGGCGAGTGGTGGCTGGTCGAGCGGGTGCCCCCGCACCA
>CAZFUQ010000053.1:4134-15446 GCA_964521905.1 uncultured Cellulosimicrobium sp.
GCGACGAGGGGCGCCGAGGCCGGCGGCTGACGCTCGCGCGGCGGCTCGCGGACCTGCTCGTCGACTACGCGCGGCAGCGGCCCGAGGTCGTGCTCGCGTGGTCGGCCCCGTCGCCGGAGACCGGCGACACCCCGGAGGACCTCGCGTGGCAGCCCGAGCTCTGGCGCCGCCTGGTCGACCGCGTGCCGGCCACGGACCCGGCGCGTCGCGTCGAGGAGGCGGTCGCCGCGCTGCGCGCCGACCCCACGGCCGTGGACCTGCCGCCGCGGCTGTCGGTGTTCGGTCCGACGCGGCTCCCGGAGGACGAGCTGCGGGTCCTGCGCGCGCTCGCCGAGCACCGTGACGTCCACCTGTGGCTCGTGCACCCGTCGCCCGTGCTGTGGGACAAGGTCGCGGCGTACGACGGCGGCCCCGCCACGAGCGACGACCTCGCCGACGACGCCACCCCTGACCACGCGGGCGCCCGACGTCGCGCGGACCTGCCCACGCTCGCCCGGCACCCGTTCCTCGCGTCGACCGGTCGCGACGCGGTCGAGCTGCAGCTCCGGCTCGCCGGGGGCGGCGCGGTGCACGAGACCCGGCACGAGGCCGCGCCCACCCCGCCGACGCTGCTCGGCGCGCTGCAGAGCGCCCTCCGCACGGACACGCCGGACGGGACCCACGTCGTCGACCCCGCCGACCGGTCGGTCCAGATCCTCGCGTGCCACGGCCGGGCGCGGCAGGTCGAGGTGCTGCGGGAGACGCTCGTCGGGCTGTTCTCCGCCGACCCCACGCTCCAGGCGCGCGACGTCATCGTGCTCTGCCCGGACGTCGAGACCTTCGCACCCCTCGTCACCGCGACGTTCGGCGCGGTCCCCGAGCTCGGGGAGGACGCGCACCCCGGCCAGCGGCTGCGCGTGAGCCTCGCCGACCGCGGGGCCGGGACGACGAACCCCGTGCTCGCGCTGCTCGCGACGCTGCTGCGCCTCGCCGACGGCCGCGTCACGGCCTCGGAGGTGCTCGACCTCGCGGCGAGCGGCCCGGTCCGGCGCCGGTTCCGGTTCTCCGACGACGACGTGGACCGCCTGCGCCAGTGGGCCGTCGAGGCGGGCGTGCACTGGGGCGAGGACGGCGAGCGCCGCGCCCGGTTCGGGATCGACGGCCACGTGCGCCAGGGCACGTGGGACGCGGCGCTCGACCGGCTCCTGCTCGGCGCGGCGATGGCCGACGAGGACGCGCGGTTCGTCGGGCCGGCGCTGCCGCTCGACGACGTCGGCTCGACGGACGTGGACCTCGCGGGCCGGCTCGCGGAGCTCGTCGCGCGGCTGACCGAGATCCTGCGGGGTCTGGACGGAGTCCACCCGCTCGCGCACTGGCTCGACACGCTCGACCGTGCGCTCACGCTGCTCGCGGAGGCGCCGCCCACGGAGGCGTGGCAGATCGGCTCGGCGCGCCGCGTGCTGGGCGACGTCCGCGCCGCGGGGGCCGCGCACGGCGGGGTCGCGCTGCGGCTCGCGGACGTGCGCGCGCTGCTCGACGACCGCCTCGCGGGGCGACCGACACGCGCCGGGTTCCGCACGGGCGCGCTCACCGTGTGCTCGCTCGAGCCCATGCGCTCGGTGCCGCACCGGGTCGTGTGCCTGCTCGGCCTCGACGACGGCGTCTTCCCCCGCACCGCGGCGTCCGCGGGCGACGACCTGCTCGCGCGGCACCCGGAGATCGGCGAGCGCGACGCGCGCAGCGAGGACCGGCAGATCTTCCTCGACGCCGTCGCCGCGGCGGGCGACCACCTCGTCGTCGTGCACACGGGCGCCGACGAGCGCACCGGCGCCGCGCGCCCGCCCGCGGTGCCCGTCGCGGAGCTGCTCGACGCGCTGGACCGCGTCGCGACGACGTCGGCAGGCCGGCCGGCGCGCGAGCACGTCGTCGTGCGGCACCCCTTGCAGACCGTGGACGAGCGCAACTTCGAGCCCGGCGCGCTGGGCGTGCCCGGCGCGTTCAGCCACGACCGCGCGGCGTTCGACGGCGCGCGAGCCGCACGCGCGGAGCGTCGACCGGTGGGCGCCCTCGTGGGCGCGCCGCTCGCCCTGCCGACGGGCTCCGTCGGCGCACCGGCCACGGAGAGCGCCGGGGGGCGCCCCGACGTCGAGCTCGACGACCTCGTGCGCCTGCTCGAGAACGCGCCCCGCTGGTTCGCGCAGCACACGCTCGACGTGGGTCTCGTGATCGAGGAGGACGACGTCGAGGACCGCCTCCCGCTCGCGCTCACCGGCCTGGCGGGCTGGGGCGTGGGCGACCGCGTGCTGCGCGCGGCGCTGTCCGGGGTCGAGCCGAACCGCGCCCTGCAGGCCGAGTGGCGGCGCGGCCAGGTCCCGCCGCGCGAGCTGGGCCGGTCCGCCCTGCAGGAGGTGATCCGCTCCGTCGGCCCGCTGCGGGTCGCCGCCGTCGAGGCCGCGCGGGAGGCCGACGCCGCGGCCGGCCGGCCCGTGAGCCAGGACGTGCTCAGCTCGGCCGAGACGGTCGACGTCCGCGCCGTGCTGCCCGACGGCCGCACGCTCGTCGGGAGCGTGCCGGGCGTGCACGGCGCACGGGTCGTCCGCACCGAGTACTCGCGTCTCGGGCCCAAGCACCGGCTGCGCGCGTGGGTGCAGGCCCTCGCCCTGCGGGTGAGCGACCCGGACCGGCCGTGGGACGCCGTCGCCATCGGTCGCTCGCCCCGCGGCCCGGGCGTCGCGTGGTCGACCCTCACCCCGCCGGACCCGGGGACGGCGGCGACGCTGCTCGCGGACCTCGTGGCGCTGCGCGACGAGGCGGCGCGCGAGCCGCTGCCCCTGCTGCCCGAGGTGTCGCTGCGGTACGCCGAGGAGCGCCGCACGACGGACGCGCGCGACGCCCTGATGCGCGCGGGCTGGGTGTGGAACAAGGGCTTCGAGCGCAAGGACCCGTACGTCGTCCTCGCGTGGGGCCGCGACCCCGCGCTGACCGACCTCGCGGGCCACGCCACGACGGCCGGCCTCGAACGGTTCGGCGACGACCCGACCCGCCTCGGCACGCTCGCGCGCCGCGTCTGGGAGCCCCTGCTGGAGAACGAGCTGCGAGGTGCCCGGTGAGCGGCCCGACGTCCACGACCACCCGTCTCTCCCCCCGCCGGTTCGACCCGTTCGGCGACCTGCCCTCCGGGACGGTCGTCCTCGAGGCGAGCGCCGGCACCGGCAAGACGCACACCATCGCGACGCTGACGACGCGCTACGTCGCCGAGGGCGTCGCGGCGCTGCCGGAGATCATGCTCGTGACGTTCGGCCGGGCTGCGACGTCGGAGCTGCGGGACCGGGTGCGGGACCGGCTCGTCACCGTCGAGCGGGCCCTGCGCGCGCCGGACCCGGCGAGCGACCCGGACGAGATCGTGCGCCACCTCGCGTCGACGGACGGCGCCGAGCTCGACCGCCGTCGCGAGCGGCTGCGGGTCGCGCTGTCCCAGCTCGACGCCGCGACCATCACGACGACGCACGGATTCTGCCAGCAGATGCTCACCGCGCTCGGCACCGCGGCGGACGTCGACCTCGCGACGGGCTTCCTGCCCGACGTCGCCGACCTCGTCGAGGAGGTCACGGACGACCTGTACGTGCGGCTCTTCGCCGACCGGTCCGAGCCCGTGCTCTCACCGCGGGACGTGCGCGACGTCGCCCGGGCGGCGGTGAGCGACCACGGTGCGGTCGTCGCGCCGTCGGACGCCGCCGAGGGCTCGGTGGCCGCGGCGCGCTACGAGGTCGCCGTCGCCGCGCGCCGCGAGGTCGAGGCGCGCAAGCGGGCGACGCACCTGCTCGACTACGACGACCTGCTCGTGCTCCTGCGCCGCACCCTCACCGACCCCGAGCACGGCGAGACCGCGGCGCAGCGCGTACGGGCGCGGTTCCGCGTCGTCATGGTCGACGAGTTCCAGGACACCGACCCCGAGCAGTGGGAGATCCTGCGCACCGCGTTCCACGGCCACCGCACGCTCGTCCTCATCGGCGACCCGAAGCAGGCGATCTACGCGTTCCGCGGCGCCGACGTCGTGACGTACCTGCGCGCGGTCGAGGACGCGGCGGACACCGCGACGCTCAGCACCAGCTGGCGCAGCGACGCCCCGCTGCTCAGGGGCCTGCAGGCGCTCTTCCAGGAGAGCGCGCTGGGCGACCCGCGCATCGTCGTACGGCCGGTCGACGCGGTCCACCCCGTCTCGCGGCTCTCCGGCGGCGCCCCGGTCCGGCTCCGCCAGGTGACCCGCCGCGCCTACCGCCTCGGCGGGTCGTCGGCGCCCTCGGCACCCGACGCGCGGGCGCTGCTGGCGAAGGACGTGGCGGCCGACGTCGCACGCCGGCTGGGCACCGCGAGCGGCGGCGACCGCGTGCGCGAGGACGTCGACGGCGACGAGCGCTGGCGCGGCCTGGAGCCCCGCGACGTCGCGGTGCTCACCCGGACCAACGCCCAGGCGGAGGCCGTGCGGTCCGCGCTCGTCGCGCTCGGGGTCCCCGCGGTGGTGTCCGGGCCGTCGAGCGTGTTCGGCTCGGCCGCCGCCACCGACTGGCTCACGCTGCTCGCCGCGCTCGAGCAGCCGGGCCTGCACCGCCGCGCGACCGCGCTCGCGCTGACGCCCTTCGTGGGGTGGGACGCGCAGCGCCTCGCCACCGCCACCGACGCCGACCACGACGAGCTCGGCGACACCGTCCGCGCCTGGGCCCGCCTGCTCGCGGACCGGGGGGTCGCCGCGGTCGCCGAGGTCGCCGCCCGGCAGGGCGCGACCGCGCGCGTCATGGGGCGCACCGACGGCGAGCGGTACCTCACGGACCTGCGGCACGTGTCCCAGGCGCTGCACGAGGCCGCCGTGACCGAGGGGCTGGGCACGGCCGCGCTCACCGCGTGGCTGCGGGCTCGGATCGCCGAGGTCGGTGCGGTGTTCACCGACGAGCGGACCCGCCGTCTCGAGACCGACGCCGCCGCCGTCCAGGTGGTCACGGTGCACGGGGCCAAGGGCCTGGAGTTCGGCGTCGTCTACGTCCCGTTCGCCTGGGACCGGTTCGAGCCGGACGACCAGGAGCTCTTCGCGTTCCACGACGACCGCGGGCAGCGGGTGCTGCACCTCGGCGGCATCGGCTCGCCGGGGTTCGTGGACGCCCGGGCGCGCTCCCGGGACGAGGAGCTCGGGGAGGACCTGCGGCTGCTCTACGTCGCCCTCACGCGCGCCCGCCACCAGGTGGTCGTCCACTGGACCCCGACCAAGCGCAACACCACGTCCGGACCGCTGACCCGACTGCTGCTCGCGGACCGGACGCTCGGCGACGAGCCCGGCCGCACCGCACGCCCCGACGCGATGCGCGACGACGCCGCGCGCTCCGCGTTCGAGGCGGTCGCCGCGCGCTCGGGCGGGACGGTCGTCGTCGAGCAGGTCGACGCGCGGCCGAAGGGCGAGCGCTGGGCGCCTGGCGCGCGGCCTGCGGTCGACCTCGCCGTCGCGACCGCCGCGCACCTGCCGGACCGCGAGTGGCGCCGTGCGTCGTACTCCGCGCTCACCGCCGCGGCGCACCACGGCCCGGTCGGCGGCGTCGAGAGCGAGCCCGAGGACCCGGGGATCCAGGACGAGCCGGAGGAGACGACGGACGCCGACGAGACCGGCGTCGCGCCCTCACCCGCCGCGGCCGGACGGCCCGGCGCCGACCTGCCGTCCCCGTACGAGGGGCAGCCGGGCGGCGTCACGTTCGGCACCCTGGTCCACGAGATCCTCGAGTACGTGGACACCGCGGCCGACGACCTCGACGCGGAGGTGCGGGCTCGCTGCGCCCAGGCGGCGACCGTCCGCGTCCCGGGCGTGGAGCCCGCGTCGCTCGCCACGGCGCTCGGTCTGTCGCTGCGGACCCCGCTCGGACCGATCGCGGACGGCCGCACGCTCGCCGACGTCCACCCGCGCGACCGGCTGCCCGAGCTCGAGTTCGAGCTGCCGCTCGCCGGTGGCGACGAGACCGACGGCATCCGCCCCTCGACGCTGCGCGACCTCGCCGACGTCCTGCGCGCCCACCTGCCCGCCGACGACGCGTTCGCCCGCTACCCCGACCTGCTGGCCGCGCTCGCCGACGAGTCGGAGACCGCCGGGTCCGCCGGCGGCGTGCCGCTGCGCGGCTACCTCACCGGATCGATCGACGCCGTGCTGCGGGTTCCCGCCCCCGGGGACGACCCGGGCCGCCGCCGCTACCTCGTCGTCGACTACAAGACCAACCGTGTCGGACCGCCCGGCGTGCCGCTCATGGTCGGGGACTACCACCACGAGGCGACGCGCGACGCCATGCTCGCCTCGCACTACCCGCTGCAGCTCGTGCTGTACCTCGTGGCGCTGCACCGGTTCCTGCGCTGGCGTGTCCCCGGGTACGAACCCGACCGCGACCTCGCGGGCGGCGCCTACCTCTTCGTGCGCGGCATGGCGGGCCCGGACACCCCTGTCGGACCCGACGGCGCCCCGTACGGCGTCGTCGCCTGGTCGCCCCCGCCGGGGCTCGTCGTCGCCCTGTCCGCACTGCTCGACGGAGGCCGCGCATGACCATCGCCGTTCCCGGCCCGACCGTCGCCTCCGTCCCCGCGCCCGCGGCGGCGCCCGTGGACGAGGGTGACCCGCGCCTCGCGGTCGGCCTCCCCGCGCGGCTCGCGCCGTTCAACGCCGCGGGGGTCGTCTCCGCGACCGACCTGCGGGTCGCGCTGCGCCTCGGTCGCCTCACGGGCGAGCACGACGACCGGGTCCTGCTCGCCGTCGCGCTCGCGGTGCGCGCGGTGCGCAGCGGCTCGGTGTGCGTCCGGCTCGACGACCTCGGCTCGCTGCGCCTGCCGGAGGACGAGGAGGCGGCACGCAGCGACTCGGAGGCCCTCCCCTGGCCCGACACGTCCGGGTGGTCGGACGCCGTCGCGCGCAGCCCGCTCGTCGCCGTCGGGCTCGACGGTCCGGCCGACCGCCCGGCCCGGTGGGTGGGCGGGATGCTCTACCTCGACCGGTACTGGCGCGACGAGCTCGCCGTGCGCCACGACGTGGACGCCCGGCTCGCCGCGGCGGACCTCCCCGTCGACACCGGCCACCTCGCGACCGCCCTGGCCCGCCTGTTCCCCGCGCCCGGGGACGCCCGGCAGCGCCTGGCGGCCGCGCACGCCGCGCACCGTCGCCTCACCGTCCTCACGGGTGGTCCCGGCACGGGCAAGACGACGACGGTCGCGCGCCTGCTCGCCGTCCTGCACGACGCCGTCGGGGACCCGGTCGGCACGGCACCCGGGTCCGGTCTGCGCGTCGCGCTCGCCGCCCCCACGGGCAAGGCCGCCGCACGCCTGCAGGAGTCGGTGCGCGAGGTCGTGTCCGACTTCGCCGACCCCGCGGACCGCGAACGCGTCGGCACACCCGTCGCGACGACGCTGCACCGCCTGCTCGGCTACAGGCCGGGCAGCAGCACCCGGTTCAAGCACGACGCGAACCACCACCTGCCCCACGACGTCGTCGTGGTGGACGAGACGTCGATGGTCGCGCTGCCCCTCATGGCCCGGTTGCTCGAGGCGCTGCGCCCGGACGCGCGGCTCGTGCTCGTCGGCGACCCGGACCAGCTCGCGTCCGTCGAGGCCGGGGCGGTGCTCGGCGACCTCGTGCACCGTGACCCGATCGCCCCGCCGCCGTCGTCACCCGCCGTCGTCGCACAGGCCGACGTGGCGCTCGGGTCAGCGGGCACTCCCGCCCCCGTGGCAGGGCCCGAGGACGCGGCCGTCGACGACCGGGCGGCCCTGGGCAACGGCGTCGTGCGGCTGCGCACGGTCCACCGCCAGGACCGCAGCTCCGAGATCCTCCCGCTCGCGGACGCGATCCGGCGCGGCGACGCGGACGAGGTCCTCGCGCTCCTGCGCGCGGGCCACACGTCCGTGCAGTTCCTCGAGTCCGCCGACGACGGACCGGACGACGCCACGCTCGGCGCCGTGCGGTCGGACGCCGTCGAGGCCGGGACCCGGCTCGTCGCCGCCGCGCGCGCCGGCGACGCGCGCGGCGCCCTGGAGGCGCTCGCCGAGCACCGCGTCATGGTGGCGCACCGGCGCGGCCCCGCCGGCCGTGGCCGGTGGGCGGCGCAGGTCGAGGCGTGGGTCGAGGAGGCCACGATCCACCACGCGACCGACACCCCCTGGGTCGCCGGGCGCCCGCTGCTCGTCACGACGAACGACGCCGACGTCGGCCTGTACAACGGTGACACGGGCGTGCTCGTCGCCGACCAGGACGGCGGGGGCACCGGGGTGATCGCCGTGTTCGGCGACCCCCGGGCGCCGTTGCGCGTGCGCACCCACCGCCTGCCGCCGGTCGAGACCGTGCACGCGATGACCGTGCACCGCGCCCAGGGCAGCCAGTTCGGCCGGGTCACGCTCGTCCTGCCCCCGGCGACGTCGCCTCTGCTCACGCGCGAGCTGCTGTACACCGCGGTGACGCGTGCGCGGTCGTTCGTGCGCGTCGTCGGCTCCGAGGACGCGGTGCGCACCGCGGTGACGAGCCCTGTGCACCGTGCGAGCGGGCTGCGCACGACGCTGGCGAGCGGCTGACCTCTGCCGCTCACGCGAAGCCGGGGTACTCCCAGGGCTCGACGTCGAACACCGCTCGGGACGCGGGCGCGCCGTGCACGAGGGCGTCGACGACGTGCCGGTGCAGCACCTCCGCGCCCTCGCGCGTGTAGGACGAGCTGAACAGCCCGCCCGGCTCGATCCGCGTGGAGTACATGAGGGGGATGCGACCCTGCGACCGGTCGTACCCGACCCAGCGCGTGTACACCGACCAGCCACCGACGACGTCGAGGCCCACGACGGACCGCTCGTCGGCGCGCAGCCCGTGCCACGTGCACTCGTCGATCGGCATGCCGTCGAAGTCGTAGTAGAGGACGACATCGGCGTAGAAGTTGATCTCCTCGTCCACGACCCCTCCTCCGACGCCCCGGCGCCCGGCGCCCGCCCGGCACCGCGACGCCTCCCTGGGCACCGATGATGCGCCCGGACGACCTGTCCTGCCACTCGACGTGCGGGTGCCGCGCGCTCACGGCACCCGCACGGAATAGGTCGACCGCACGGGACCGTTGACGCCGACGATGACTACCTCGCCGAGCCCCCGCCTGTCCGTCCTCGACCTCGTACCCGTCCGCTCCGGGCAGTCCAGCACCCAGGCGGTGCGGGCGTCGCTCGACCTGGTCCGCCTCGCGGACCGGCTCGGGTACGAGCGCTACTGGTTCGCCGAGCACCACAACATGCCCGCGGTCGCGGCATCGACGCCGCCCGTGATGATCGCCGCTGCCGCGTCGGTGACCGACCGTATCCGGGTCGGGTCGGGCGGGGTCATGCTGCCCAACCACGCACCGCTCGTCGTCGCCGAGCAGTTCGCCGCGCTCGAGGCGATCGCCCCGGGGCGGGTCGACCTCGGCATCGGGCGTGCGCCCGGGTCCGACCCGGTCGTCACGCAGCTCCTGCGGGTCACCGGCCCGACGGCGGACGTCGACCGGTTCCCCCAGCACGTCACCGACATCCTCGCCCTCATGAGCCCGCAGGGCGCCACCCTGCGCCTCACGAGCGGGCAGGTCTACGACGTGCACGCGACACCCGCCGCGGACGCCGCGCCGACGGTCTGGCTGCTCGGGTCGAGCGACTACTCGGCGCGGCTCGCCGCGGAGCTCGGGCTCCCGTACGTGTTCGCCAACCACTTCTCCGGCCAGGGCATCGACGAGATCCTCGCGCTCTACCGCGACGGGTACACCCCGAGCGAGGCGTTCCCCGAGCCACGCACCTTCCTCACGCTCAACGCCTCCGTCGCGGAGACCGAGGACGAGGCGCGTGCCCGCGCGCTCCCGCAGGCGCGCATGATGGCCCGCATGCGCACCGGCAAGGGGCTCACCGCCCTCGAGACCGTCGAGGAGGCCGAGGCGACGCCGCTGGACCCGATGGCCGAGCAGATGGTGTCCGACAGCCTGCGGCGCTGGGCGGTCGGGACGCCCGACGCGGCGGCCGCCGAGATCCGTCGGCTCGCCGACCGGCACGGCGTCGACGAGGTGATGATCGTCCCGATCGCCGGATCCCGCACCGACGAGGCACTCGACTCCACACCCGGACGATCCCGAACGCTAGAACTGCTCCCCACCCACCCCACCACCTGACCCCCCACCCCACCCCCCACCCCCCACCCCCCGTCGAACACGACATGGGTGGCGTTATGGGCGGCTTGACGACACTCATGTCGTGTTCGGCGGGGGGTGGGGTGTGGGGCGGTAGCGTCGGCGGCATGAGCGTGAAGTACGACGATGCGTCCTGGCACTCCGAGGGAGAGGGGTACCCGCCCGAGGTCGGGACGGAGGCGGGTGCGACGCACATCGGCATGTTCCTCGCGTGGGCGGTGCTCGGCGGGCGCGTCTCCGCAGAGCTCGCCGACGACGCCGCGGACGAGATCGCCGTGCTGCGCGAGCGCGCGACGACGCCCGGCGCGTTCCTCCTCGGAGCGACCGACGGCACGCTCGTCGACGAGGACCTCGACGACGTCGCCGCCGCGTTCGCGAGCGCCTACTACGCGGGTGACGACGAGGAGGGCGGGCTGTACCTCGAGGACTACGTCGACGCGGTGAGCCCCGGCGACGGCGAGCCCGAGGACGTCTACCGCGTGCCCGACACGTGGGAGACCTACGACCTCGTCGGCCCGCTCGTCGACGCCCGGTTCTCCCAGTGGGACGACGAGGGCCGCCCGGCGGTCCTGCGGCACCGCGCCTGAGACGCTCCCCCGATGACCGCGCCCACGCCCGTCACCCGGTTCGCGTCCGTGCTGCGCGCCGACAACCCCGGGCCCATGACGCTGGACGGCACGCGCTCGTACGTGCTGCGCGCGCCGGGGTCGGCGACGTGCGTCGTCGTCGACCCTGGTCCCGACGGCACGCTGCCCGACGGCGCCGCGCACCTCGACGCGCTGGCCGCGGCCGGGCCGGTCGAGCTGGTCCTCGTCACGCACCGGCACGCCGACCACACGGGCGGGTCGACCGGCCTGCGCGAGCGCACCGGAGCCCCCGTGCGCGCCGCGGACCCGGAGCACTGCCACGGCGGCGCCCCGCTGCGCGGGGGCGAGACGATCCGGGCCGCGGGCCTGCGGATCGACGTGCTCGCGACGCCCGGTCACACCGCGGACTCGGTCTGCCTCCTCCTGCCCGACGACGGTCCGGTCGCCACGCCCGCCGCCCTGCCCACGGGCGACGCGAGCGTCGGCCGTGCCCGGGGCGAGCCGGGCGCCGAGGGCTCGTGGGCGCCGTCGGACCCGACGATCCTCACCGCAGACG
>CAZFUQ010000053.1:15546-18845 GCA_964521905.1 uncultured Cellulosimicrobium sp.
GACCCGACGATCCTCACCGCAGACGGCCCGACGATCCTCACCGGGGACACGGTCCTGGGGACCGGGACCACCGTGATCTCGGCTCCGGACGGCTCGCTCGGCGCGTACCTGGCGAGCCTCGACACGCTCGAGGTGGTCGCCGCCGGGACGACGACCGGGCTGCCCGGTCACGGGCCCGTGGTCGACGACCTCGCCGCACGCGTGCGGGCCTACCGCGAGCACCGGCTCGAGCGGCTCGCCCAGGTGCGCACGGCGCTGTCGACGCTCGGGATCGACGCCGGGGCCGAGCACGCGGTCGACGAGGTCGTCGCGCGCGTCTACGCCGACGTGGACCCGTCGGTCCTCGGGGCGGCCCGCCAGTCCGTCGCCGCGCAGCTCGCGTTCCTCGCGCGCGCGGACACCACGCGTCACCCGCCCCGCGGCCGGTCTCGCGCTCGCCGCACGGACGCCTGAGTGTCGGTGGCTGCGGGCACCCTGTGCGCATGACGACTCCTCGGCTCGGTATCGCGTTCGTCCCCACCCACGCACCGGAGAGCCTGCACCGGCTGGCGACCACGGCGGAGGAGGCCGGTCTCGACGACCTGTGGGTGTGGGAGGACTGCTTCAAGCAGAGCGGCCTCGCCTCCGCGGCGGCCGCCCTCGCGTGGACGGAGCGGCTGCGCGTCGGCCTCGGTCTCATGCCCGCGCCGCTGCGCAGCACGGCGATCACCGCGATGGAGGTCGCGACCCTGGCGCGGACGTTCCCGGGCCGGTTCGTGCCCGGCGTCGGGCACGGCGTCCAGGACTGGATGGCGCAGGCGGGGGTGCGTGTCGCGTCTCCCCTGACCCTGCTGCGCGAGCACACCGCGGCCCTGCGCCGACTGCTCGCGGGCGAGGAGGTCACGACGTCGGGCCGGTACGTCACGCTCGACGCCGTGCGGCTCGACTGGCCGCCCGCCGACGCGGTGCCGCTGTGGCTCGGTGGCGTCGGACCGCGCTCGCTCGCGCTCGCCGGAGAGCTCGGCGACGGCCTGATCCTCGCGAACGCCCTCACGCCCGACGGCGTCCGCGACGCCGCCGAGGCCGCGCGCGCCGCGGGCGCGGGGCCCGGCTTCGACGTGCACGCGACGCTCATCGCCGCGACGGGTCCGGGTGCGCAGGAGCGGCTGGACCGCGAGGTGCCGCTGTGGGGGAAGCCGGCCGGTCAGGGCATCGGTGCGGCGGGCGACGCCGAGGAGGTCGCCGCGGGCGTGCGCGCGCTCGCCGCGGCGGGCGCGACGGCCGTCGCGATCCAGCCCACGGCCGACGAGCCGGACGTCGAGGGCTTCGTCCGCTTCCTGGGGCAGGAGGTGCGCCCGCTGCTCACCGGGGGCTGAACGACGTCAGCGCGCGGCGGGGCGCCGCTGCCGGAGCCAGTGCACGAGCGCGACGACCGCGGTGAGGAGAGCGACCGCCGCGACCGCCGTGCCGAGCCGGACCGGGACGGCGTAGAGGTCCGTGACCTCCGCGAGCGGCACGCCCCACGCCGACGCGACCTCCCGCACCTCGCCGGCGAGAGCCCCCACGCGGCCCGGCACCCGCGACGCGACCGCGGTCGCCCAGGCGAGGAGCTCGGCGACGAACGAACCCAGCGAGTACGCACCGGTGGCAAGAGGGATCACGCGGCCACCCTATCGGGACCGGACAGCACGGGCATATACGGCAAGCGTCCGGATCCGCGCACCGGCCGGCGCGGATGCGGGCACACCCTCCGCAGATCCGTGGCAGGGCGGTGCTTGACTGGCGTCGTGCCCCCGTCCGCCAGCCCTCGCCCGCGTCGCCATCGGCTCTCCGACCCGTCGTCCGTCGTCCGGCTGCTCGTCGCCCTCGTCCTCGGCGCCGCCGGGTCGCTGGCAGTGTGGTCCCTCTTCGAGCCGACCGTCGCGCTCGTGCTGGGCTGGGTCGTCGCGGCGGCGACGTACTCGGCGTGGACGTGGGTGACCGTCTGGCCGATGCAGGCCGAGGCGACGGCGACGCACGCGACACGCGAGGAGCCGTCGCGCGCGCTCACGCACCTCATCGTCCTGCTCGCCGCCGTCGCCAGCCTCGTCGTCGTGGGGCTCGTGCTCGTGACGTCGAACGACTCGGGCCGCAAGGTGACCGCGGCGATCGCGGTGCTCAGCGTCGTCGTCTCCTGGGCGACGGTCCACACCCTCTTCGCGCTCAACTACGCCCGGCTCTACTACACGGGCACCGACGGCGGGATCGACTTCCACCAGGACGCCCCGCCGCGATACAGCGACTTCCTGTACATCGGCGCCACGGTGGGCATGAGCTTCGCGATCTCCGACACCGACCTCCAGTCGTCCGAGATGCGCCGCGCGGCGCTCGCGCACGCGCTCCTGGCCTACCTCTTCGGCTCCGTGATCCTCGCGGGGCTGGTCAACCTCGTCGCCGGCATGTGACGACGGGGTGCGCCCGTCGGGCGAGCCGCTTCGCGAAGCAGAGGGAGACGGGGTTGTCCGCGTCCTACGGCGGGAAGGGCAGCACCGCGCGGTATCCCGGCGAGCGGTAGAGGGCGACGGCGCCGGGCTGGCGGATCCCCGCCCCGTCCGTCCGGGGCTCCCGCGACGTCGCGCACGGCGACGAACGTGACCGGCACGCCGTCCTCCGCCTGCTGCCGGGCCCGCAGCAGCGCGGCGTGGGGGTCGTCCCCCGCGACCGTCTCCACGGTGACGCGCGCGGACGCGGGCGAGCGGACGACGTCGGGCAGGACGCGCCCCGGCGAAGCGGTCACGACGACCTCGTCACGCGCTGACGAGCGAGCCCAGCACCGAGGTGAAGAAGCCCAGACCGTCGGTACCGGCGCGCGGGCCGGCCTCGCTCGCCGGACCGAAACCCGCCTCGACGGCGTGCTCGGGGTGCGGCATGAGCCCGACGACGTTGCCCGCCGCGTTGGTGATGCCCGCGATGCCGCGGCGCGACCCGTTCGGGTTCCAGCCGTCGTAGCGGAACACGACGCGGCCCTCGCCCTCGAGCTCGTCGAGCGTGCGGTCGTCCGCGACGAACTGGCCGTCCTGGTTCTTCAGCGGGATCGTGATGCGCTGCCCGACGGTGTAGTCGCGCGTCCAGGACGTCTCGGCGTTCTCGACGGAGAGCACCTGCTCGCGGCACACGAAGTGCAGGTGGTCGTTCTTGACCATCGAGCCGGGCAGCAGGTGCGCCTCGGTCAGGATCTGGAAACCGTTACAGATGCCCAGCACTGGCATCCCGCCCTCAGCTGCGTCGATGAGTGCGGTCATCACCGGCGCGAACCGGCTGATGGCTCCGGCACGCAGGTA
>CAZFUQ010000054.1:0-10698 GCA_964521905.1 uncultured Cellulosimicrobium sp.
TGTTGTCGTAGTTGGGCACGAAGTCGACGACGTCGTCGTCGAGCCCCGCCGTCATGGCGAGCGACGAGGGCGCCAGACGCGCCTCGGTGTACCGGGAGGCGGCCGGGCCGTCGTCGAGCGTGCCGAAGTTGCCGTGCCCGTCGACGAGCGGCAGGCGCAGCGAGAAGTCCTGCGAGAGGCGCACGAGCGCGTCGTAGATCGCGGTGTCCCCGTGCGGGTGCAGCTTGCCCATGACCTCGCCGACGACGCGCGCCGACTTCACGTGCGAGCGGTCCGGTCGCAGGCCCATGTCGGTCATCATGTAGAGGATGCGGCGCTGCACGGGCTTGAGGCCGTCGCGCGCGTCGGGCAGCGCGCGCGAGTAGATGACGGAGTACGCGTACTCGAGGAACGACGTCTCCATCTCCGCCTGGACGTCGACGTCGACGATCTTCTCGTTCACCTCGGCCGGGTCGATCGAGGAAGTCGAGGGCTTGCGCGCCATGTGCCTGCGGGCTCCTGCCGTTCGGTGCACCCGGGGGTGCGGTCTGCTGCGGGGGTCTGTGCTGCTGGTCGTGCTGCGGCCCGGAACCGGTACCCGGCGCCGGCGTGCCGCACGCGAGGGTACGCCACGCGTCCGACATCCGTGCCGCACGCGTCGGCGCCACCGGCCGAGCCGTCTCCATTGTCCTCCCAGGTGGGGCGGGGGTCGTGCAGGCGCGCGGCGTCCCGCGCGGGCCGCCCGCACCGCATAGCCTGGGGTGGTGAGCGACGGCGGAGCAGCCGGGCAGGGCCCGGACCGGTACCCGGTGGAGTGGGAGGCGGACGTCGTCCTGCGCGACGGGACGACGACGCACGTGCGCCCCATCCGCCCCGAGGACGCCGACGCGCTGCAGCGGTTCCACGTCGGCCAGTCCGAGCGCTCCACCTACCTGCGCTTCTTCGCGCCCATGGAGCGCCTCTCCGAGCGCGACCTCGACCGCTTCACGCGCGTCGACCACCTCGACCGGGTCGCGCTCGTCGCGGTCGGCCCCCGCGCAGGCGGCGAGGGGGCCGGCGCGGAGGACCGGGGCGAGGACATCATCGGCGTCGCGCGCTTCGACAGGACCGGCCCCGCCGAGGCCGAGGTCGCCTTCAACATCGCCGACGCCGCCCAGGGCCGCGGCCTGGGTTCCGTCCTGCTCGAGCACGTCGCGGCCGCCGCGCGCGAGCGCGGCGTGCAGCGCTTCACCGCGGAGGTGCTGCCGCAGAACGGCAAGATGCTCGCCGTCTTCCGCGAGGCCGGGTACGACGTGCGTCAGCAGATGGACGACGGGTTCGTGCAGGTCAGCGTCGATCTCGACCCGACCGAACGCTCGCGGGCCGTGATGGCCGACCGTGAGCACCGCGCCGAGGCGCGCAGCATGCAGGGCCTGTTCGACGTGACGAGCGTCGTGCTCGTCGGTCCCGGCGACCCGGCGGCACCGGGCCGGGCGGGCGGCCCCGTCGACCTCCTCCTCGCCCGGCGTGCCCTCGCCGCGCTCGTGCGCAGCGAGGGCGTGGACGTGCACGTGACCGGTGTGGAGGACCCCGCGAGCGTCCTCGCCGGCCTGCCCGACGGCGCCCGGGCGCCGCGCGTGCACGCGACCCTCGCGGACGTCCCCGGCCGGGTGGACCTCGCCGTGGTGTCCCTGCCGCCTCCCGCGGCGATCGACGCCGTCCGCCGGCTCGCGCGCCTGGAGGTGCGCGGCGTCGTCGTGCTGTCGGCGGGGTTCGCCGAGACCGGGCCGGACGGGCTCGCGCTGCAGCGCGAGCTCTTGCGCGTCGCGCACACCGCGGGCCTGCGCGTCGTCGGGCCGGCCAGCTACGGGCTGCTGCGCACCGGCGGCTCCGCGGACCGGCCCGCGCTCGCCGCGACGCTCGCCGAGGACCTGCCGCTGCCGGGGGTCGTGGGCCTGTTCAGCCAGTCGGCGCCCATGGCGGTCACGCTGCTCGCGACGACGGCGCGGCGCGGGCTGGGCGTCTCCTCCTACGTGTCCGCCGGGCACCGCGCGGACGTCTCCGGCAACGACCTCATGCAGTACTGGCAGGACGACCCCGCCACGCACGTCGTGTGCCTGTACCTCGAGTCGATCGGCAACCCGCGCAAGTTCTCGCGCATCGCGCGGCGTCTCGCGTCGGTCAAGCCGGTCGTCGTCGTGACGGCGGGACGCTCGGGGCACGTCGTGCCGCCCGGCCATGCGGTGCGCTCCACGCGTGCCCCGCGCCGCACGCTCGAGGAGATGCTGCGCCAGTCGGGCGTGATCCGTGCCGAGAACACGCACCACATGATCGACATCGCCCAGCTGCTTGCGCACCAGCCGTTGCCGGGTGGGCGACGCGTCGGCGTCCTCGCGAGCTCGGCGTCGCTCGCCGCCCTCGTCGCCGAGGCGGCGTCCTCGGCGGGGCTCGTCGTGGCGCGCTCGGACTTCGTGCCGGAGGACGCGACGTCGGACGACGTCGACGCGACCGTCGAGGCGCTCTACGCCCCGGACGCGTGCGACGTCGTCGTGGTGGTCCAGGTCCCGGTCGTGCGCGAGCGGCGCGAGGACGTCTCGCGGGCCGTGGCGCGCGCCGCCGCGCGCACGGGCCGCACCACGGTGGCGAGCGTGCTCGGGCTCCACGGCCTCACCGACGAGCTGTCGGCGCCGGCGCCGGGCGACCCCGACGGCACGCTCCCGGGCTCGCCCCGCCGCGTGCCGGCCTACTCGACGCCCGAGGACGCGGTGGCGGCGGTCGGCGCGGTGGTGCGCTACGCCCGCTGGCGCGAGGCCGACCACGGCGTGCCCGTGGCCCCGACCGGCGTCGACCCCGCCCGGGCCAGGGCGCTCGTCGAGCGCGCGCTCGCCGACGCGGACGCCGTCGACCTCGACGCCGCCGCGACCGCCGAGCTCCTCGCGTGCTACGGCGTGAGCGTGCGGCCGGCACGGCGCGTGCGGTCGGCGGACGAGGCCGTCGCGGCCGCGGACGAGATCGGGTGGCCCGTCGCGCTCAAGAGCACCGCGCCCGGGCTGCGACACCGCGCCGACCTGGGCGGCGTGCGTCTCGACATCGCCGACGAGGCCGAGCTGCGGACCGACGTCGAGCAGATGCGCGAGGCGCTCGCGGCCGTGCTGCCGGGCGCCGCGGACGCGCCGTTCGAGGTGCAGGCGATGGCGGACGCGGGGGTGGCGTGCGTGGTCCGGTCCACGGAGGACCAGCTCTTCGGACCGGTCGTGTCGTTCGGCCTCGCGGGCGACGCGGTCGACCTCCTCGGGGACGTCGCGTACGGGGTGCCGCCGCTCACGGACGTCGACGTCGCGGCCATGGTGCGCTCGGTGCGGGCCGCCCCGCGCCTGTTCGGGTACATGGGCACGCACGTCGTCGCGACCGCCGCGCTCGAGGACGTCCTCGCGCGCGTGTCCGTCCTCGCGGACGACCTGCCCGAGGTGCGCAGCCTCGAGCTGTACCCCGTCGTCGTCGCCGAGCACGGTGCGGCCGTGCTCAGCGCGCGGATCGGGCTGGCCGACGCGCAGCGCGCCGACGCGCTGCGCCGCGCGCTGCCGGGCTGACGGGCGTGCGGGCGGCGGGTCCACAGGTGCGCGACGGCGGGTGGCCGCGGTCGCGCGCCGGGTGGGAGAATGCGCGGGTGCCCTCTGCTACCTCGAACGCCTGGACCGACCTGACGACCCAGCTCCACCGCGCCGGGTACTACCCGGAGCTCGTGGCGGACGTCCTCGACCTCGCGATCGCGGGGGAGGAGATCGTCTCCCACCTCGTCCTGCCGGAGACCACGTTCGACGCGTCCGAGGTCCGCCGTCACCTCACCGTCCTGGTGCTCACCCCGTCGCGGCTCGTCACGGCGCACGTCGACGACCACCCCGCGGACAGCGAGAACCCCTCGGCCTCGGCCGCGGCGACCACCGAGTCGGTCCCGCTCACGGAGGTACGGTCGGTGTCGCTCACGCACGTCGTGGCGGAGCCGCACGAGCACCGTGCGGGCACGGCCCCGCTGGAGGTCACCCTCGCCCTCGGGTGGGGCGCCGTCTCGCGCGTCGACCTCGAGCCCGCGCAGTGCCCCGACCCCACGTGCGACGCGGACCACGGCCTGACCGGGCAGATCACGCCGGACGACGTCGTCGTCCGCGTGAGCGCGGAGGCGGAGGGCCGCGACGCGGTGCGTGCGGCGGTCGACTTCGCCCGTGCCCTCTCGCGCGCGACCGCCGGGCGCAGCGCCCGGTGAACCAGGCACGCACGGACAAGCGCACCTCCGCCCCCGCCGTCCCCGCGCTCCCGCCCGGGATGCTCGCGCCCGAGCACGGGACCGCGAGCCTGGCCGCCGTGCTCCCGGCCGCCGCCGCTTCGCTGGGCGTCGCGCTCACCACCGCCACCGGCGTCGACGGCACCGCGGCGCGCGCCGCGCTCGGCCTGCCCGGGGCGGACCGCGTGTGCGTCGTCCTCGTGGACGGGCTGGGTCTCGACAACCTCGCCGAGCGCGCGGGCCACGCGCCCTTCCTGCGCTCGCTCCTGCCCGACGCGCGGGCCCTCACCTCGACCTTCCCCAGCACGACGGCGGCCGCGATCGGTGCGTTCGGCACCGGCACCGCCCCGGGGCGCACGGGCATGCTCGGGTACACGCAGCGCAACCCGGACACGGGCGGGCTCGCGAACATGGTCTCGTGGGAGGGGGCGCCGCCTCCTACGACCCTGCAGCGCGAGGCACCCCTGCTCGAGCGTCTCGTGGGCGAGGGCGTACCGGTGACGTCGACCGGGCCCGCACGGTTCGCCGGGTCGGGCATGACGGTCGCGGCCCTGCGCGGCGGGGCCTACACGCCTGCCGAGGCGCTCTCCGCGCGCGTCGACGCCGCCGTGCGGGCGCTGTCCCGCCCGGGCCTCGTCTACCTCTACTGGGGCGAGGTCGACAAGGCCGGGCACCACCACGGCAGCGCCTCGTGGCAGTGGGGAGACGAGCTCGAGTCGCTCGACCGCGAGCTCGCGCGCCTCGTGCGCACGCTCCCGAAGGGCACGCTCGTGCTCGTCACGGCCGATCACGGGATGGTCGACGTCGACCCGGCGCTGCGTCGCGACGTCGCGACGGACCCCGTGCTCGCGCGTGACGTGACCCTCGTCGGCGGCGAACCGCGCGCCGTGCACGTGTACGCCGATCCCGGCCGGACGAGCGCCGTTGCCGCGCGCTGGCACGACGTGCTCGGCGAGGACGCGCTCGTGCTCGAGCGCGACGAGGTGCTCGCGCGCGGTCTCCTGGGCCCCGACCCCCGGCCCGAGGCGGTCGCGGCGGCCGGGGACGTGATCGTCGCACTGCGCGGGCGGGCGACGGTCGTCGACTCGCGCACCCAGACGCCGGCCTCGCTCGCCCTCGTCGGCGTGCACGGCTCGCTCACGGAGCGCGAGATGCGCGTCCCCCTGCTCGTCGCCGGGACCTGACCCCGGCCGGCACCGCCCGCCCCACGCACCGACCGACCTCGCGGAGGACCGACCCATGGCCGAGCTCGTCTTCTTCTCCGGGACCATGGACTGCGGCAAGTCCACCCTCGCCCTCCAGCTCGACCACAACCACGCGGCGCGGGGCCGGCGCGGGCTCATCTTCTCGCGCAACGACCGGGCGGGCGCCGACCGGATCTCGTCGCGGCTCGGCCTCGAGGTCGCGGCGCGCGAGGTCCGGGACGAGACCGACTTCTGGACGCTGGTCACGGCCGAGCCGGTGCCGGTCGACTACCTCGTCTGCGACGAGGCGCAGTTCTACTCGCCCGCCCAGGTCGAGCAGCTCGCCCGGCTCGTCGACGAGACCGAGATCGACGTCTTCGCGTTCGGTATCACGGCCGACTTCCGCACCCGGCTGTTCCCCGGCTCCGCGCGCTTCATCGAGCTCGCCGACCGGGTCGAGGTGCTCCAGGTCGAGTCGCTGTGCTGGTGCGGGCGACGGGCGACCCACAACGCCCGCACGGTGGACGGCGCCATGGTCGTCGAGGGCGACCAGGTCGTCGTCGGGGACGTCGGCGCGGGGTCGGGCGAGATCGGCTACGAGGTCCTGTGCCGTCGCCACCACATGCGCCGCATGACGACCGCGTTCGCGCGCAGGGTGGCCGGCGAGGACGGCCTCTCGCTCGACCTGCCGCGCTGACCCGCGCGGGCAGCACCCTCGGGGAGCGACCCGGGCGGGCTCACTCCGGGCGGGCCCCGAACACGATCTCGTCCCAGCTCGGCACCTTCGCCCGCGTGCGGTTCTTCCCCTTGCGCGGCTCGCGCGCACCCGAGGGCCGCGCGCCGCCCGCCGTCGTCCCGCTCGTGCTGCCGCGGTCCCGGTCGCCGTCGCCACCGTGACGGTCGCTGCCACCGCCGTTCGTGTCGCGGGTGTCTCCCCGGTCGGTCGGTGCCCCGGAGCCGGCGGAGGCGCCCGGCGCGCCGTCGCCGTCCGCGCTCGTGCCCGGGGCGTCCCCGGTCTCCCGCGCGTCCTCGTCCGCCCGCCCGTCCTCGGCCTCCGGCGCCGCGCCCGCCGCGCCGAGGTCCCGCGCGCGGATCCGGGGAAGGTGGACGACGGTCGCCACGGGCGGTGCCGGGTCGTCCGACGGCTCCGGGCTCTCGGTGCCGATCTGGGGCCCGAACCCCTCGAAGGGCTCCTGGCCGGAGACGTCGGTCAGGTCGGGCGTGCTCCGGCGCGGCCGGACCCCGCGCCGCTGGCTCAGGTCGTCGAGCAGCTCCGCCGTGCCGTCGTCCGCCGGGGGGCGCGTCCGGCCGCGCGAGGCCCGTGCCGTCGCGTCGACGTCGAACACCGCCACGCTCCCCGGCGTCGGGTCCTGCGGTGCGTCGGTCCCGGACAACCAGCGGGCCTCGTCGTCGAGCGCGTGCAGCGCGCGCGAGGACGGGTCGTAGGTCCAGCGCGCCGAGCGTCGCCCGGAGCCGACCTCGAACGCCGCGGTCACCACCCACTGCGCACCCGGCTCCCGGGACGCGCTCCACGCCACGCCGGCCGGGTCCACGTCGCGCGCGGTGAGACGCTGCGCGACGAGCTCGCCGACCGTGGGCGAGTCGTCGTCGTGACCCTGGCGCGACGCGCGGACCCGGTCGACGACGTACTCCTGCTCCGCGACGACGGGACCCGCGAACCGCCGCACGTTCTCGACGGCGAGGCCCGCCGCGTCGGCCACGGACTCGACGGACTCCCCGGAGCGCAGGCGCGACTGGATCTCGCGCGGCGCGAGGTTGCGCTCGCCCTCGGCGCGCAGGTGCTCCAGGTGCGGACGGTCGCGACGCACGGCCGCGCGCAGCGCCTCGGTGATCGGCAGCGTGAACTGCGCGCCGCCCGTCCCGCCGAGGACGAGGTGCTCCCCGTCCTCGTGCAGTCTCACCAGCTCCAGCTCGTCCATGGGTCCTCCCGTGTCGCCGCGCCCTGTGACGCTCGCGGTGCCGCCCGGTCCGGCCGCCGAGGCAGGGTCGTCCAGGTCCCGTGGACCGCGACGCCCGCGTCACCGCTCCCTCGAGGGTGCCATCGTCGCACCCGCCACGAGCGCAAGACACCCGGTGTGCCGCCGACTCGGCGCGCCGCGCGCTGCGCCTCGGGACCCGGCGGCGGTGCGCGATGATGCGGGGTGTGATCCTCGACCTCGTGCCCGGCGACGCCCTCGAGCTCGGCGGGGTGTTCTTCGCGGCGCTCTCGGGCGGCCTCGCCGCGGTGCGCAAGCGGTTCGACCTCGTGGGCGTGCTCGTCCTCGCGTGGGCCGCAGGTCTGGGCGGGGGACTCCTGCGCGACGTCCTCATCGGCGCGATCCCGCCCGTCGGGATCTCCGACTGGCGGCTCGTCGCGGCAGCGGTGCTCGCGGGAGGGGTGACGTTCTTCTGGCACCCGCGCCTCGAGCGGCTGCGGCGCAGCATCATCGTGCTCGACGCCGGTGCGCTCGCCCTGTTCGTGCTGTCCGGCACGACGAAGGGGCTCGAGTACGGGGTCGGGCCGCTGGCGGCGGTGTTCGTGGGCGTCCTGACGGGCGTGGGCGGCGGGATCCTGCGCGACGTCCTCACGAGCGAGGTGCCGCTCCTGTTCCAGGACAAGCAGCTCTACGCGATCCCGGCGCTCGCGGGCGCGGCCCTGACGGTCGTGCTGTGGGAGGCGGACGCGCTCGGCCTGCTCTCGCAGGCGGCGGTGCTGGCGCTCGTGCTCGGCTTCCGGCTGGTGTCCCTGCGGCTCGGGTGGGCGGCGCCCGGTCCGTGGGAGGGTCGCACACCGCGCCGCGGGTCGGGCAGGATGTGAGCCGTGCGCTTCTTCATCGACGACCCCCGACTCCCCGACGACGTGACCGTGGCCGACCTGCGCGAGCTCGCCGAGCGCCTCGCGCGCGAGGCCGGCGAGCTGGTGCGCTCCGGCCGCCCCGACCGTGTCGAGGTGGCGGCGACCAAGTCCACCGCGACGGACGTCGTCACGCGCATGGACGCCGACTCCGAGGCGTTCCTGCGTCGTGAGATCGCCGCGGCGCGCCCGGACGACGCGATCCTCGGCGAGGAGGAGGGGTCCTCCGCGGGCACGTCCGGGATCACGTGGGTGGTCGACCCGATCGACGGCACCGTCAACTACCTGTACGGGGTCGCGTCGTACGCGGTCTCCGTCGCGGCCGTGGTCGGGCCGCCCGACCCCCAGGAGTGGACCGTCCTCGCCGGGGCCGTGCACTCGATCGTCGACGACCGCACCTGGACCGCGGGTCTCGGCGCGGGCGCGACCCTCGACGGCCTCCCGGTGCACGGGAGCGAGCGCACCGAGCTCTCGCAGTGCCTCGTGGGTACGGGATTCGGCTACGACGCGGACCGTCGCCGCTCGCAGGCGCGCGTGCTGGTCGAGGTCCTGCCGCAGGTCCGGGACATCCGGCGGCTCGGCTCGGCGGCGATCGACCTGTGCCTCGTCGCGACGGGGGAGCTCGACCTCTACTACGAGCGCGGCCTGAACCCCTGGGACATGGCCGCGGGGGCGCTCGTCGTGCAGGAGGCCGGTGGGCGCGTCACCGGGCTGCGCGGCCGGGCCGCGGGCGGCGAGATGACCGTCGCCGGACCGCCCGACGCCGTCGCGGGCCTCGTGACGATCCTCGAGGAGGCGGGCGCCGACTCCGACGCCTGACGTCCTGCCGGGGGGTGGGAGCGTTCCCCTCCGTGCCTGGTGGGGAGCCTGTCTGTTCGCCCGTGACGAACGACACCGGTGTCCACCGGGCCACAGGGTGCATCCGCCCCGGAAATGGTGCAGAATCCGGTGGCCCACCGGGAACAATTCCGGTGCGCCGTGCATTGATCAGCGTGCACGTGCCTCGACGACCTCGGGGCACGCCACGTCACGGGGTGCCCCCGCGCCCCGTACCCGTGCTCTCCGGCACGACCGGCAGTCGTCGGTGGTCCCGGAGGAGCACTGTCGCGATCGACGAATACTCCGGAGAGTGACCCCACAGATGGCAACAGACTACGACGCCCCCCGCAAGAGTGAAGAGGAGCTCAGCGAGGACTCGCTCCAGGAGCTCCAGGCTCGTCGCTCCGACAAGAGCTCGGGCGTCGTTGACGAGGACGAGACCGAGGCGGCGGAAGGATTCGAGCTGCCCGGTGCCGACCTGTCCGGCGAGGAGCTTTCCGTCCGGGTGCTGCCGCGTCAGGCCGACGAGTTCACGTGTGCGAGCTGCTTCCTCGTGCACCACCGCAGCCAGCTCGCGTACGAGAAGAACGGGCAGCAGATCTGCTCGGAGTGCGCCGCCTGAGCCGTACCGCACGCAGACCCACGACGGCCGCCGCCCCTGCTCGGGGCGGCGGCCGTCGACGTCGTACGGGCACGGGACGCGCTCCGGCCGAGGCGGTGGCCGCGTCCCGCGGGCTCAGGCGCCCGGCCGTGCCGTGGCCCGCGCGGCGCGCAGCGCGTCGGCGAGCTCCTGCGGGCGCCGCGTCGACACGAGCCAGTACGGCGTCGGGTCCTGCGGGTCCTCGAGCACGACGTGCACGCCGGTGCGGGCCCACGCGCGCAGGCACACGTACGCCCGCGCGTCCAGGCGCGGACCGAGCTGGACGCGCATCGCCTCCGCGTCGAGCGTCGTCACCTGGCCGAGCAGGGACACGGGGATGCGGGCACGCCCGGCCCGCAGGACGCCGTCGTGCACCGCGACGACCGGCGACGTCCACCACAGCCCGACCACGCCGACGAGCCCCGCGAGCACGCCCACCACGGTGGCGATCGTGTGGCTCGCCGGCCACAGCGCGATCCCGAGGACCGCGGCGAACGCGACGGCGGCGGCCCAGCCGCCCACGCCCGGCACGAGGCGTTCGGTGTACGACGGCGCGACGGCGCCCGGCGTGGGCCCGGGGGCCCGCTGGGTCGACGGGGTGGTGCTGCGGTCGGCGGGGTCGGTCATGGGTCCATCATCCCAGGCGTGCTCGCCGCGCGTGCGCACGCGCACTAGGCTCTGCCGCGTGCCGAACGACCAGCAGCCCACGACCGGGGACGTCGACGTCCTCATCACGCTCCTCGACGACGTCCCGCTGCCGGCGTACGCCCACCCGGGCGACGCCGGTGCGGACCTCGTGACGACCGTCGACGTCGAGCTCGCGCCGGGGGAGCGGGCCGTGGTCCCCACGGGGGTCTCGATCGCGCTGCCCGACGGCTACGCGGCGTTCGTGCACCCGCGCTCGGGCCTCGCCGCGAAGCACGGCCTCACGGTCGTCAACGCGCCGGGCACCGTGGACGCCGGG
>CAZFUQ010000054.1:10708-12974 GCA_964521905.1 uncultured Cellulosimicrobium sp.
CGGGTACCGCGGCGAGATCAGGGTGACCCTGCTCAACACCGACGCCCGCGAGGCGGTCGTCCTGCGGCGCGGCGACCGCGTGGCGCAGCTCGTCGTGCAGAAGGTCGAGCGCGCCCGCTTCGTGCAGGCCGAGCGCCTGCCCGGCTCGCACCGCGGCGAGGGCGGCTTCGGCTCGAGCGGTGGCTGGGCCGCCGCGACCTGACCGTCGCACCGAGCCCGCCGCTGCGCGGGCTACTGTGGAATCAGTGCGGGGCGAGCGCCCCGCGAGGAGTCCCGGTCAACGCACCGGGCAGGTGAAGGAGTCTCTCCGTGGGTCTGTTCAGCCGCTCCAGGTCGTCCGAGCCGAGCGAGCCGTCGACGCCGTCGAGCGGATCGTCCGGTCCGGTCGCCGACGCCGCACCCGCTGCGGGCGCGGCGAGCGACGCGACGCCCGCGCGCGGCCCGTTCGACTCGTCCCAGGTCGCCGAGCGCGGTGCGCGCGTCGACCTGGGCGCCGTGTGGCTCCCCGGCGTGCCGGGCATGGAGCTGCGCATGGAGGTCGACAAGAAGACCCAGCGCATCACCGGCGTCGCGTGCGCCGCCGCCGGGTCCGGACTCCAGGTGCAGGCGTTCGCCGCGCCGCGGACCGAGGGGATCTGGGACGAGATCCGCGGCGAGATCGCGGCGTCGGTGACCAAGCAGGGCGGCACCGTGGACGACGTCCCCGGCCCGTTCGGCCGCGAGCTCATCGCGCGGATCCCGGCCCAGACGCCGGACGGGCGCCCGGGCGTGCGGCCCGCGCGCTTCGTCGGCGTCGACGGACCCCGGTGGTTCCTGCGCGGCGTCATCACGGGCAAGGCCGCGGTCGACCCGGCCGAGGCACGCCTGCTCGAGTCCGTGTTCGCGAACATCGTCGTCGTGCGTGACCAGAACCCGCGCCCGCCGCGCGACCTCCTCGCGCTGCACCTGCCGGGCAAGGCCCCCGCGCCCGTCACGGCACCCGCCGGCGCACCCGAGGCGCCGGCGTTCGACCCGCTCAACCGCGGGCCGGAGATCACGGAGATCCGCTGACATGGTCCCGACCCTGCGCGACGCCTGGCGGACGGCCCTCGCCTCCCAGGAGGAGGTGACGGCCGGCGAGGAGCGCACGGAGGCGTCCCGCCAGAAGGGCTGCCGCGCCGTCGCCGAGCTGCCCAACCGCCGTCGGGCGAAGGTCTCCGGCGTGCTGCGCTCGGTGGTGCTCCGCCCGCGCGAGGGCGTCCCGACGGTCGAGGTCGAGCTCTACGACGGGTCGGGCGTCATCGACCTCGTGTGGCTCGGACGCCGGCGCATCGCGGGCATCGAGCCCGGCCGCCGCGCCCTCGTCGAGGGACTCGTGTGCGACGTCGACGGTCGCCGGACCATCTTCAACCCCCGCTACGAGCTCCTGCCCAAGCCGGGGGAGTGACGCGGCGCCGGACGCCGCGACACGTGCCGTACGATCCTGCGGACCGAGGCCCTGCCGGGCCCGCAGCCACCCCGAGCCACCGAGGACGCGACGAGATGACCAGCAGCAGCGACGCGAGCGGCGGCCCCGTGGGTGACCCGGGCCCCGACCCCCGGCCGGAGCCCACGTCGGGCGCAGCGGGCCCCGCGCACGACGCCGAGGTCGTCGAGACCGTCGTCGACGACGTCGCGGCGCCCGAGGACGGGCCCGCGCGCGGCATGCGCGCGCTCGCCGGGGACCGGTTCTCCGTGGCCGAGGCGGTCGGCGGGGTGCGAGGGCTCGTCGAGTCCGTCGCGCCCGGCCTGGTGTTCGTCGTCGTGTACGTCGCGACGACGAACCTGCAGTGGGCGCTGTGGACGTCCGTCGGGGCGGCGCTCGTCGCCGTCGCCGCGCGCCTCGTGCAGCGCACGCCCGTGACCCAGGCGTTCGGCGGGCTCCTCGGCGTCGCGATCGGCGTCCTGTGGGCCTGGCGCTCCGGCGAGGCGCAGGACTACTTCGCGTGGGGCCTGTGGACCAATGCGGCGTACCTCGTCGCGCTCCTCGTGTCGGTCGTCGTGCGGTGGCCCCTGGTCGGCCTCGTCGTCGAGGGCTTCCGCAGCGGGTTCGGCGTCGCCGCCGGGACGGGCGAGGAACCGGCGGCGCAGTCCGACGCGACCCGCGCGGGCGAGGCCGCGGGCACCTCCGCGGCAGGCACCGCCGCCGAGCCCGAGCCGGGCGCGTTCGCCCGCTGGGCGCGGGCCTGGCGCTCGGACCGCACGCTCCTGCGCCGCTACGCGGCCGCGACGTGGCTGTGGATCGGGC
>CAZFUQ010000054.1:12984-18679 GCA_964521905.1 uncultured Cellulosimicrobium sp.
CCGGCTCGTGGTCCAGGTGCCGCTCTACCTCGACGGCGACGTCGGCTGGCTGGGGACCGCGCGGCTCGTCATGGGCATCCCGCTGTGGGCGCTCGTGCTGTGGGTCACGTGGGTCCTCGTCCGCCGCCCGCCGTCTCCGGAGGCGTGATCGGGTCCTCGGCCAGCGCCTCGACGGGCATCGCCCGCAGGGGCTCCGCGGCCTCGGGCTCGCCGGCGAGCAGCCGGCCCAGCGCACCCTCGTCCGCCTCGTCGCCCGTGACGAGCAGGAGCTCGTCGCCGGCCTCGAGCGTGTCGTCGGTGCTCGGCGCGATCGGCCGCGTGCCGCGCACGATCGCGGCGAGCACGGTGTCCGCGGGCCAGCTCACCTCGCCGACCCGGTGCCCGACGAGCGGCGACGACGGCGGGAGCGTGACCTCGAGGATGTCGGCGCCCGACTGGTGGAACGTGAAGATGCGGACGAGGTCGCCGACGGCGACGGCCTCCTCGACCATCGCCGTCATGATGCGCGGCGTCGAGACGGCGACGTCCACGCCCCACGACTCGTCGAACATCCACTCGTTCTTGGGGTTGTTCACGCGCGCGACCGTGCGGGGAACGCCGAACTCCGTCTTCGCGAGGAGCGACACGACGAGGTTGGCCTTGTCGTCGCCCGTCGCGGCGACGATGACGTCGCACTCGTCGACCTTGGCCTCCGCGAGCGAGGAGAGCTCGCACGCGTCGGCGAGCAGCCAGTCCGCCTCGGCGACCTGCGCGACGCGCATCGCGGCGGGCTGCTTGTCGACGAGCATGACCTCGTGGTCGTGGCTCAGCAGCTCGCGGGCGATCGATCGGCCCACGGAACCGGCTCCCGCGATGACGACGCGCATCACTCGGCCTCGACCTTCGGTGCGTGGGTGAGCTTGCGCTCGACGACGGCGGCGCGGCCGTCGTCCATGAGGACGTGCAGCACGTCGTTCTCCTGCAGGACGGTCTTCTCGGTCACGAGCACGCCGTCGCCGAAGCGGCTGACGAAGGCGACGCGCGCACCCGTCGCCTCCTCGATCGCGCGGACGGTGCGCCCGATCCAGTCGGGATGGAAGTCGAGCTGCGCGAGGCGGACCCGACCGGAGGGGTCGCGGTACTCGTCGGTCGCACCGAACGGCAGCATGCGACGCAGGACCTGGTCGGCCGTCCAGCGCACGGTCGCCACCGTGGGGATACCGAGCCGCTGGTAGATCTCCGCCCGCTGCGGGTCGTAGATCCGGGCCACGACCTTCTCCACGCCGAACGTCTCGCGCACGACGCGCGCCGACAGGATGTTGGAGTTGTCGCCGTCCGAGACCGCGGCGAAGGCGTACGCGTCCTCGATGCCCGCCTGCACGAGCGTGTCGCGGTCGAAGCCGACGCCCGTCACCTTCTTCCCCGAGAACTCCGCCGGCAGGCGGCGGAACGCGTCCGGGTTCTGGTCGACCACGGCGACCGAGTGGCCGCTCGACTCGAGCGACAGGGCGAGCGTCGCGCCGACACGGCCGCAGCCCATGATCACGAAGTGCACGCAACGAACGCTACCGCTCGGGCGCGGATCGGCGCGCACCAGGGCGAGAGGGCGCCGTCGGGCATAGCATGAGGCCTCGTGTCGGAGATCGCTGATGCCGCGAAGCGGCTGCTCCTCGGGCGGCCCGTCCGCAGCGAGCGCCTGGGCCACACGCTGCTCCCCAAGCGCGTCGCCCTGCCCGTGTTCGCGTCCGACGCGCTCTCCTCGGTCGCGTACGCACCCGACGAGATCCTGCTGACGCTGGCGATCGCCGGCCTGAGCGCCACCATGATCTCGCCGTGGGTGGGTCTCGCGGTCGTCGTGGTGCTGCTCACCGTCGTCGCCTCCTACCGCCAGAACGTGCGCGCCTACCCGTCGGGCGGGGGCGACTACGAGGTCGCGACGGTGAACCTCGGCCCGACGGCCGGCGTCGGCGTCGCCTCGGCGCTGATGGTGGACTACGTCCTCACGGTCGCGGTCTCGATCTCGTCGGGCGCGCAGTACGCCGCGAGCGCGATCCCGGCGCTGCGCGGCCACGAGGCACTGTTCGCGATCGGCCTCGTGGTGGTGCTCACGCTCGTCAACCTGCGCGGGGTCAAGGAGTCGGGGACGTTCTTCGCGATCCCCGTCTACCTCTTCATGCTCGCCATCGGCACGACGGCGGTCGTCGGGTTCTTCCGCTACGTCACCGGGTCGCTCGGCCAGGCCGAGAGCGCGCGGTTCGAGCTCACGGCGGAGAGCGGGTTCGACCAGGGGCTGATCGGCATCGCGGGGGCGTTCCTCGTCGCGCGCGCGTTCGCGTCCGGGTGCGCGGCGCTCACGGGCGTCGAGGCGATCAGCAACGGCGTGCCGGCCTTCCGCAAGCCCAAGTCCCGCAACGCCGCGACGACGCTCGCGCTGCTCGGCGGGATCTCGGCCGTCATGATCCTCGTGATCCTCCTCCTCGCGCGCGCGACCGGGGTCCAGTACGCCGAGGACCCGCACACCCAGCTCTCGATCGACGGGCAGCCGCTGCCGGCCGACTACGTCCAGCACCCGGTGATCGGGCAGCTCGCGGAGACGGTGTTCAGCGGCGCGCCGGTCTTGTTCTACATCGTCTCCGCGGTGACCGGCCTCATCCTCGTGCTCGCCGCGAACACGGCGTTCAACGGCTTCCCCGTGCTCGGGTCGATCCTCGCGAAGGACGGCTACCTGCCGCGCCAGCTGCACACGCGTGGCGACCGGCTCGCGTTCTCCAACGGCATCATCACGCTCGCGGTCGCGGCGATCGTGCTCATCTGGGCCTTCGACGCCCAGGTCACGCGACTGATCCAGCTGTACATCGTCGGCGTGTTCGTGTCCTTCACGCTGTCCCAGCTCGGCATGGTGCGGCACTGGACGCGTGCCCTGCGCACCGAGCACCAGCCGCGCGAGCGCTCCCGCATGCGCCGCTCGCGCGTGGTGAACACGGTCGGCCTCGCGATGACCGCGACGGTGCTCGTCATCGTGCTCGTCACGAAGTTCACGCACGGCGCGTGGATCGCGATCCTCGCCATGGCGCTCGTCTTCGTCCTCATGCGCGCGATCCGCAAGCACTACGACACCGTGCGCGACGAGCTCGCGCTCGGCGACGAGGCCGCCGCGGCGCGCGCCCTGCCGAGCCGCGTGCACGCCATCGTCCTCGTGTCGAAGATCCACAAGCCCACGATGCGGGCGCTCGCCTACGCGCGGGCGTCGCGACCCTCGGTGCTCGAGGCCGTCACCGTGGGCGTGGACGCGGAGGACGTCGAGCAGATCATGGCGCAGTGGGAGGCGCTCGACCTCCCGGTGCCGCTGCGGGTCCTCGACTCCCCGTACCGCGAGATCACGCGGCCCGTCCTGTCCTACGTCCGTTCGGTGCGCCGCGAGTCGCCCCGCGACCTGGTCGTGGTCTACATCCCCGAGTACGTCGTCGGGCACTGGTGGGAGCAGCTGCTGCACAACCAGAGCGCGCTGCGCCTCAAGGGCCGGCTCCTGTTCACCCCGGGCGTCGTCGTGGCGTCGGTCCCGTGGCAGCTCTCGTCGACGGAGGGGCAGACCGGCCTCGAGGGCGAGGGCTTCCGGCAGCGCTTCACGGGCTACTGACGGGTGGCGGGGCGTGCATCCGGGATACTGGGGGCATGCCGTCCTCCTCGCGTGGCCCCGCCGTGCCCTCCGACCGACCCTCAGACCGTCCCGCCGACCGTGACCGTCGGCGCTCCGGTCACCGTCGGGGTGAGCGGCAGACCCGGCAGTCCCCGCGCACGAACCCTCGACCTGAGGTCGAGGTGGAGCTCGAGGTCGGCCCGGTGGCGCACGGTGGGCACTGCGTGGCGCGTCACGACGGGCGGGTGGTCTTCGTCCGGCACGCCCTGCCCGGGGAGCGCGTGCGTGCGCGCGTCACCGAGGACGGCGACGACGCGAAGTTCTGGCGTGCCGACGCGGTCGAGGTCCTCGAGGCCTCGCCCGACCGCGTGCCGTCGGTGTGGCCGGAGGCGGGTCCGGGAGGCGTGGGCGGCGGCGAGCTCGCGCACGTCGCCCTGCCCGCGCAGCGTCGCTGGAAGCGCGACGTGCTCGCCGAGCAGCTGCGCCGGCTCGCGCACGTCGACCTCGGCGAGGCTCACCCTCAGGTAGAGGTCGAGGGTCTGCCGGGCGACGACGAGCGAGACGGGCTCGCGTACCGCACGCGCATCGACCTGGTGGCCGACGGCACCGGGCGCGCGGGCATGCACCGGTTCCGCTCGCACGACGTCGTCGCGCTCGACGCGATGCCGCTCGCGACCGACGACGTCGCGGAGCTCGCGGAGCGCGAGAAGGTCTTCACGCGCACGTGGCGCCGCGGCACCCGGATCGAGCTCGTGGCACCCGCCGGCTCCGCGCCGGTGCTGCTCGTGAACGGCGAGCCGTGGCGCGCCGGGTCGCTCGACCGTCGGCCGAACGCGCGCCGTTCGGTGACCGAGCGCGTCGAGATCGCCGGCCGGGAGCACGAGTACCGCGTCGCTGCGGAGGGCTTCTGGCAGGTGCACCGCGATGCGCCGGCGACCCTCGCGCAGGCCGTGCTCGACGGCGTCGGTGACGTCGACGGCGCCCGCGTGCTCGACCTCTACTCCGGCGCCGGGCTGTTCACCGCGCCCCTCGCCGCGGCGGTCGGTGCGACCGGTTCCGTCGTCGCCGTCGAGGGCGACGAGCGCGCCGTGCGCGACGCGCGTCGCAACGCGCACGGTCTCGACCACGTCGAGCTGCACCACGGCCCGGTGGGGTCGGTGCTCGCGGCCGACGAGTCCGGCGCGGACGTCGTCGTGCTCGACCCGCCGCGCGTGGGGGCGGGCCGCGGGGTCGTCGACGCCGTCGCGGCCCGGCGCCCGTCGCGCATCGTCTACGTCGCGTGCGACCCCGCGGCGCTGGCCCGCGACGTCTCCTACCTCGCGGGCCACGGGTACGCGCTCGACTCCCTGCGCGCCTTCGACCTCTTCCCGCACACGCACCACCTGGAGGCGGTCGCGGTCCTCACGCGCTGAGGCGGGAGGCCGTCGGGCCCGATCCGCCCTGGTGGTCCTCCGGGTGCTCCGGCCGACCGCGGGCGGAGCGGGGTGCGCGGCGCCCGCGCGCGCAGGAGGATGGAGAGACCGACGAGCGTGGAGGTGTGCGGGATGGCGACGACGGGCCGGCCCGGCGTGCCGGGGCCGACGGCCGAGGGTGCGGTCGACGACGTGCGGGACGTCGTGGGCGTGAGCGTGCTCCGGGCCGACGGGCGGCTCGCGGGACGCAGCTTCGCGACGCGCGCCGAGGCGGAGGCGTGGGCGCGCCCGGAGGAGGGGGAGCAGGTCGTCGAGCTCAACCTCCTGTGCGAGTGCGACCTCTGAGGCTCTCCGACGGGAGCGGCGCGGGACGGGACCGCCATATATCTTGACGTCAAGATATATGGGGTATGCTGGCCTCGGTGCAGGTCGCAGCGGGTCGTGGACGAGCCGCCGACCACCGCCCCGGCTGTCCTCTGGGTCCTGTCCGGAGCGGCGCACCGGCCCGGCGTAGTCTGGGCGAAGCCCCCTGAACCATGGCATCCGTGCCACCGTCTCGCCACGAAGGAGCTACGAGTGAGCAGCGTCGACACGTTCGGGTCGAAGGGAACGCTGGAGGTCGGTGAGAACTCGTAGCTCCTTCGTGGCGAGACGGTGGCACGGATGC
>CAZFUQ010000055.1:0-4693 GCA_964521905.1 uncultured Cellulosimicrobium sp.
CGCCATGATGGTCCCGGTGGTCTTCCTCATCCTCCCGGTGACCGTGGTCTTCGCGGTCTTCCCGTCGATCGCGACACTGCGGATCGGCTTCTGACCTGGGGCTCCCCGACGCGACGAGCACCGGCAGCACGACAACGACACGACGGACGAAGAGGGAGAACGATGCGGGGGACGAACGGGAAGAGCGGGGCGCGGGGCGCGGTGCGGGCAGGTCTGCGACGGCTGGTCCGGGATGCTCCCGAGCGTGGCGACGTGCCCGGTTGGGTACTCATCACGCTGATGACCGCCGGGCTCGTCATCGCGCTGTGGGCTGTCGCGGGACCGGCCCTGACGCAGGCCTTCAGCAACGCGATCAGCAGCGTCGGGGCGCCCTGACGGTGCGTCGGTGTGCGGCGGGTGACGACGGGGAGCGGGGGTCCGCGGTCGTCGACTTCACGCTCGTCTCGGTCCTCGTCCTCGTGCTGTTCCTCGGCGTGGTGCAGGTCGCTCTCGCGGTGCACGTGCGCGCGACGCTGATCGACTGTGCCGCGGAGGGCGCCCGCGTCGCGGGAAGGGCGGACCGCGGGCCGGCCGACGGCGTCGCCCGTACGCGCGAGCTCGTCACCGCGTCGTTGTCGTCGCGGTACGCGCAGGACGTCTCCGCGCGGCAGACCGTCGTCGACGGCCTCCCGGTCGTCGAGGTGACGGTGTCGGCGCCGCTCCCCGTGGTCGGCCTCCTCGGTCCCTCGGGTCTGGTCACCGTGGACGGGCACGCCCTCGAGGAGGCTCCGTGAGCCGGGCCCTGCGCAGGGCGCTGCGACGCCTGCGCGGCGAGAGCGGGGCTGCGGAGCGGGGCAACGCGATCGTCGAGTTCCTCGGGGTCGCGCTCGTCCTCCTGCTCCCCGCGATGTACCTCGTGCTCACGGTGGGACGGGTCCAGGCGGCGACGTTCGCCGTCGAGGGGGCGTCGCGCGAGGCCGCGCGAGCCTACGTCACGGCTCCGACCGGGGCCGACGGCGCGCGGCTCGCGTCCGTGGCCGTCGCCCTCGCGTTCCGGGACCAGGGGTTCGACGCCGTCGCGCAGGGCGACGCGCTGACGCTCACCTGCACGACGACGCCGTGCCTGGAGCCGGGCGGGGAGGTCGCGGCGCACGTGCGGCTCGCGGTCCCGCTCCCGCTCGTCCCGTCGTTCGTGCGCTCGGCGGTCCCGCTGTCCGTCCCCGTGGAGGCGCGGCACGTCGCGTCCGTGGACGAGTACGCCGGGAGGCGGCCATGACGGGCCGGGGGGTGCTGCGCCGGCTGCGCGGGACGGCCGGCGAGCGGGACCGAGGTCAGATCATGCTGCTCACGTCGGCGTTCGTGGCGTTCGCGCTGCTTCTCGTGACGGTCGTCGTGAGCGCGACGCAGGTCCATCTGGAGCGCAAGCGGCTGTTCGAGCTCGCGGACGCGCTGGCCCTCGCCGCGGCCGACTCCATGACGCACGAGACCTTCTACACCGGGCAGGCGCACACCCCGGAGGACGGCGCCGTGCTCACCCTGACGGATTCCTCGATCAGGGCGGACGTCCAGGACTATCTGGCACGGAACCCGTCCGCGCTGACCGGCCTGCACGACGTCGTGATCGCCGACGCGTCGACGTCGGACGGGCGCACGGCGGGCGTCAGCCTCGTGGCACGGGCGCGACCCGCCATGATCAGCTGGGTGACCCAGCTCTGGAGTGATGGCATCATCGTCCGTGCAGAGTCACGTGCCAGAGCGTGGTGAGCACCTGTTGCTGTTCGACGACGAGCATCCGGGGAGGGAAGGTCGAGACGACGCGTGAGTGTGCGCTCCCGCTTTAGTTCACTTTCTTAACTTTAGATGGCCACTTCGGGTATGACCCTGTGAAAACCCCAGGTTCGCCGCTATGGTGATCCGGTCCGACAACAACTCCAACGATGGAGATCCACAACATGAATGCACGAGCAACGAAGAAGCTCGTCGCCGGGGGTGCCCTCGGCGCGATGCTCATCGGCACGGTCGCCCTGGCGTCCGCTGCCTCCGCAGACCAGGTGGGCGACGACCAGGGTGTCGACGTCTCCGTCGAGATCGAGTCGAACGTCGAGCCGGGCAACCTCGCCCTCTCGGTCGCCTCGAACGCGACGACGCTCGCCGAGCAGGACTCGACCGTCGAGGGCACCCGTGAGTTCACGGGCACCCTGCCCGACGTCACCGTCACCGACACGCGTACCGAGGTCGCCGAGGGTGCGTTCTGGTACGTCGTGGGCAGCGCCTCCGACTTCACGGGCGACGCCGGCACCATCGCGGCGGCGAACCTCGGCTGGGCGCCGTCGCTCGTCAGCGGGAGCGAGAGCGGCCTCGTCGAGGCCGGCGAGGGCGTCGACCCCGCGCTCGAGGGTGGCGAGGGCCTCGCCGAGCAGGACCTCCTCGTGTCGGCCTTCGACTCGGCCGAGGTCAACCCGGAGGGTTCGTGGACCGCGTCCGCGGGCCTCACGCTGCGCACCGCCGAGGACGTCGCCGCCGGCGCCTACTCCTCGACGATCACGCTCTCCCTCTTCGAGGACTGAGCACCCGGTCCTCGCGACCTGACGGTCGGCCACGCTCGACCGTCGACCGAGCAGTCCACGGCGGGCCGCTCCACTCGTCCGACACCAGGTCGGTCCGGGTGGGCGGCCCGCCGTCGTACGGAGAGAGCACCTGCGTGAACCCTGCACCACACCTGAGCCACGGACCGCGTCGCCTCGCCCGCTGGGTCGTCGCGGCCGGAGCCGCCCTCGTCGCGGCCCTCGCGCCGGCGCTGCCCGCGGGCGCGGCGTCCAGCAGCGTCCTGCCGCTCGACACCGAGGACGTCGTCACCTGGGGCGTCAAGCCTGCCGACGCGGACGGCCCGGACGGCCGGTCCCGCGTCGAGCTCGTCCTCGACCCCGGGGAGTCGGTGTCCGAGCACCTCGCCGTGTCGAACTTCAGCGACGTCGCGGTGACCTTCTCGATCCAGGCCGCCGACGGGTACATCAACCCCAAGGGTCGGTTCAACATGCTGCCGTCCGACCGCGAGTCGACGGGTGCCGGGACCTGGATCCAGGTCTCGGACTCGGTCGAGGTGCCGCCCGGCGAGACGGTCGTGGTGCCGTTCACCGTGGCCGTGCCGGACAACGCCACGCCCGGGGACCACGAGGCGGGTCTCGCCGCGACCGTGAAGAGCACCGGCGAGGGGGAGGGCGGGACGAGCGTCGGGGTGGAGAGCCGTGTCGGCTTCCGTGTCTCCACCCGCGTCACGGGAGAGGTCCGGCCGGCTCTGGCGGTCCAGGAGGTCAAGGCGTCGTACGCGCCCTCGTGGAACCCGTTCGCGGCGGGTGGTCTGACGGTCTCCTACGACGTCGCGAACGAGGGCAACGTGCGTCTCGGCGCCGAGGGCGAGGTGTCGACCTCGGCCCTCTTCGGCCTCGCCGGGGCGGACCGCACCGCGGAACCGGTCGGCGAGGTGTTCCCGGACGGCGCGCAGCGCAGCTCGGTCCGGATCGCCGACGTGTGGCCCCTCGGCCCCGTGACCACCACCATCACCGTCACCCCGACCCCGGTCGCCGAGGACGAGGTCGACGCCGCGCTCGAGCCCGTGACGGTCACCGTCACGACGTGGGCGGTCCCGTGGCCGCAGCTCCTGCTGATCGCGATCGTCGTCGTCCTCGTGGTCGGCGTCCGTGACGACCGGCGCCGTCGGCGCAGGCGTCTCGACGACCTGCTCGCGAAGGCCCGCGACGAGGGGCGCCAGCAGGCGGCCCGGGGCGAGGCCGCGCCGTCGGGCACGACGGCCGCGGCCCGGGGCGAGACGAAGGACTGAGCGGTGAGCGCGCCGTCGGGCAGGGTCCCGGCCCGACGGCGCGGACCGCGTGGGACGTCGCGTAACCTTGAACCTCGTGGCCACCATCGACTTTCCCGCCGAGATCAAGGCGCTGCGCAGCACGCTCGAGTCCATCGAGAGCGTGAGCGACCCGGAGGTGCTGCGCGCGAAGATCGCCGACCTCTCCGAGAAGGCGTCGGCCCCCGACCTGTGGGACGACCCGGACGCGGCGCAGAAGGTCACGTCCGCGCTGTCCGCGGCGCAGTCGGAGCTGGAACGGGTGAAGAAGCTCGGCCAGCGCATCGACGACGTCGAGACCCTGGTCGAGATGGGCAACGAGATGGAGGACGAGGACACCCTCCTGGAGGCCGAGGCCGAGGTCGGTGCGATCCGCAAGGACCTCGACCTGCTCGAGGTCCGCACGCTGCTGGCCGGCGAGTACGACGCGCGCGAGGCCGTGGTGACGATCCGGTCGGGTGCCGGCGGTGTCGACGCCGCGGACTTCGCCGAGATGCTGCTGCGCATGTACCTGCGCTGGGCCGAGCGCCACGGCTACCCGACGACGGTCCTCGACACCTCCTACGCCGAGGAGGCGGGGCTGAAGTCGGCGACGTTCGAGGTCAAGGCGCCGTACGCGTTCGGGCACCTCTCGGTGGAGGCGGGCACGCACCGCCTCGTGCGGATCTCGCCGTTCGACAACCAGGGCCGCCGGCAGACGTCGTTCGCGGCGGTCGAGGTCATCCCGCTCATCGAGCAGACCGACTCGATCGAGATCCCGGAGTCGGAGATCAAGGTCGACGTGTTCCGCTCGTCGGGCCCGGGCGGGCAGTCCGTCAACACGACCGACTCGGCGGTGCGCATCACGCACATCCCGAC
>CAZFUQ010000055.1:4703-10417 GCA_964521905.1 uncultured Cellulosimicrobium sp.
TGGTGCGCCAGGAGGAGGAGGCGGCGAAGAAGAAGGAGCTCGCCGGCGACGTCAAGGCGAGCTGGGGCGACCAGATGCGCTCCTACGTGCTGCAGCCGTACCAGATGGTCAAGGACCTGCGTACGGAGCACGAGGTCGGCAACCCGTCGGCGGTGTTCGACGGCGACATCGACGACTTCATCGAGGCCGGGATCCGCTGGCGTCGCGGGGCGCAGATCGAGGGCTGACGCGCGGACCTCCGTGCACGACGCGGGGGTTCGTCCGTGCGCGCGAGGCACGCGCGTAGGCGCGGCGGCGCGGCGCGTAGGCGCGACGCCGGCACGCTGAGGCACGCCCGAGGTGGGTGACCCGGGCGACGGACTGATGCGCCGGGGTGCGGCGTGTCAGCCTGCCGCGGCCGGATCCACGTGCCTACCCTCGGGATCGTGCGGCGCGCTCCGGTGCGTCCACGGAACGACCCCGACCCGAGGAACGTGCCGCTGTGATCCGCTTCGAGAACGTCACCAAGGTCTACGCGCGCGGCGCGAGACCTGCCGTCGACGACGTGTCGCTGGAGGTCACGCGCGGCGAGTTCGTCTTCCTCGTCGGTGCCTCGGGGTCCGGGAAGTCGACGTGCCTGCACCTCATCCTGCGCGAGGAGCGCCCGACGAAGGGCAAGGTCTTCGTCGCCGGGCGTGACCTCGGGTCGCTGTCGAGCTGGAACGTGCCCAAGCTGCGCCGGCAGATCGGTGTCGTGTTCCAGGACTTCCGCCTCCTGCCGAACAAGACGGTCTTCGAGAACGTCGCGTTCGCGCTCCAGGTGATCGGCAAGCCGCGCCACACGATCTCGATCACCGTCCCCGAGACGCTCGAGATGGTGGGCCTCGCGGGCAAGGAGAAGCGCCGCCCGCACGAGCTGTCGGGCGGCGAGCAGCAGCGTGTGGCCATCGCACGAGCGATGGTCAACCGCCCGCCGATCCTGCTCGCCGACGAGCCGACCGGGAACCTCGACCCCACCACGTCGCTCGGCATCATGCGCCTGCTCGACCGCATCAACCGCACGGGGACGACCGTGGTCATGGCGACGCACGACGAGGAGATCGTCAACCAGATGCGCAGGCGCGTGCTGGAGCTCGAGACCGGCACGCTCGTGCGCGACCAGGCGCACGGCGCCTACGGTGCGCGGGGGCACGTCATCCCGGACCTCGACGGCACGGCACCGGCGTCCGTCCCGACCACGGCCGTCCCGCACGCGCGGACGCCCGACGGCGCGGCGCCCGGCGGCACGACGCCCGACGGCGGGGCCGACGTGGACGGGGCCGCGGCGGGCGACGACGGCGTCGGCCCGGCGGGGACGGACGCGCCCGCGCGGCGTTCCGTGCGCCGCCACGCCGAGGCTGCGGCGGGGGAGTGATCGGGGTGCGACTCCAGTTCATCCTCGCCGAGCTCGGGCAGGGCCTGCGCCGCAACGTGTCCATGACGATCTCGGTCGTCCTCGTGACGTTCGTGTCCCTGACGTTCGTCGGTGCGTCGCTGCTCCTGCAGGCGCAGATCGGCAAGCTCAAGGACGACTGGTACGACAAGGTCGAGGTGTCGGTCTTCCTCTGCCCGGCCGGGTCGCCGTCACCGACGTGCGCGGGGGGCGAGGCGACGCCGGAGCAGATCGCCGCGCTCGAGGACCTGTTCGGGTCCGAGCTGTCCGACGAGGTGCAGACGGTCTACTTCGAGTCGAAGGACGACGCGTTCGAGGCCTTCTCCGAGCGCTACCCCGACGGTTACCTCGGGACCCAGCTCACCGTGGACGACATGCAGGCCTCGTTCCGGCTCAAGCTGACCAACCCGGAGAACTACGAGGTCGTCAACGACGTGGTCACCGGCCGGGCCGGGGTCGAGGTCGTCGAGGACCAGCGCCGCATCTTCGACTCGCTCTTCCTCGCGCTCAACCGGGCGTCGTTGCTGTCCGCGGGGCTGGCTGCCGTGATGCTCCTCGCCGCGGTCCTGCTCATCACGACGACGATCCGCCTCTCTGCCCTGAGCCGACGGCGGGAGACCGGCATCATGCGGCTCGTCGGCGCGTCCAACCTGTTCATCCAGCTCCCGTTCCTCCTCGAGGGGGCGATCGCCGCGGTGCTCGGCGCGCTCCTCGCCGTGGGCGGGCTCTGGGTGGGGGTGAAGTACCTGGTCACGGACTGGTTGTCGCAGTCCGTGACGTGGGTGGCCTACGTCGACGAGGCGGACGTGCTGCGTATCGCACCCGCGCTCGTCGGGGTCGCGTTCCTCCTGGCGGCCGTGTCCTCGGTCGTCACGCTCAACCGCCACACGAGGGTGTGAGATGACCCGAGACCTCCGCCGCGCCACCGCGGCCCTGCTCGCCACGGCCATGCTGGTCGTCGGGTGCGTCGCCTCGGCGTCCGCCGACGACATCGACGACCGCCGCGCCCAGGCCGAGCGACGGCAGTCCGAGATCCTGGGCAACCGCGAGACGCTGCAGTCCGAGCTCGAGGACACCGACGCGGAGCTGGCGCAGGCCGTCGTCGACCTGCAGGCGATCGAGGCCCGGCTGCCGGTCGCGCAGGCCGAGCTCGACGCGGCGGAGGCGGAGGTCGAGCGCACGCAGCGCGAGGCGGAGCTGCTCGCGCAGCGGCTCGAGGACGCGCTCGGCCAGGAGGCGGCCATCAGCGCGGAGATCGACCGCGGCGCGACGGAGGTCGCCGACGCGAAGTCGAGCATCGCCGAGATGGCGCGCCAGGCCTATCGCGGGCAGGGCGACGTGTCGAGCCTCGGGATCGTCACCGGGGCGCAGAGCACCGAGGAGTTCATCGAGGAGTACGCGGTCTCGTCGACGGCGGCGCGCAGCCAGTCGCGCTCGCTCGAGGACCTCCTCGAGGCCGAGTCGGTGGCCCGCAACCGCGAGGCGCGCCTGCAGGCGGTGCGCGAGACCGTCGCCGACCTCAAGCGGCAGGCCGACGAGAACCTCGTCGCCGCCGAGGCCGCGCGCAAGGCCGCCGCCGACCGCAAGGCCGAGGTCGAGCAGCTCATCGCGGACCAGCAGGTGAAGAAGGCCACGATCGAGGAGCGCAAGGCCGCGGCCGAGGCGAAGGTCGCCGAGAACGAGGCCGCCCAGCAGTCCCTGCAGGACGAGATCAAGGCGATCATCGCCGAGCAGGCCGAGCGCGACCGCAAGGCCGCGGAGGAGGAGGCGCGCCGCCAGCGGGAGGCGCAGTCGTCGGGCGGAGGCGGCTCCTCGGCCGGTGGCGGTGGTGGCGGCGGCGGTGGCGGGTCGTCGTCGGGCGGGGGCGGAGGGTCCGGCGGGGACCGGGGCAGCCTCTCGAGCTTCCTGTCGTTCCCCACGGCGGTCCCGCACGTGACGTCGAGCTACGGGATGCGGCTGCACCCGATCCTCGGGTACTACCGGCTGCACGCGGGGACCGACCTGCGTGCCTACTGCGGGACGCCCATCATGGCCGCAGGTCCGGGAACGGTCGTCCACGCCCAGTGGCGCAACGGGTTCGGCAACCAGGTGCTGGTCAACCACGGGACGGTCGGCGGGTCCAACCTCATGACCAGCTACAACCACCTCACACGCTTCGCGGTCTCCTCCGGGCAGGCCGTGAACAAGGGCGACATCATCGGCTACTCGGGCAACACCGGGCTGTCGGGGGCGTGCCACCTCCACTTCGAGGTGTACGTGAACGGCTCCACGATCGACCCGATGTCGGTCCTGGGCTGATCCGTCGCGCGGGCGCTCGCCGTCCCGCGAGCCACCGCTGCCGTCGTTCTCGGGGATAATCGGTACCGTCCCCTCCGGGGACGCGCCTACCCTGGTCCGCCGGCACACGCGTGCCGCGCAGGACGGCACCCGCACGCACGACGAAGGACGGCAGGACACACCGATGGCGAAGGAGACGGGCCGCAAGGTCGTCGCCAGCAACCGCAAGGCACGCCACGACTACGTCATCGAGGACGTGTTCGAGGCGGGGATCGTCCTGTCCGGGACCGAGGTCAAGGCGCTGCGCATGGGGCGCGCCTCGCTCGTCGACGGCTACGTGGACGTCGACCGCGGTGAGGCATGGCTCGAGAACGTCCACATCCCCGAGTACTTCGAGGGGACGTGGAACAACCACGCGCCGCGCCGCAAGCGCAAGCTGCTCCTGCACAAGGACGAGATCCTGCGTCTGGAGGCGAAGACGCGGGAGAAGGGGCACACGATCGTCCCGCTGTCCCTCTACTTCTTCGACGGGCGCGCGAAGGTCGAGATCGCGCTCGCGCGCGGCAAGAAGGAGTACGACAAGCGTCAGGCGCTGCGGGAGCAGCAGGACAACCGCGAGGCGCAGCGCGCCATGCGCCAGCGCGAGCTGCGCTGAGGCACGCCGGGACGGGTGGGGACCTCGGGGCGAGCCCCCCGGGTCCGGTGCCCGACGACGGGGCCACCCGCTGGTGACGACCTCGCCTTCGTCGTACGGTCGGGGGCGAGGCCGCACCCCGGTCGTCCGGCGCGCCCGGCGACCGACGCGGCGACGTCGACCGCGTACCTGGAGGTCCCATGGTCAAGCTGCGCCAGTACATTCCCCGTCTCGCCGCGGGCGCGTACATCCTCAACTCCGGCCTGAACAAGCGGGGTGCCGACGAGGCGACCGCACAAGGCGTCCACGGGATGGCTGCGGGCACGTACTCCTTCCTCGAGGACGTCGAGCCGCAGAAGTTCACGAAGATCCTCTCGACGTCGGAGATCGCGCTCGGCACCGCGCTCCTGGTCCCGTTCGTGCCGACCGGGCTGGTCGCCGTCGGGCTCGGAGCCTTCTCCGCGGGGCTCGTGGGCATGTACCTCAGGACGCCGGGGATGACGCGCGAGGACGGGGTCCGCCCGACGGAGCAGGGCACCGGGCTGGCGAAGGACGTCTTCCTGCTCGGTATCGCGGGCGGTCTCCTGGTCGACGCCCTGAGCCGCAAGCGCTGAGTCGCGCGCACCGCACGCGTCGAGCGCGGAAATATCCGTGCGCCCGCTGGCGTTCATCGCGTAGGCTGGACCTGCTGCACACGCCGCGACAACCCCTCCGTGAGGAAGGGACGAACGGTGGACAGGTGCGGTGCGTTGACAACTGCACATGGGGCTGATCGGTTTCGACGGTGGTCGTGCTTCGAGGAGAAGCGGGCCGAGGATGCAGGCTTATCTCGCTAACGATGCCTGCGAACCTATAGTTGCCGATAACACGCGCAACGACTTCGCCCTCGCCGCCTGAGCGAGCCCCGAAGTCCGTGAGCCCGGGATCGCTCTCGACCCGGTAGCTCGCGTCATCTAGAGAGCCACTGCTGCTGACCCTCGTCGCCGGGGTCGGCGGGACTCTTAGGCGACTGAGCCCGTCCGCGAATGAGTCTGCGCAAGCGCGGGGGCCGAGAAAATCCGATGCAGACTGCGCCCGGAGAAGTCCTGGAAAAGCGCCACCGGACCAGGGTTCGATTCCCTGCAGCTCCACCGACAGTCAGTTGTCAACGACGAGGGGCGGCCCGCCACGGGTCGCCCCTCGTCGTGTCTGCTCGTCGTTCAGCGGCTGCTGACCTTGCCGAAGAGCGAGGCGATCGGCGCCGTCACGAGGGGCCGCGCCGCGAGCACCGCCCCGATCGCGACCGCGAGGCCGGCGGCGAACCAGCCGAAGCCCGCCCAGCTCACCGTGTCCGACGCGGCGAACATGTGGTTGAGGTTGCGCAGCGCGCCCGTCGTGAAGACGAGGAACACG
>CAZFUQ010000055.1:10517-18611 GCA_964521905.1 uncultured Cellulosimicrobium sp.
CGCGGCCAACGGAGCGGCGACGAACACCACCAGGAAGTACATGAGCTGCTGCAGGGAGTTGTAGTACACCCAGCCGTGCTCCGTGGGCCAGTCCAGCGTGAGGTACTGCAAGCTCGCCCTCGAGTAGCACGGGCGACGACGTCCCTGTCTCGCCCGAACCCTCGTGAGTATGCCTGAGACGGAGTATCAGTTCAAGGACTGAGGTCCCGGACCGAGGAGAGGTGCTCCGCGCCTGCTCCGATGCGACGTGATACGTGGTCTCAGCGTGCGCCGACGAGCGGCCTGCGTCCCTGCGGCGGCGCGTCGGGGTCGTCGTCGGGGTCGTCCGCGCCGTCGACCGCGGCGGGCGGGATATCGCCGTCGGCTCGTCGCCGCGCGCGACGCACGACCCATCGCACGACGAGCGCCACGGCGCCCGCGACGACGAGCCACGGCAGGAGCGCGCCGAGCACGACGACCAGGACGTTGACCGCCGCGAGCAGCGCGTTCCAGCCGTTCTGCAGACCGCCGACGAACCCGCCCGGGGCCAGCTTCTCGGTCGGGGCGACCTGGACGATCGACACGTGCAACGTGGACATCGAGACCTGGTCGGTGAGGGTCGCGCGCTGCGACTGCAGCGACTCGAGCTCCGCCTGGCGCGTGGTGAGCTCCTGCTCGGCGGCGAGGAGGTCCTCCGTGGTCGCGGCCGAGCCCATGAGGGTGCGCAGCCGCTCCACGGAGGTGGACAGCGCCTCGATGCGCGCGTCGAGGTCGCGTGCCGTGCCCGTGACGTCGACCGCCTCGATCGACAGGTCGCGCACCTGGCCGACCTGCTCGAGCGCGTCCACCGTCGCGGTGGTCTGCGCGGCCGGCACCCGGACGGTGAGCTCGGCGCTGGGCAGGCGACCGTCGGCGGCCTCGGACTGACGGCGCGCCTCGACCCGGCCTCCGGCGCTCTCCGCGAGGTCGGCGACCGCCTCGGCCGCGGCCGACGGGTCGTCGGCGACGACGGTGACCGAGCCGGTCGTGACGACCTCGCGCTCGACCTCGCCCTGGGCGGCCTCGTCGCCGGCCGCGATGCCGGTGGGGGCGCCGTCCGAGGCGTCGGGGGCACCGGCGTCGAGCAGCTCCTCGGACACGGACCCGCCGGTGTCCCCGGAGAACGACGCGGAGTCGCCCCCCGACGCCGTGCAGCCGGTGAGGAGGGCCCCGCCCAGCAGGAGCGCCGTGGCGACGGCGAGGGGGCGACGAGAGGTCCGCATGCTGCGAGAGTAGGACGCCAACCGTGCGAACCGGACACGCAGCGCAGCATCGTGACCGACTTGTGAACTGGTCGTTATCCCACCGCAGCGGGCACGGCAGGATGGGTGCGTGCTCGTGTGCTGCGGACTCGTGACCCTCGACGTCGTCCAGGTCGTCGACCGACTGCCCGGCGCCGACGAGAAGGTCGTCGCACGCTCGCTCGCTGCGACGTTCGGTGGGCCGGCCGCCAACGCGGCAGCGACCGCCGTCGCGCTCGGCGTGCCGACGCGCCTCGTGGCGGCGGTGGGTGTCGGGGCGCTCGCGGACGTCGTGCGCCATGAGGTGGTGGCGTGCGGGGTCGAGCTGGTCGACGCCGCGGGCGACAGCGGCGTGGCGCAACCCGCGGTGTCGACCGTGCTCGTCACGCGCGGCACGGGGGAACGGGCCGTCGTGAGCACGAACGCCACGGGACTCGATGCCCCCGGACCGGGCGCGGAGCCCGACGTGGACCGCCTCGTGGGCGACGTCGGCCCGGGCGACGTCCTCCTGCTCGACGGTCACCTGCCCGGCGTCGCGCTGGCGGTCGCACGCCGGGCGCGCGAGCGAGGGTGCGCGGTCGTGCTCGACGGGGGCTCGTGGAAGCCCGACGCCCCGGAGATGATCGGGCTGTGCGACGCCGTCGTGCTCTCGGCGGACTTCCGGCCCCCGGGAGCGGGTCCCGAGGACGTGCTCGACGCCGTTGCCGCGCTCGGTCCGGGGTTCGTCGCCCGGACGCGGGGCGGGGAGCCGGTCGAGGTGCTCGAGGCGGGGGAGCGGTACGCCGTCGCGGTGCCGCGGCCGACCCGGGTCGTCGACACGCTCGGTGCCGGGGACGTGGTGCACGGCGCGTTCGCCGCGGCCGTCGCGGACGGGAACGCGTGGCGCGAGGCGCTCGAGGGCGCGGTGGTGGTCGCGACGAGGTCCGTGCAGCACGCGGGTGCGCGGGGCTGGATCGGTGCCTGACCGTGCGCGCCCGGGGCCTCCCGCGCTCGGCAACGTTTCGATCACGAAGCGCGTGGGTGAGTTGACAGCGACTTAGTAAAGGCAGTTCACTAACAAACATGACAACGGCAGTCACCGGGAACGGCGCACCGAGCAGGAGGCTGAGCGCAGGGCTCAGACCGACCTCGAAGGTGCTGCCCGAGCACGCTCGGGCCCACAACCGCTCCCTCGTGCTGCAGCACCTCTTCCACGAGGGGCCCACGTCCCGCGCCGACCTCGCGCGCGCCACCTCGCTCACGCGGGTCACCATCTCCGACCTCGTCTCGGTGCTCATCGCCGAGGGGCTGGTCGAGGAGCTGGGGGTCCGTCCGGGCCAGCGCGTCGGCAAGCCCGCGATCCTCGTCGGGATGCGCACGAGCGCATACCAGATCGTCTCCGTCGACCTCACCGACGACGAGGTGCTGCGCGGCGCCGTCCTCACCCTCACGGGAGACTTCGTGGTGCGCCAGAGCCTCGCGGTCGACGGTCGCACCGGGACGGAGCTCGTCGACCTCCTCATGCGCTTCTGCCGCGGCCTCATCGCGTCCGCGACCCAGCCGGTGATCGGCGTGGGCATCGGCTCGCCCGGCGTCGTCGACGCCGACGGCCGGGTCATCGAGGCCCCGAACCGCCGCTGGTACGACGTCCCGCTCGCCGCGCAGCTCACCGAGCGTCTCGGCCTCGCGGTCCACGTCGCCAACGACGCGAACATCGCCGCGCTCGGCGAGTTCACGTTCGGCGGTGCGGCCGGCGACGGCCTGCTCGTCCTCACCGTGGGCGAGGGCGTGGGCGCCGGGATCATGGTCGACGGCGCGCGCGTGCGCGGGCACGCGGCCGCGGCCGGGGAGCTCGGCCACGTGACCGTCGTCGACGGCGGCGAGCCGTGCGCCTGCGGGCGCCGCGGCTGCCTGGAGACCGTCCTGTCCGTGCCGGCGCTGCGCCGCGCGGTGGACGGCCTCGACACCGAGGCTTCCGACGCCGTCCTGGCGTCGGTGGGCAGGACGCTGGGCATCGCCCTGGCTCCTGTCGTCAGCGCGCTCAACCTCGCGGAGGTGCTCGTCAGCGGTCCGGCGGACCTGCTCGACGGCCCCCTGCGCGAGGCGGCGTTCGAGACCATCCGCTCCCGCACGATGCCGGTCATCGGCAGCGGGCTCCAGGTGCGGATGGCCACGCTCGACGAAGACGTCGTCCTCGCTGGGGCCGCCGTCCTCGTCCTGTCCGGACAGCTGGGGGTCTCGTGAGCCGAGCGCTCGCGGCCTGACCTCCACGCCCGAACCGTCCGGGACCCCGGTCCCCGGACTCCCCAAGACCCCTGGGACCCCCAGTGCAGCAGCACCCCAGGCGCGCAGGACGCAGCACCTCTGCGCACGCTGAATTACGCAGGACTCCTGCCACACCTCGGGTGGGGGCATCGCCGCCACCACCGCAAGAATCACCGAGAGGAAGCACCCAGTGAAGAGGAACCGCTTCGTCGCCACCTCCGTGGCGTCGACGATCACCCTGGCGCTCGCCCTGACCGCCTGCGGCACCGGCGGCACCGGCGACGACGACACCGCGACCGGCGACGGGACCGCGGAGGCCGCCGAGATCACGCTGTGGCTCGCCGGCCCCGACACGCCGGACGAGCTGCGCGACTACCTGGTCGAGACCTTCGAGACCGAGAACCCGGGCTCGACCCTGGTCATCGAGCAGAAGGAGTGGCCGGACCTGGTCCCCGCGCTCACGACGGCCCTGCCGGACGCCGCCAACACCCCTGACGTCACGGAGATCGGCAACACGCAGGCGTCGACCTTCAGCACCGTGGGCGCGTTCCGCGACCTCACGCCGCTGTACGAGGAGCTGGGCGGCGAGAACCTGCTCCAGTCCTTCGTCGACGCGGGCAAGGTCGGCGACCAGAACTTCGCGCTCCCGTACTACTTCGGCTCGCGCTACATGTTCTTCCGCAAGGACATCTGGACGGCCGCCGGCCTCGAGGTCCCCCAGACCCTCGGCGAGTTCTCCGACTCGGTGAAGGCGCTGCGCACCGACACCCAGTCCGGCTTCGCCATGGGCGGCCAGGACTGGCGCAACGGCATCTCCTGGGTCTTCGCGAACGGCGGCGAGCTCGCCGTCGAGGAGGACGGCGAGTGGGTGTCCACGCTGAGCGACCCCGACACCATCAAGGGCCTCGAGCAGTGGCAGGACATCTTCGAGGGTGCCTCCAACGTGCCGGCGACCGCCGAGGACGTCGCGTACTGGGAGTTCCTCAACGACGGTGCCGACGGCGCCCCGGCCGAGGCCGCGACGATCATGGCCCCGGGCTGGGCGCGCTGGTCCATCGGTGACCTCACGACCAACGACGACGGCGAAGAGGTCCGCGACGGCATGCTCGACGACACGAAGTTCGACATCTTCCCGCTCCCGGGCGTCGACGGTGGCATCGCCCCGGTCTTCGCCGGTGGCTCGAACATCGCCGTCTCGGCCCAGTCGCAGCACCCGGAGCTCGCCGAGAACCTGCTGCGCATCATCTTCTCGGACACCTACCAGCAGATGCTCGGCGAGAACGGCCTCGGCCCGGCGAACAGCGAGTTCGTCGACTCCCTCGGTGACGACAAGTTCGCGACGACGATGGTCTCCACGGCCGCCGACTCCAAGCTCACGCCGCCGGCGCCGGGCTGGGCGGCCGTCGAGGGCGCGAAGGTCTACGAGCAGCTCTTCCAGGCCATCGCCGAGGGCGGCGACGTCACCGCGCTCGCCGCGGAGTACGACGAGCAGATCACGCCGATGCTGAACAACGGCTGACGACACCCTCGCCGACCTGAGTCCGAGCGGCTCACGCCCGCGCCGGTCCTGACGGAGGAACCGTCAGGACCGGCCCGGGCGGGACGAGCTCGGGAGGAGCACTGAATGAACACCACCTCGTCCGCGGTCGCCGAGGCGACCGTGCCGCCCACCGGCGGTCGACCACCGACGCCCCTGCGTCGTCGGCCCCGGTCCAAGGCGCCCTACCTGCTCATCGTCCCGGCGATCGCCGTCATCCTCCTGGGCATGGGATACCCGGTCTACTGGCAGGTCGTCACCTCCCTGCAGAAGTTCGGTCTCGCCCAGCAGTTCGGGCAGCCGCCCGAGTTCGTCGGGCTCGACAACTACGTGGCGCTCTTCACGAGCTCCGAGCTCTGGGTCGTCGTGCTCAAGTCGATCGCCTTCTGCTTCGTCAACGCCGCGCTCACCGTCCTCCTCGGCACGCTCTTCGCACTGCTCATGAAGGCGGCGGGCACCGTCTCGCGCCTCGTCCTGCAGATCGCGATGCTCCTCGCCTGGGCGATGCCGATGGTCGCGGCGGTCACCGTCTTCAAGTGGCTGTTCGACTGGCGCTCGGGGGTCGTCAACTGGCTCCTCGTGCAGGTCGGGTTCGATCAGTACCAGGGCCACTCGTGGCTCGCCGAGATGATGTCGTTCTTCTTCGTCGCGACGCTCATCATCGTGTGGATGTCGGTGCCGTTCGTCGCGCTGTCCGTGTACGCGGCGCTCACGCAGGTCTCCGACGAGGTCATGGAGGCCGCGGCGCTCGACGGCGCGAGCGCGACCCAGAAGTTCTGGCACGTCGTCATGCCCATGATCCGGCCGGTGCTCGCGATCGTCCTGCTCCTGCAGATCATCTGGGACCTGCGCGTCTTCGCGCAGATCCGCCTGCTGCAGGACGGCGGGGCCCCGATCTCCGAGACCAACCTGCTCGGCAACTTCATCTACGAGCTCGGCGTCGGGCGCCAGGACTTCGCGAGCGCCGCTGCGGTCTCGATCTTCGTCCTGCTCCTGACGATCCTGCTGAGCTGGCCCTATGTCCGCAGCCTGCTCAAGGAGGACGAGGCATGAGCACCGCCACCTCGACCAGGGGTCCGGTCCGGCACAGCCCGGCCTCCCCGACGAGCCCCCGCGACGTCGTCCGTCGACGCGTCCGCCCGGGCAAGGTCCTCGCCTCGGTGACGGCGGTCGTCGTCGCGCTCGTGTGGGTCTTCCCGGTCTACTGGATGATCAACACCTCGCTCCTTCCGCGCACGCAGGTCCAGTCGCGCACGCCGACGTTCTTCAGCCTCGACGCAGGCTTCTTCAACTACGCGCGCGTGCTCGACGGGGACTCGTTCCTCGCGGCCCTGCGCATGAGCCTCGTCGTCACGTTGTCGACGGTCGCGCTCGTGCTGGTCTTCGCGTTCCTCGCCGCGCTGGCCATCAGCCGGTTCCGGTTCCGCGGGCGCAAGGGGTTCATCGTCGCGCTGCTGTTCATCCAGATGCTCCCTGCCGAGGGACTGTTCATCGCGCAGTACCGGATGCTGTCGAGCGCAGAGCTGCTCAACTCGGCGATCGGCGTGACCGTCCTGTACACGGCCGCCGTCGTGCCGTTCACCGTGTGGATGCTGCGCGGGTTCGTCGCGGGCGTCCCGGCGGAGCTCGAGGAGGCCGGCATGGTCGACGGCCTGAGCCGGACGGGCGCGTTCATCCGGATCACGTTCCCGCTCCTCGCACCGGGGCTCGTCGCTGCCGGCGTGTACGCGTTCCTCCAGGCGTGGAACGAGTTCACGATCGCGCTCGTCGCGCTCCCGTCGAACTCGGCGCAGACCCTGCCGCTCTGGCTGCGCGGCTTCCTCAACTCGAGCGTCAGCCAGGGTGTGAACTGGGGCGAGGTGATGGCGGCGTCGACGCTCATCGCGGTCCCGGTGATCGTCTTCTTCCTCATCGTCCAGGGTCGGATGACCGGCGGTCTCGTCTCGGGTGCGGTGAAGGGCTGACGTGAACGACCTGAGCACGGCCGCCTCGCTCGCGGGCGAGGCGGCCGCAGCCCCGGCCGGCCGGCCCGGCGCGACCCTGACCCCGCACCGGCGCTCCGGCGCCGGGACGGGGGCGGGGCGGACGGTGGGCCTCGACATCGGCGGCACCAAGGTGCTCGCCACGTTCCTCGGGCCCGACGGCGTCGCGCGCGAGACCCTGCGGCTCCCGACGGTCCGTGGCCCGGAGGGCGTCGTCTCCAGCGCCGCGCGCGCGGTGCGTGAGGTCGCCCGGCGCGCGGGCGTCGACCTCGCGGCGCTCGACGGCGTGGGTGTCGGCGTCCCCGGCTTGGTGGACCCCGACGACGGGTCCGTGACGCACGCCGTCAACCTCGGCATCGAGGGCGGGCGCTTCCCCCTCGCCGACGTCCTGTCCCGCGAGATCGGGGGAGTCCCGGTCCGCGTGGACAACGACCTCAACGTCGCGGCGCTCGGAGCCTCGCACCTGCGGGGCGACGACGGGTCCGACCTCGCCTTCCTCGCCCTGGGGACCGGCCTCGCGGCCGGCATCGTCCTGGGCGGCGAGCTGCGGCGCGGCGCGAGCGGCGCCGCGGGCGAGATCGGCCACATCCCGATCGACCCGCACGGCCCGAGGTGCGCGTGCGGCCAGCGGGGCTGCGTCGAGATGTACGCCTCGGGCACCGCGCTGTCCGCACGCTGGCCGTCGCGCCACGGTCGTCCCGCGCCGGCCGAGCTGTTCGAGGCTGCCGCCGCGGGGGACCCGGAAGCGGTGCGGATCAAGGCGGAGTTCGCGTCCGCCGTGGCGTCGGCGGTCCGCATCCTCGAGCTGTCGGTCGACGTCCGGCACGTCGTCCTCGGCGGCGGCGTCTCGGCCCTGGGGGAGCCGTTGCTCGACGCGGTGCGCGCCGCGCTCGTGGAGCAGTCGCGCACCTCCCCGTTCCTGTCCTCGTTGCGTCTGGCGGAGCGCGTGTCCCTCGCGCCCACCGACGTCCCTGTCGCCGCCGTGGGTGCTGCCCTCGTCGGCCGGAGAAAGGTGAGCTGATGGAGGTCGTGATCGCTCCTGCGGAGCGGTTGGCGGTGCTGGCTGCGGATG